>PFAT01000016.1:11696-15433 GCA_002773575.1 Candidatus Falkowbacteria bacterium CG10_big_fil_rev_8_21_14_0_10_44_15
TTATGAATATGAATGGTCGCCGCTAGTGGCGGCAGGAGCTTTGAATTTGAGTTTAACGGTCAACGGCGCGACGGCGGATAAGCCGGTAAACTTCAACGACACTTTAAATTACGTCGTGCATTATAAAAATACCAGCGAGGCCACTTTAAAAAATATTATTATTATGGCGACGATTGATTCTTCTTTGGTTGATTGGCAGACATTGCAAGACGAACAAAAAGGGGAGGTAAAAGAGGGGGCGATAATCTGGACTAAGGAGCAGATCAGGAATTTAGCGGCAGTAAAGCCCAATGAGGAAGATAGCTTTGGCTTCGCCGTTAAAATAAAGGGACGGGAGCAGATAAAAGATCTGCCGAGCGCCGACGTTAAAATCCGCACCGCGCTGGATTACAGTATTGACAGCGCCCTTAATAAGGCCGACAACCCCAGCGCGCAGATTGTCAACGCGGTGAACAGCGACCTGCAATTTAATAACGAGGTGAGATATTTTGACCGCCAAAATATCGCCGTCGGCGAAGGGCCGCTGCCGCCTAAAGTCGGGCAAAAAACCAGCTGGCATGTTTATTGGATTTTGACTAACAGCTTGCACGATTTGGAAAACATTGAAGTTACGGCCGCCTTGCCAAACAATGTCGCTTGGGAAAATAATTTCGCCAGCGGCATCGGCAATGCAATTTATAATAATGAGCAAAGAACAGTCAGCTGGAAAATAAACGAATGGGATGCGGTGGCGCAGCCGGCGCTGTTGGATTTTGTCATCAGTCTTACGCCGCCCGCAAGCGCTAAAAATAAAGTTTTGCCTTTGCTAAACCAAGCGCGCGTAGAAGCCAAAGACAAACAAACCGGCGGCGTTATTGTTTTTACCGCCAAAGCCAAAACGACTAATCTGGAAGACGACGAATTAGGCAAAGGGCAGGGGAAGGTGGAATAAAAGAAGTAAGAAGTAAAAATTAAAAAATAAGAATGTTTCAATCCATAAATTTATTATATCTTAATTTAATAAAATCAAATTTATGTTCAAAAAATTTTTTTTGGGCGCGTTAATTTTCGTCTTGGCTTGGGGCGTGTTTATGCCGCTTAATGTCGGAGCCAATGGCGCAGTAATTAGTTTATCTAATGCCACTGTCATTGCCGGCGAGCAAGCTACCGTTGCGGTAAGTTTAGCGGGAGTAACTGATATGGTAGGATTTCGGATTGGAGTAACTTGGCCGGAACAACTAGATTATGTGTCCGATAGTATGGCTCTTACAAGCGATACTGCCGGATTTACGATCGTCACCAATGAGAATGTTGCTGATTATGCCGGCAACGGCGTTTTATCTTCCGCTGCTTCCGCCTATGCAGTTAGCGGATCGCTTAATTTAGTCACTTTTCGTCTGTTAGTGCCAGCCGGGACTGCCGCAGGCAGTTACACACTAACCGTTGATTCTAAAACCCGGTTAAATGACGGGGCAATTCCGGTTACCTTCCAAAATAGTACTATCACGGTTATTGCCAGCCCGGCGCCAACGCCACCGCCGACATACCCAGATTTAGTAGTTAATACTATAACTCTAATGCAGAATAGCACTGCTATCTTATCAGGCAACCCGCAAGCAGGTCAGTCCTTTTATGCTCAAGCGAATTTTTCCAATACCGGAGAAGCGGCCGTAAATAATCCTTTTTACATCAATGTGTATGTAGACAGTGTTTTAAATTCCCACTTAGCCGTCAGCAGTGCTTTAGCTAGCAGCACCAGTGCTAAAATTAGTAATGCTATTATCTTAAGTACCGTGGGTAGCCATCTCATTAGCATCACTATTGATTCCGAAAACAGCGTTACTGAATCCAATGAGAACAATAATACCTTAAATCAAACTATCGCTATCGTTGCAGCGCCTGTTAGCAGTAATAGTGCTACCACGACCCCAAACAATACAACTAATTCTTCCGGCAGTTCTACTGTTGGCGGCTCTACTTCCGGCGGTGGTTCTGGCAGTTCTTACCTAGGCCAACCAGATTTAACCATTTCTGATATCGCGGCCGTAGACAATAAAATAAGAATAACCTATTCCAATATCGGAACCGCCGCCGCACCGGGGCAATTCAAAATTAATTTAGCGGATGACTACGGTAAGTTATCAAGCACTGGTGAATTGGAAATTTCCAAAATAGTCAATGAAAGCGGCATATTGAATATCGGAGCATCCGGATATATTGATTTCGGCGTTTTAGCAGGGCTTCATTATCTGATGGCTACTGTTGATAGCAATAACAATATCATTGAATCTAATGAAAATAATAATACTTTTACCAAAAAGATAGATATTCAAGGATGCCGTGAATATACCACAGTTTCTCCGGAAGTAGAAAAAGAGTGTCTAGCTAAAGGAGGAAAGATGGTGGGAGGCAAAGACGCTAACGGCTGCGCCACCCCGCCGAAATGCGTTATTCCTCTGACTTTAGTTTGTACACAAGAATACAACCCGGTCTGCGGCGTTGATAATAATACTTATAGCAACCGTTGTGTGTCGGAAAAACAGAAAAAAGTGAAAGTGGCTTACGAAGGGACTTGCCGTTTTACCGGTACGAACAATAAATTCCGCAACGCTTATTGGCAATGCTATGACGGCCAAGAGTCAAACGAAGGCGGCGATACCTCCTGCAAGACATCGGAAACCTGGCAACAATACGCGAAAGAGGCCTGCCAGAACCATTGTTACGCTGATGGCAGCAGGTGCGGCGTCAAGACTTTTAAAATGACGAACGAGTGCGGAGAAGGAGCGACTACCCGCGTTTCTAACGCCCCTGCTCAATCAGGGTCCCAGCCAGCGCCGGGAACAGACAGCGAAATAATCAAACTTCAGCGGCAAATTTCGGATTTAGAACAAAAAGTCATTGGTTTGGAAAAGAATTTAGTAACGCGCATTGACCAATCGCTGGTTAACCGCGTTAAAGGCAAGATTTTACTGCAAACCCAAGCTAACGGTGAGGCCTGGTATGTTGACCCTGCTTCCGAGAACAAATTTTACATGAAAGATGGGGGAGCGGCTTACGACATTATGCGCGCGTTGGGGCTAGGTATTTCTAACGCTAATTTGGGGAAAATACCGGTCGGCGTTCAACAAAATATTTACAGCTTAAAAGACAGCGACAACGACGGCATTCAGGATAACCTGGAAGTTGCCATTGGCACCGACCCGAACAAAGCCGATACGGACGGCGACGGCTATGACGACAAAACCGAAGTGTTAGCCAGTTTCAAACCCACCGGCACTGATAAGTACGCTTACGACACTAAATTAATAGACCGGGTCAAAGGCCGGATTTTACTGCAAGTTGAATCTCATGGCGAGGCCTGGTATATTAATCCCAACGACGGCAAACGATATTATTTAGGCGACGGCAATACTGCCTATAATGTAATGCGCTTTCTTTCTCTAGGCATTAAAAATGATGATTTGCGTAAAATACAAGTAGGAGAATTTGCAGAGTAATAACTTAGGGGTTTGATTGGAAATTTAGAATTAGAATCAGGCATTATTAAAGTTGCCATATCATATTTCGTGTGTTAAGATAAATACATTAATATCATAAGCTTATGCCCAAATTCTTTTCCTTTTCCCGGGAAAAAAGTTTTTTAGTACGGTTATGCGAAGCGGTGATTACTTTAACTACCGCCCTGATTTTATTTTTACTGCCCCTCTTTTTCACCGGGCTGGTATCGCAAGGCATTGTTTTTGAAAAATTAGTTTTAT
>PFAT01000053.1:0-1266 GCA_002773575.1 Candidatus Falkowbacteria bacterium CG10_big_fil_rev_8_21_14_0_10_44_15
AATCCAAAGAAGCGTCGGTGATAAAAAATAAAACACCAATTATGGTTGTCGTTGGCAATCCGCCGTATTCTGCCATTTCATCAAATAAATCCGCAAATTATTTAGTAAAAAAATATAAAGTTGAACCAGGAGGTATAATAAGATTGAAAGAAAGAAAAAATTGGTTAGACGACGATTATGTAAAATTTATTTCTTTTGCCGAAAGTTTGATAGATAAAAACGGTGAGGGGATTTTGGCATACATAACAAATAATGGCTTTATAGATAACCCGACTTTTAGAGGTATGAGGTGGCATTTATTAGAAACTTTTAATGATATTTATATTCTTGATTTGCACGGAAACGCAAAGAAAAAAGAAAAATCACCAGACGGTAGTAAGGATGAAAACGTCTTTAATATAATGCAAGGCGTATCCATAAATATTTTTGTAAAGAAAAATAGAAGCAAAGAAAAAAAAGAGCTTGGTAATGTATATTATATAGATTTGTATGGCAAAAGAGAAAGTAAATTTGATTTTTTAAATAAAAGTGATTTAAAAAATATAAAATGGAAAAAAGCAGAATATACGGAACCGTATTTCTTTTTCATGCCGAAGGATTTAAAAGAAAAAGACAGTTATGATAAAGGGTTTTCTGTAACGGAGATATTTAAAAAAAATGTGACAGGAATAGTTACTATGGGCGATGCATTTATTATTGCGAAAGATAAAAAAGAAATAGAAGAAAGATTAAATAAGTTTTTGATAGAAAATATCTCAGAACATGAATTAAAAAGTAAATATAATCTTGGCAAAAATTATGCAAAATGGATATTAGAAAATAAAAGCAAAAATAAAATTAATTTAAACGAAAATAAATATATACAAATAAGTTATAGACCATTTGATATTAAATGGACTTATTATGACAAAAGTTTAATTTGGAGATGCAGAGATGATATTATGAATAATTTTTTTTCGAGAGAAAATATAGGACTTATTTTCAAAAGAGGTAGTATAGAGGAAAACGCCCCACCTATTTTTGTTTCAAAAAATGTTATTGATTTTAGAAGTTGGTCTAGGTCGGGGATGCAAGGCGGTGATTATGTAGCACCTCTATATCTTTATTCAGAAACTGGAGAATGTTTTCCAAATTTAAATCTTAAAATCGTTAACGAAATAGAAAAAATTGTGGGTAAAGTTTCACCCAAAGATATATTTGATTATATTTATGCTGTTCTTCACTCGCCGAGCTATCGGGAAAAATATAAAGAATTTTTAAAGATTG
>PFAT01000053.1:1282-15240 GCA_002773575.1 Candidatus Falkowbacteria bacterium CG10_big_fil_rev_8_21_14_0_10_44_15
AAAAATTTTAAAGAGCTTGTCAAATTTGGCGCTGAATTACGCTCGCTTCACCTTCTTGAATCGCCAAAAGTAAATCAATTTATCACGACATACCATGTTGACGGGTCAAACACGGTTGAGAAGTTGACTTATAAAGACGGCAAGGTGTTCATAAACAAAGACCAGTATTTCGGCAATGTTCCAGAATTAGCTTGGAATTTTTACATCGGCGGCTATCAGCCCGCACAGAAATGGTTAAAAGACCGCAAAGGCCGAATTTTGACTAATGCCGATATTGAGCACTATCAGAAAGTTATAGTCGCCCTTGTTGAGACGGGTCAATTGATGAAAGAAGCGGATTCAATTTTATGAAGGAGCAAATAGATTATTTTAGAGGTAGTATTTTTGAAGCAAAATCTGCGTATAACGCATGGAAAATGATCGTATTTTCTTGTTGGTATGCATATGTTGGGAAGGACCTAGCTGAAAAATATGTAAAAGTACAGCAATACCATAAAGATTTTTTTGGTTTAGCTGAACGCTCCTTTTTATTTCATTGGGTTATATTAGTCTTGCATTGTTTTGATGACAGGAAAGACGTTTTTTCTTTGAAGAAAGTAGCGTCAAAGAATTACAACGCTTTTATAAAGGATACTGGTAATGCAAAAGTGTTAAAGAATTTAAAAAATGTTCGTAATACTTTACTTGCTCATCGATCAAAGACTATTAAAAGTAAGGAAGTTGGAAGTGTTGAAGAATTAGATACTTTTTGGAAAAATCTGGAAAATTTTTATAATACAATCTGCCACGATTTCGATAAATCAAAAACATTATTTAACAACACCGAGAACGTAAAACACGATATTGAGAATTTATTTTACAACCTAGAAAGGGGTGAAAATGTAAGGAAAAATGAAATTGATATAGAATGGCTTTGGAGAAAAAATCCAAAAAGAATTTCAAATATTTTATAAAAAATATGACTTTAGATTTCAATACAACTTATAATAACCTTAACGAAATTATTAAGGGAGCAGTAATTGATTTGTCCGATGTTGAGTTTATACATCCATGGGCGCTTGTCATGATATGTTTGTTGCTTGTTGAAAGGTGCGAAATGCGAGACAGAAAACTCATCTTGCCTAAAAATCAAGATTTACTTTGCTCTTTAAAAAGAATGCATTTTTGCAATATCTTGAGTGAATTAAAATACGATGAGGAAGTTAAATTTTTGAATCAATTAACAATGCCAGAACAAGATAATTTGAATATCCACGAAATTTTACATTGCAGATATAGCGATGAGTTTAGCGGCAGATTAGGACATTTTTATAATATGTTTAAAAATTTTGGGTTAAGCAGA
Source organism: Candidatus Falkowbacteria bacterium CG10_big_fil_rev_8_21_14_0_10_44_15 (assembly GCA_002773575.1). Lineage (GTDB taxonomy): Bacteria > Patescibacteriota > Patescibacteriia > Patescibacteriales > XYC2-FULL-47-12 > 2-12-FULL-45-10. The sequence continues at coordinate 2,625 of PFAT01000053.1, forward strand.
GATGATGCCAATCTAGCAACTAATATCGTGGCTGAACTAGGTAATAATGTTTTTGATCATAACTTGGGAAATTGGCCGACAGATATCGGAGGGTGTATAATCGCAGCCCATAATTATCCTCAAACGAAATGCATAGAAGTCGCGGTTGGCGACCCGGGGGTTGGTTTTAGAGGATCTTTGAAATCTGCCTTTCCAGAATTAAAATCAGATGTTGAAGCAATTAAAAAAGGTCTGGCGGGAAATACGGGCAGAGTGGGTGAAACAAGGGGAAATGGATTAAAATTTATTAAAAGCTGGACAATCAATGATTTTTATGGTAAACTTTTTATTCATTCAGGAGATGGCTTGGTCATAGCGGGTAAGGATGGGAGTGTGGAAAAACAAGTAAATAAAATATTAGGCACAATAGCTCAAATTATGATATACTATAAATAAGGAGTAATATAAAATATAAAGATGACGCTTGAGATGAAAAAATTTGGAAAAATATTAAATAGCCGCTCTAGTGGGAGAGAGGCGGTTTTGCGCGCCCGCCAAATTATCAATGGCTCTCAAGGTTTTGATCAAATTATATTAGATTTTAGCGAGGTTGAAATTATGTCCCCATCATTTGCAGACGAATTTATTAGTGGTATAAGAGGCGCATATTCTGGGAAGAAAATAAAGATAGAGGGCATCAAAGGAAATATAGTGATTAAAGATACGCTAGAAAAACTTAAATTATTGTAATTTATAACGCAAACAAAATAGAGCAGGATAAGGAAAAAAATAAAGGCGCTGTTGACATAGCGCCTTTTTTGAGCCGAAAGTTGATTGTAGTGTTGCGATACACCCGCCAATACAAAATCCTCCTGCAATATTCATCCCCATCAATGTTTGAATCTGCAAGAGGATTTTGTATTTAGGTCCATCAATCTCTGCCGTCGCTAAAAGCCCCAGCCACGCATGCCTTTGATGCCTTTCAACACTTTGCCGGTCGCTTTTTGCTTTTATTGCAAAAAAGAAGTAAAATATAGATAGCTTATTAATTTTTAAATTATCAGTATGCCAAAATTACCCTTGCTCCTGCAAAGTTTTTTAAGTTCGCTCGGAGTATTGATTTATGTCAGCGCCGTTGCCTGGCTGATGACTCACGGCGAACGGCTCTTTGGCAAAATAAATAATTTTTTTGGCCCAGCCCTGATTTTATTGCTGTTAATAGTGTCGGCGACAATTACCGGCGCGCTCGTGTTAGGCCGGCCGATATATTTATATGGCAGCGGCGAAAAAGAGCGGGGGATAAAATTATTTTTTTATAATCTCGGTTGGTTAATCATCATTATCGCCGTCTTAATAAGCATTTTAGCCAGCCGTTAATTATCGCTCTATGTTTAAAACCAGCCAATTAGCGCCAACCGCTAAAATTACGGCGCAGCAATTAGCGGTAATAGCGCTGGTAGTGGTTATCGGCACAATCATTGATTGGGTGGTGCATGCCAGCCGGGCGGAGTTTGCCGTTCCTTTTTCTTATTTTCCCAATAAAATTATCTTCGGCGTATTTTGGGGTTTTATCGCTCTGCGCATCATGAAATATTTTACGCGCAACCCTTACTGGCTGGCGGCTTGGGTATTTTTTTGGGTAGCGCTTATTTTACAGACTAAATATTTCTGGCAAGGATATGAGCTTTGGTTTGTGTTTTTATTTATGTTCTTGCACTGGTTGATGTTTTTAGCGCCGGCTTTAATTATTTTCCCTAAAAATAAGCATATTATTATTTAAAAGTCGGCTTAAATTTTTTTAAAAAAAATTTATCCATTATGAAACTAAACGAAAAAGCATTAGCGTTAACCGCCGGAATGGTTGCGGGCGTGATTGCGCTAATAATGATTATAATTTCGATAGCCACTGGCTGGGCGAAAGACATAATTATGTTGGCCGGTCCGGCGCACCCGGGGTTTTCTTATACCTATGGCGGGGCGGTTTGGATGGGAATATTGCATTTTATCGTCGTCGCCGTCATCGCTTACATTTTTGCCTGGGTGTATAATAAGTTAGCCGACTAATTCGGCTGTCAGCTAAAATGTTGAAATAAGCGTTGCCTGCTAATTTAAACAGCAGATATTTATTTATGGCGTTAAAATTTATCAGGTCCATAATAAAATCAACCGGTCAGGGAATCGTTAATGACCCGGAAATAAAGAAAGTAATGGCGCGTTACCCGCGCTTTTTTAGCTTTGTTAAAATAGGGATTTTTTTGCCGGAATAATTTGCGTTTGGCCGTAATTTTGCTACAATACAGGCATGAATAACAACTTAGCCCAATTTTACGGCTGGCTGCATTTACAAGCCAGTGAAATCAGAACCGGCATGGGTATTTTATGGCGTGACGCCATTTTGCGGCAGTTGCTTTTAATCGGCTTGCTGTTAAACAGCGTCGGTTGGCTGTTAAGCGCATTGCTTACTTCTAAAGTAAGCGCCGATATTATCGGTTTGCACCACAATATTTATTTTGGCATCACCTTAATCGGCTCGCCCCGCCAAGTTTATTTTATTCCTTTGCTGGGCTTAATCATTATCGCCGCGAATGCCGTTTTTTCTTACCTGATTAAAGAGGAGAGCAGATTTTTTATGTACCTTTTTGCCGTCAGTTCAAGTTTAGTCAATGTCTTTTTAATTTTAGGGGTAGCGGCGATTATGCTGATTAATTTTAAATAAGGCTTATGGAAAATTTTTACGTCGTTAAAATTTTGTTTTTAACCGCTTTAGCCAGTTTGGCCGCGGTCTTATGGACCCCGCTGCTCACCCATTTTTTATATAAATACCGCTTAGGCAAAAGCATCCGCAACAACGGCACGACGCCGATTTTTACCGCCTTGCATAAAGAAAAAGAAGGCACGCCGACGATGGGGGGCTTAATTATTTGGGTGACGGTGCTGGCGGTGGCGCTGGTGTTTTTCTACGCGGGAAAATTTATTGACCTGGATTTTTTTCGCCAGCTAAACTTTTTAACCCGCAGCCAGACGCTATTGCCGCTCGGCTCTTTGGTAGCCGCCGCCATTATCGGTTTGGGCGATGACATCTTAGACATCCGCGGCCGGGGCAAGGGAGGATTAAGCATCAAACAACGGCTGCTGATTTACACTTTAATCGCCGCGGTGGGCGCGCTTTGGTTTTATTTTAAACTTGATTGGGATTTGCTGCACGTGCCTTTTGTCGGCAACTTCCAGATTGGCTGGTGGTACATTCCGATCTTTATTTTTATCATCGTCGCCACCGCTTTCTCGGTAAATTTTATTGACGGTTTAGACGGGCTGGCCGGCGGCACGCTCTTAACCGCTTTCGGCGCTTACGGGGTGATTGCCTTTGTGCAAGGAAAATATGATTTGGCCGCTTTTTGCGGCGTTATCATTGGCGCGCTGATTGCTTTTTTGTGGTTCAACATTAAACCGGCCCGCTTTTTTATGGGAGACACGGGAGCGATGTCACTCGGGGTTACTTTAGGAATAATAGCCATGCTTACTAATCAAGCGTTACTGTTGCCGATAATCGGCGTTTTATTCGTCGTCGAAACTCTTTCTTCCATTATTCAATTTATCTCGAAAAAAATGCGCGGCAAAAAAATATTTTTATCTTCACCCATTCATCATCATCTGGAAGCCGTCGGTTGGCCGGAATATAAAATCGTAATGCGCTTTTGGCTTATTTCCGGCGTCAGCGCCGTGATCGGGCTCATTTTATTTTTATTGGATAAATAAAGTTCAAATAGCCCTTTAAATTGCACATTAACTTAATTAAACCATGTTGTCTCGTCGCTTCCAGCGCTTCAAATTAATAATTAGCGGATTGATCCATGAACGGTCTAATTATCATCCGGCTGATTATTTTATCGTCGCCGCGGTTTTCGCCATTATAATTTTTGGCTTAATCATGCTGTCGTCCGCCTCCAGCGCGATTTCTTACGCCAGCTTTCAGACCAGTTATTTTTATTTTAACCATCAATTGTTCGGTTTGGCGTTAGGGCTGTGCTTATTTTTTTTCTTAAGCCGGTTTGATTACCATCAGTACAAAAAAATGGCGCTGGGGCTGCTGATTTTCTCCCTTTTGTTGTTAATCGTCGTTTTCGTGCCTACTCTGAAAGCCGGCTGGGGGCACGCCAGAAGCTGGATCAGTATTTTTGGCTTTTCGCTGCAGCCGTCGGAAATCGTTAAACTTACTTTTCTGCTCTATCTTGCGGCCTGGATAGAAAAAAGAGGCAAAGAATTAGTTGATTTGCATCACGGCACGATGCCCTTAGTGGTGCTGTTAGGCATCGTTAGTTTACTGATGCTGCTCCAGCCGGATACCGGCACGCTGTTTATCATGCTCTTGATTTCGTTAGCGGTTTATTTTGTGGGCGGGGGCAATTTAAAGCACATTGCGGCGATTAGCTTTGCCGGCGCAATCATTTTATTCATCATGATTAAAATAGCCCCTTACCAGATGGACCGCTTTCGCTGCTTTTTTGACGCCAGCTACAGCCCGGAAGAGGTGTGCTACCAAATTGACCAGTCGCTGATCGCCGTCGGCTCCGGCGGGTTTTGGGGCAAGGGTTTTGGCAACTCCCGCCAGAAGTTTCGCTATTTGCCGGAAGTGCAGGGAGACGCTATTTTTCCCATCATCGCGGAAGAGACCGGCTTTATTTTTTCCGTTATGTTAGTGCTGTTGTATGTTTTTTTATTTTATCGCGGCTGGCTGGTTTCCCAGAGAGCGCCGGATGTTTACGGCCGCTTAATCGCCATCGGCATCGTTACTTGGTTTAGCGCGCAAGCCTTTATTAATATCGCCGGCATGATAAATTTTATCCCAATGACCGGAGTGCCGTTGCCTTTCGTCAGTTACGGCGGTTCGGCGATGATGGCGGCGCTGGCGGCCGCCGGTATTTTAGTGAATGTTAGTAAACAAACAAGATAGTTTTTTTATTGTCATTCCCGCGAAAGCGGGAATCCAGTGAATTATTAGCGAGATTCCCGCCGGAGTTTACCCCGTATTTATTGCGGGGCGGGAATGACAGAAAATTAATATGAAAACTAAAATTTTATTAACCGGCGGCGGCACCGGCGGCTCGGTAACCCCGCTGCTCGCGTTGGTTGACGAATTAGGCAAAGCTAAATTTCAATATTTATGGCTCGGCACAACTTCTGGCCCGGAAAAAGAAATGATAGAAAAAGAAGGAATTGAATTTAAAGCAACCGCCGCCGGAAAATTCCGGCGGTACTGGTCGTGGCGTAATTTGTTTGACCCAATTTTAGTGGTAGTTGGATTTTGGCAGTCGCTAATTATTATTTTAAAATTCAAGCCGGATTGGATAATCAGCGCCGGCAGTTTTGTCAGCGTGCCGGCTTTTTGGGCGGGATGGTTGCTGCGCAAAAAAATGATTGTGCATCAGCAGGATGCGCGCGCGGGCCTTGCCAATCAGCTGATGGCGCCACTAGCGAAATTTATTACCGTTACCTTTGACAAATCATTGCGGGATTATGGGCCGGAAGCGCGCTGGGTTGGCAACCCAATCAGAAGTAAAAAGTTAGAAGTAAAAAGTAAGAAGTATTTTAATTTGCAGGATAGCTTGCCGGTATTGTTAGTGCTGGGCGGCGGAACGGGGGCGATGTTTATCAATAATTTAATAGGAGAGAGTCTGCCGCAACTGACCAAAATTTGCCAGATAATTCATCTGACCGGGAAAGGCAAACAGGCAGTTTTAAAGAAAAACTACCCTCATTATTATCCTTACGAATTTTTGGATATAAGACAGATGGCAGAAGCGTATCAGGCGGCAGGGGCAGTAGTGTCCCGTTGCGGCATGGCGACTTTAAGCGAGCTTTCTTATTTAGCCAAGCCGTCAATTTTAATTCCTATCCCGCACAGCCATCAGGTAGAGAATGCGCGCGTTTTTGAAGAAAATTCAGCGGCGATAGTTTTGGACCAGCCGGTTTTAGAACGGACCTTTTTCGTTAAAAAAATTAAAATGTTATTAGCCGATAAAAAGCTTCAAGCGGAATTGAGTAAAAACATTTCCGCCGTGATAAAGAGGGGGGCGGAAACGGAACTGGCTAAAATTATTTTAAAAAATTAATCAAATCAGCATAGACGCCGTAGATTAAAGCTAGAGCGGAAAAAAAGAAAATAGCGATATAATTCCATCTGGCTTTACTTGACTGCAGGCTCTTTAAGACGTATGCTAACGCCTCGCGGTCGTTTTCGTTCAGTTTTTTATCGCTGGTTATTTTGTAAGTTAATCTTTTCTCTTTTATCAATCGTTCGCGGCCGTTTTCTACGCGGAAGCGATGAGCAAAATACCAAACAAAGCCGATAGTTCCGATGTACCACAAAATCTGCACCCAAAAAGCGCTGTAATAATTTAGAACAACTATGGCGCGATAAGCGACAGTGGCGATGATTCCCACCCAAAATACCGTTAGGCGGTAATAATGGTTGCTGGTGTGAAGATTAGGCATAGTAGTTGAGTTTAATTTTAATTTCACTTCTTAAGTATAACATGAAAAGTAATCAACTCAAAAATAAAATTTATCCCCGCACTTTCCCGCAGGTTATTCCGGAAAGTGCAGGGATAAATTTAGTGAAGGCAAAAAACATTTATTTCATCGGCATCAAAGGCGTAGGCATGACGGCGCTGGCGCAAATCTTGCGGGCGCAAGGCAAAATCGTCAGCGGTTCGGATACGCTCGAGAAATTTTTTACCGATAAAGTATTAAAGCGAGCTAAAATTAAATTTAGCGAAGGATTTTCCGCCAAAAATTTGCCTGATAAAGTTAGTTTAGTGATTCGTTCCAGCGCTTATATGGCGAAAAATAATGTAGAAGTGGTAGAAGCTTTAAAGCGCAAATTACCGATATTGACGCAAGCCGAGGCGCTCGCGCAAATTTTTAACTCCAAATTCGGCATCGCGGTTTGCGGCTCGCACGGCAAAACTACCACCTCGGCGCTATTAGCCTTTGTGTTACGGCAGGCAGGATTAGATCCAATGGCGGCTATTGGTTCGGTAGTGCCGCAATTTAGGGGAAACGCTTTAACCGGCAGAGGGAAAATAATGGTGATTGAAGCCGACGAATACCAGAATAAATTAAAGTTGTATCAGCCCAAAATTGTTTTTTTGAATAACATTGACTACGACCACCCGGATTGGTTTAAAACGCCGGCCGCGTATCAGCAAGCATTCGCCGACTTCGCGCAAAAAATTCCCAAAAGCGGATTATTAGTGGCAAACTTTGGAGATAAACAAGTGGTTCAAGCGGCTGAAAAGTGCCAGGGTAAAGTTGTAAGTTATGGCCAGCAAACAGGAAATTTTAGATTTAAAATTTTAGATTTAAGATTTAATCAGCAATATTTTAAAGTTTGGCGCCAGGATAAAGACTTAGGCAAGTTTAAAATGAAATTGATCGGCGAACATAACGCGCAAAATGCGACGGCGGTTATCGCCGCCTGCTTGGAACTAAAAGTTCCTTTATCAAAAATTAAACAAGCATTGGCAAAATTTAAAGGCGCGGCGCGGCGGCTGGAAATTTTAGGGAAATATAAAGGCGCGCCGTTTATTGACGATTACGCTCATCACCCGACAGAAATTCAGGCGACACTGCTCGCTTTGCGGCAACAGTATCCGCGACAAAAAATCATCTGCGCTTTTATGCCGCACACTTACACGCGCACGAAAGCATTGCTGGGCGGGTTTGCCAAAAGTTTTATTAATGCCGACGAAGTAATAATTTTACCAATCTATGGTTCTGCTCGGGAAAAACAAGGGGGAGTGTCCAGCAAGGATTTGGCGAAAAAGATAGGAAAAAACGCGCGTTATATCGCTTCAATTAATGCTTGCGCCGCTTACTTAAAACAACGAGTTAATAAAAATAATGTCGTCGTTTTAATGGGAGCAGGCGATGCTTTTCGCGTTTGGGACACACTGCGAATGTAACATTTTAGCCGGTTTTACGTATTATTAAACATAAGAGCGGATAACCCCGCCATTTTTATATTTATTATGCATACTTTTTGGAAAAATTTATGGCAATTAATCGGGCCTTCGCAAAGTAAAATAAAAGGCCTGATGTTTTTGTTGGCATTTTATGAATTAATAAAGTTAGTCAGTCCGTTTTTGTTAAAAATAATTATTGACACTCTTACTTCAAGCGGCATCGCGGAATTAAAATTGTTATTGTGGCTCGTAGCCGGAATGCTCGCGGCCGAAGAATTTCAGTCGGTTGTCGGCTGGGTTACGAATCGCCTGATAATTAAAGTGATTTTAGAAATAGAGTATTATTTGCCGGTGTCGGCGCAGAAAAAGATGATGTTTTTATCCTTGGGCTATCATGAACGGGAAAACACCGGCAATAAAATCACCAAAGTCCAGCGCGGCGTGGAGCACATTACCAATTTAATAGAAAATATGTTTTGGGAAATTTTGCCTACCTGTTTGCAGTTGATAATTACCGTTATAACCTTATTTTACATTGATTGGCGTTTCAGCGTCGCTTTTTTTCTTTTTTTCCCCATATTTTTTTATCTAACCTATCGCGTGAATTTTAAACTAAAATCACGCCGGCAGGAGATGCACCAAAAATGGGAGGAGGCGTCGGGCAAGATGGCGCAGTCAATTTTAAACATCAACGCGGTGCAGTCGTTCGTGCAGGAAGAGCGGGAAACAAAAGAATACCAAGGCATCAGAGATGTTATTTTAACGAACGAAAGCTATGTTTGGAACAAAGTGATGAATTTCGTGATGACGAGGGATTTCATAATAAACTCCGGCCGGCTGACGACTTTAATGATGGGAATTTGGCTAGTTTATAACGGCTTAACTACTATCGGCACTTTAGTGTTTGTGTTTACTATTTCCGAAAAGGCGTTTTTTTCCATGTTCCGCTTGTCGCGTTTTTATGACCGGATTGAACATAGTTTGGAACCGGTGGAGCGTTTTATCAGTTTAGCCAAAGAAGAGCCGGAGATAAAAAATCCGGCGCGCGGCTTAAAGCCAAAAAACATCAAAGGCGAAGTTGAATTCCAAAACGTGGCGTTTGCTTATCACGGCGGACAGCGCAAGGCTTTAAACGGCGTCAGCTTTCACATTCCGGCCGGTAGCAGGGCTGCTTTTGTCGGGCCTTCGGGCGGCGGCAAAACAACGATTGCGCGCTTAATCTACCGGCATTTTGACCCCTTTTCCGGCCGCGTGCTGTTAGACGGCTGTTCTTTGCGCGACTACGATTTGTACCATTTCCGCCGCGCCATCGCAATTGTGCCGCAGGAAGTAGAAATTTTTAGCGCCCGCGTGCGCGACAACATTGCTTATGCCAGCCCCGGCGCCAGTTTATCAGAGATAAAAAAAGCCGCGCAAATCGCCAATGCCGATGAATTCATAAATAACTTAAAAGACGGCTATGATACCGAGGTAGGGGAGCGGGGCATTAGATTATCCGGCGGCCAGCGCCAGCGCGTCGGGATCGCGCGCGCGATTTTAGCTAAGCCGAAAATTTTAATTTTTGACGAGGCGACCAGCAATCTTGACTCTTACAGCGAGAAATTAATTCAGGAGGCAATGGAGCGCGTCAGCCAACGGCGCACGGTTATTATTATCGCTCACCGCCTCTCTACCATCCGCCACGCGGACCAAATTTTTGTGCTGGAAGGCGGCAAAATTATTGAGCAGGGCAGTCACGAGGAATTAAGCAACGTTCGCGGCGGTTTGTACGCGAAGTTATTAAAGTTACAAAATACCGGAGATGTTGATTAATCCCCACACTTACGCGTAAATGTGGGGATTGACAAAAGTAAAATTTTATTATATTATAACATAGAAAGTCGTTATTTATAAAATAGCGTTTAAAAAACGCTAAAAATATAAAGAAAGTGGAGGTATTAACAGATGCGTACTAAAAGGCAGGAGAAAAACGTGGAAGAGGCTATTTGGCGAGCAAAAGCAGAAAGTTACGTCAATCAAGAAAGTGAGTTTACTATCCCCACAAGTAAGCTCGACCAAATTGTTACTATTCCTTTGGGGTTTCAACCGGCGGGAATATCATCCCAACAGCTAGATGACGGCAGTGCCCAAATCGCTATCGCCGATTATTTCGCCCCGGCAGTTTGTCTAGCGAAAGTGAAGCGCGATCAGGCCGGATTGCATTTTGAAGTAGAATGGATTCGCGGAGTTGATTATCAAGGGAAGAGGGTCCGGATGTTTCCTGATGTTTTGTATCCGGGAATGGCAAACCGCATGCAAACCGTGAGTTTTGGGCCGGACGGAGAGTTGTGGATTACGAGAAATGAGGGGAGAGAATTTTTTGTTCTTCAGCCACCTGCCAAAAAAGTGCAAGGATGGACATTAAAAAAAATTATTTCTCTTCCCGAATGCAAGGAAGGTTTGGGACCTTTATTTATTCAATCTGCTTACTTTTCCTCTTTTACCGAAGATTTGATTGTGATTGAGTCAAACTATGTGGATTACTCTTGCGCCTATTGGTATCAAGTTGAGGGGGGCGCAATCATAAGATTGAGAAGGGAAGAGACATTGCCGATATTTATGTACGGTATTAGTCATCCGATTAGAGACACATGTTTTTCCGAAATATTTTATTACTTTATAACTGACTATCGTTGCGAAGCGCGGCACGGGATATGCCGCATTGACCAAATGGATGTTCCTATAGTTCCTCGTATTTGCGGCACAGGCATTGCTTTTTTATCTGACGACAGTGCTTTGGTAACCCGTTACGGCCAAGCTTACCCAGGACCGTTCAACGGGAAACCGGGAGCGTTAATTTACGTCCCTCATTACATCCCTAATACTTTGTTACTTTTGGGTGGAATAAAATAATTGTAACTAAACCGCCAGCATCAAACGGACATCATCGCGAGGGAAAAATTTCATTTTTCCCTCTTTTTTTATCTTAAAATTGCCAAAACATTAAAATTTCGCTAAACTATTAGATATGGAAATTATTAAGAAATTACAAAAAAAAATCGGAGCGGGCGTGCAGGAAAATGCGCCGCTTGCGCCATATACCACTTATAAACTCGGCGGCCCGGCGCGCTATTTTTTTATCGCTAAAAATAACGAGGAGATTAAAACAGCCGCCGCTGCCGCTAAAGATTTAGACTTGCCGATTTTTATTTTGGGCGGCGGCAGTAATATTTTAGTTAGCGATAATGGTTTTAGCGGCTTGGTGATAAAAATGGCCAATAGGGAATTGAGCGTTGAAAAAAATAAAATTAAAGCGGAAGCCGGCGCTTTGATCGGCCAAGTCGTCTCGCTTGCTTGGAAAAACAGTTTAACCGGCTTGGAATGGGCGGCGGGCATTCCGGGCACGGCCGGCGGCGCCGTGCGCGGCAACGCCGGCGCGTTTGGTAAGTCAATCAGCGATAATATAGTAAGCGTCCAAGCGCTCCAAAGTTCTAAAAACAAAACAGAAATAATTGTTATGGCGAAAGAAGAGTGCCAGTTTACTTACCGTGAGAGTATTTTTAAGCACGACGACAACTTAGTCGTCCTCGGCGTTGAGTTAGAATTGCAAGCCGGCGAGCAGGCGGCTATCAAACAACAGATGCTTGATTGCGTCCAACGCCGCAGCTGCGGCCACCCCAAATATCCCAGCGCCGGCTGCAGTTTTAAAAATATTTTTGTTACTGATGAAATAAAGGGAAAAATCAGAAAGATAAATCCGGCCGGAGAAGAAAAAATCAAAGGCGGAAAAATCGGCGCCGGCTGGTTTATTGACCAGGCCGGGTTAAAAGGGTATAAAATCGGCGGGGTGCAGGTTTCGGACGAACACGCTAATTTTATCGTTAAAGTTGATGAAACCGCTCGCGCCGAGCATGCCTTAATGCTGATTTCTTACGTTAAACAGCAGGTGCGCGATAAATTCGGCGTGCAACTGCAGGAAGAAGTGCAGTACGTGGGGTTTGATTGAAGATAGGTAATAGCAATTAGTAATGGAAATTAGAAAATAGTTCAATGGCAATAAACATTCTTGGTATCAACATCTCTACTGATTCACGACAGGAGATTCTAAAAAAAATTTCTGATTTTTTAAACGAAAAAACGCCGCATTACATCGTTACCCCTAACCCGGAATTTCTGCTGGCCGCGAAACACGACGAGGAATTTTTTTATATTTTAAATCAAGCTGACATTGCCGTGCCCGACGGAATTGGGTTGGTCTTTGCCGGCTGGTTTATGGGTAAAATTATCAAGCGAACCGCCGGCATTGATTTGATGTTTTCTCTTTGCGCGCTGGCAACCAAAGAAAATAAATCTGTTTATTTATTGGGCGGTGGCATGGGGGTTGCGCAAGTGGCGGCGGAAAAATTAAAATTACAATATCCTAATTTAAAAATAGCCGGCGCGGAAGAAGGATTAAAGCCGGGCGCTTGGAAGCTGCGTTCCGGCAAATGGCTTAAAGGCAAGGCAGAAAATCAAAAATTACTGGAACGCATTAACGCCGCTAAGCCAGATATTATTTTTGTCGCTTTCGGGCATCCGCGCCAAGAGCGATGGATTTACCACAATTTACCCCTCCTTAACCCTCCCCTTAATAAGGGGAGGGAGGGGTGGGGTGGCGTTAAAGTAGCGGTTGGCGTAGGCGGCAGTTTTGATTT
>PFAT01000001.1 GCA_002773575.1 Candidatus Falkowbacteria bacterium CG10_big_fil_rev_8_21_14_0_10_44_15
TTTGTCCTATGCTCTGGGAGTAGACTAATTTTAGAATAAATCCAAACACCTTCACCGCAGGGCATTCCCCCACACCAAAATTTGGTGTGGGGGTATTCTGGAAGGTGTCCGGATAAAACTATATGGAACAAGAACCACTAATTCCTGGTTTTAGCGAACCAGTGCAATTTAACGAGGAACAAGGAGCCGAGGTGCAGCCGCCAAAGAAAGACAGCAAAACCGCGATAATTATCGCGGCTGTCGTAATAATCGCGGCCGCCGGGATAATTTACGCTTGGCAGAAAAAAACTCCGCTGGAGCAGGAAACGGAGCAGCCAACTGCCAATGTGGACGCGGGCGTAGGAGGAGAAATAAAGGCAGATAAGCAACCAGAGCTTGATAACGCGCCCGTATCGGCAGAAGGGGGAGAAACCTACAATGTTTATTTCAGCAAAGGCGGGGAAGACTGCAGCCGCGTTTATCCTCTTAAGCGCGAATTAAAAGAGGGCGAAGAGCCGATTTCCACCGCCTTAATTAATTTATTTTTTGGTCCGAGGGAAGCGGAAAAGGAAGCTGGTTACAGTTCATTTTTTTCTAAGAATACCGACTATATTCTGCACTCGGTAAAGGTAAGAAAAGGAATGGCGTATGTTGACATTAAAGACATCCGCTCTATTGTTCCCAACGCCAGTTCTTCCTGCGGCAGCGCGCAACTGCTCGCGCAAATCCGGGAAACGCTCCAGCAATTCCCCGAAATTAATGATTTTCGCGTTGCCATCGACGGCGATCCGGCGCCATTTTACGAATGGCTGCAAATCGGCTGCGCTGACGATTTGTGCGCTAAAGCGCCGTTTGCGAATTAAAATATAGTTTCAGAGAAATATTCGTAGAGACGCGGCATGGCCGCGTCTCTATGTTATTTTTGGTAGTTTTCAGCAAGTAAATATTTTGTTATACTGAACATATGCCCCAACTATACGTTCCAATTTTATTAGGCACGGGCCGGGAAGGGAGGCAGTCGGAAAAAGTGGCGCGCTTTGTGCTGGCGCAGGCAAAAGCCGCTGGTTTAGACGCCGAATTGTTTGACGTGCGCGATTACGGCAGCGCGGTTACTATTCCCAGTTGGGAAAAAAATTCGCGCGCTAAACAATGGCAAACGGCCGTAAAACAAGCGGACGCGTTAATCATGGTGATTCCGGAGTATAACCATAGTTTTCCCGGAGAGTTCAAAATTTTACTGGATTCTTTGTTTAAAGAGTACGTTAAAAAGCCGGTCGGGCTATGCGCTGTTTCCAGCGGCGCTTTCGGCGGAGCGCGTATGGCCGAACAGCTAATGTCGGTTTTTAATTACTTGCAAATGGTTTGGGTCGGCCCGCCGGTTTATTTTCCCAAAGTTAAAGAGTTGTTTGACGAAGACGGCAACATCAAAGACGACAGTTTCCTTGAAAAATTAAAAAAGTTGTTCGCCGATTTGCGCTGGTACGCAGCCAAATTAAAATGATCTGGTTATGCTAAAAAATAGAAAAACTTTTTTATTGATTTACGCTTTTGCTTTTTTTTGGGCGTTGTCGGGCGCGCTGGTGAGCTATATCCAATCGTCGTTTTTAGGCCAGTTCACGGCGACCGAATATGTTGGCTTATATGTAGCGGCCGCAACCCTCGTCAGTTTATTAGCGATTTGGCATTTGCCCCGTTTTATCCGCGCTTACAGCAATTACCAAATCAGTTTTGTTTTAATTATCGTTTTAGCCGCCAGCTATTTTTTACTTGGCCAGGCAACGAATGCTTGGCTGGTATTGCTGTTTTTTATCGTCAATTTTTTAACTGCCAATTTATTGGGGATTAACATTGATGTTTTTTTGGAGGATATTTCGGTTGACGTCAAAACCGGACGCATCCGCACTCGCTTTATGACGATTGTCAACGTGGCGTGGGTGCTGGCGCCTCTAGTCATGGGCAACATTACCGGACTGGATGCGTACGCGAGCGTATATTTTTGGTCAGGGATAGCGCTGTTGCCGGCGGTGTTGTTGCTGTTTTGGCAGCGGCGATTTTTGCAAGATAAAGTTGAGTATAAAAGCCGGCAGTTCGGCCGCTTAAGCGAAATATTTTTTAGTAACCGTAATTTGCGCAATATTTTTTTCACGCACTTTGTGCTGCGTTTTTTTTACTGTTGGATGATTCTTTATACGCCCCTTTATCTGCACGAGCAAATCGGCTTTAGCTGGCCGCAAATCGGCATTATTTTTACCATTATGCTTTTGCCTTTCATTGTCTTTGAAATTCCCGCCGGCATCTTAGCCGACCGCTATTTAGGGGAAAAGGAGATGCTAATAGCAGGTTGGTTGGTTATGAGCGGGGCGACGGCGGCCATTTTTTTTCTTACTTCCGCGAGCGCGGCAGTTTGGGCGGCAGTTCTTTTTTCCACCCGCGTGGGGGCTGCTTTAGTGGAAGCGATGCAGGAGTCATACTTTTTTAAAATCATTGACAAGCAGGATATTGACATTATCAGCATCTTCCGCAACCTTTCTTCTTTAAGCTGGCTGATGGGCTCGCTCGCCGCCGTGGCGTTTTTGGTTTTTCTGCCGCTGGAGTATCTTTTTTTAGCGCTCGCCGCAATTTTGTTATGCGCGGTTTACCCGAGCGCGGCGCTGGAAGACACTAAGTAAAATTTTTAATTATTCTAATTTCTAATTGACTTAATCAATAGGGCATTGGGATTTATTTAGAATAATTAGATTAATTAGGAATTAGACATTTTAGAGGATGACTTGACTTTTGCGGACGAATAATGTATTCTGTAGGGAGTATAAATTAAAAAATAAAAGCAAATTTTATGTCCCAAGACAACATGATTAAAATGGAGTGCACTGCCTGCAAACGCGTTACTTATAACTCGCACAAGAATAAAAAAACCATCAAACAGCGGCTGGAGCTAAAAAAATTTTGCCGCTTTTGTAAAAAGCATACTTTGCATAAGGAAACAAAGTAAATTTAACTCTCTTGCTTTGAGTTGAAAATATAGCATACCCGTGCTATATTTTGTTTATCTGGGGGAGTAGTTCAACGGTAGAATGTCGGTCTCCCCGCCTGCCAAAGCTCGCCATTAATAAATAAATTTTTATAAAATATAAGGGGGCATGGTGTAATGGTAGCATAACGGTCTCCAAAACCGTTGGTTAAGGTTCAAATCCTTATGCCCCTGCCAAGTTTGTATAAACAATGTTATAGTAGCGAGCGGCGGGCAGGCAAAACCGAAGATGAGGGTTCAATTCCTTCTTCTCCTGCCAAATAAAAATCATTCCGCAGTATTGGCCTAAGTTCGTGATTTCTTTGTCAATTTGTTTCACCGCCTGCGACCAGCGCGCGAGCATTTCTAACTCGCGACGGCTTTCGCCCAGTTGGTCCATAATGTCGCCGATTTCCTCCCACCCCAACGCTTCCAGCTCCTCAATCGATTTATTCGCGTTGATAGCCGCAATGACGATGTTGGCGAAAAAATAAAAAAGGCGGACCGGTAATTTTTTAGGTTGCCGCCGCCGATTAACGCGTAGATTCTAATTTATTTTTGCTCCATCTGCTCCAGCAGACAAACTCCTGGAATTAGGAGTTCAATTTCAACTTTTTCACCATCTTGGACGTGGAGCGCGTACAGCGCTCCGCTGGAGCAGTTTTCCTCCCGCATGCCGAGCCGGACCAGAACGGGGCGGCCGGAACAAATTAAAGCTTTATCCGGCAGAGCCGCCACTTTCTTTCCGTACGGCTGAATATCTTGGATTGAAAGATAATTTTTTCGGTTGATGGAGAGGCCGTGGCCGAGTATTATTACGTCTTTGCAATCCCCAATGGTTGCCGCTCCTCCCCAAATGTCCGAAAATATTACTTGGTCAGCCGTGAACCCCAAGATTTGCGCAACTTGCCATTGCCGGCGCCCGGTGCCGGCAAAAACTTCTGCCGGACCATCAGGCAAGTACTCTGGCAACTTTTTTTTCAAAGATTCTATCATATTCCTCCCTTCGGGAGCCATTACGGGGTCAGAGGTATTTGAAAAAGTGGGGCCATGAGTTACAAGATAAATAGTTTTCACCGCTTTTCTCCTTTTTTTCAGGATAGATGTAAAAAGAACATCATATGATGCTACCATATTTTTATAAAAAAGTCAATTTTTTGCAAATTTTTTTTTCTCGCTTTAGTTCAATATTAAATATTGTAATATAGGTAATTTTGTAGTAAAATTGAAATACAAAGAAAAGCAAAATATGCCAAAATTTTATGAAAACAGAAGAGATTATAAAAACTATTCAAAAATATAAATTGCAGCCGGCGACTGAAAGAAAAATGCCGCTTTTTACTTTAAGTTGCATCGGGCATGCTTATACGGAATTGTTAAAACAAGGATTGGGGTTTTCTTATAACGCCATCGGCGCCCTGGGCATGGGTGATTTTTTTCATACTTTATTAAATGAAAAAGATGTAGCGGAAAAGACAGAAAAATATATTGAAAAAAATTTTAACTTCATTATTTCGTTTTCATTATTTCGTAAAACTAAAAAAAATTTTTTAAATTGCCGCGAAGCAATAGACCGGGCGGTACAAAATAAAAAATTGTCTTCCCAAAAGGTATTGCAAATAATAGCCAAAGAATATCCGCAGTATATGGCAGTCATTGGTATTTATAATTGTTTTTGGCGTTATATTGGCAATAACGAACAAAGAGGGAAATTAACCAAAAAATGGGTACAAAAAATTTCACAAGAGAGGGATTTGGTTGCTCGTTATTACCCCAAAGTGGAAGAATTACTTAAATTTTATATCAACAGCCTAGGAAAAGAAAAAAATATAGACGGTGATTTATTGCGGTATATGACTGTACCGGAATTCAATTTATATTTGCGGCAAGAAGCTATTACTAAAAAAACTTTAAAAAATTTGCGCGCCAGAAGGAGCGGGTATCTTTACTTATTTTTTGATAATCAAGAATTAATTTTTACCGATAAAATGATTATTAAAAAAATAAAAGAGAAATTTTTTACCACATCTTATACCGCAAATATTGTTAAAGGTTACTCGGTGTTTCCCGGCAAAGCGCAAGGCATAGTTTACAACTTAAAAGAGAAAAAACATTTGCCGCGGCCGGATAAATTTATTATAATCGCTCCCAGCACTCATCCTGACGATTTGCCGTTAATCAGGCAAGCGGCGGCGATTGTAACGGACGAAGGCGGTTTGCTCTGCCACGCGGCCATTATCGCGCGCGAGCTGCACAAACCCTGCGTGATCGGCACGAAAATTGCCACCAAGATTTTCAGAAATGGAGAGAGGGTGGAGGTGGATGCGAATCAGGGGGTAGTAAAAAAATTATGAACAAAGAAAATAGCAAAAAATTTAACGGCGGCAGTATCGTTATTTACCGCACGAAAGACGGACAGGCCGAACTGAAAGTGCAGATAGAAAAGGAAACCGTGTGGCTGACGCAGGCGCAAATAGCGTCTCTTTTTGGCACTCAAAGACCGGCGATTACTAAGCATTTAAATAATATTTTTAAAAGCGGCGAATTGGAAGAAAAGTCAGTTAGTTCCATTTTGGAACATACTGCTGCCGACGGCAAAATATATCAAACAAAATTTTATAGTTTAGATGCAATTGTTTCTGTGGGTTATCGTGTTAATTCTAAGCGAGCCACTCAATTTCGCATTTGGGCCACTCAAATATTAAAAAGTTATCTAATCAAAGGATATGCCATCAACCAGCACAGATTGGCAGAACAAACTCAAAGATTAAGGGAATTGCAAAATGCCATTAGTTTTATTAAAAATAAAGCCGCTCACTCGTTATTGCAAAAAGAAACGCGAGAATTATTCAATATTTTAGATGATTACGCTCAATCTTTTACATTATTGCAGCAATACGACGAAGGCAAGTTAAAAATAAACAAGCAGAAAATAGCTAAGTTTATTTTAAAATATGAAGATGCTCAAAAAATAATCAGCGAAGCCAAAACTCGCTTAATTAAGAAAAAGGAAGCTTCGGAATTGTTCGGCCGGGAAGTGGAGCATAAGTTTGAAAGTATAATCAATGCTATTCGCCAGACTTTTTCCGGCCGAGAGCTCTATCGCAGCGTGGAAGAAAAAGCGGCTAATTTACTTTACCTTATTATTAAAGACCATCCTTTTACCGACGGCAATAAACGCGCTGGCGCCTTGTTTTTTATTTTCTTTTTGGAAAAGAACGATTATTTATGGCGCAAGGACGGCACGCGCAAAATCAACGACAGCGCGCTGGTAGCTTTAGCGTTGCTTATCGCCGTCAGCGACCCGAAAGAAAAAGAAGTAATGATAAAAATTATTACTAATTTATTAAGAGATTAGTCAACACATGCCAAAAGAAAGATTTATCAAAATCGCCAGTGAGTATGTCGTTTCCATTTTTCCCACCGCGCAGATACTGGACGCCTTTAAATATGGAGTAAAAAAAATTTCCGGTCGGGGTTGCAACTTGGTTTATGTTATTGAAAATAACGCCGTTACGTATTATTCCGAACCTTCAAGCTGGGGCGAAGTTCATAAAGCATTAGTAAGTAAAATAAAAAAGTCTCCCGATTTCTTAAAGCATGTTTTTAGCAATATAGAAATATTAGGCAAACAGCAGGTTATTGAAACAAAAAAATTTGTTAAAAAAATAGATAAATTAAACAATGCAGAATTAAACCGCCGCTATCAGCGATATATTAAAAGTAATACCGAATTTTATTCTTATGGTTTGATACTGCCTCTGCTTGATTTTCAGAGCAGTACTTTTATTTCCCAAGAGTTGCGCACTATTTTGCGCCGGCATAAAAATGAACAGCATTTTAATATTTTGACGACTCCTAGGCGCGATACTTTTAGCAAGAAGCAGGATATCGCTTTATTTAAAATTTTACCAGCAATAAAAAAAGATAAAGAGTTGATTAAAATTTTTAAAACCAAGGAAGCAAATTATATCCGCCAATACTTAAAACAGAATAAAAAAGCGCTCTGGCAAAAAATAACCGACCATACCCGCCGCTACGCCTGGGTCTATTATGTTTATGAAGGACCGGCCGTGCGTGAAGATTATTTTATTGATATATTGAAAGATTATAGCAAACGCAATATAGACCCGGCAACGGAACTTAATAAATATAAAAAAGAAAAAGAAGCGATTTACCAAAAGCAAAAAGAGATCATCAGAAAAATGCCTTTGACCGTTTATGAAAAAAAGATAATTGAATTTGGAAGCGAGGTGGTTTTTATGAAGGCCTACCGGCGGGAGTTACAATCATGGTCATATTATTTGTTAGAGCCTTTATTGAAAGAGATTGCCCGCCGTTTGCATTTAAGCTTAAATCAAGCGCGGATGCTTTTACCGGAAGAGATAACCAAAGCTTTAACGAGCGGCAGAACTGATAATGAATTGATAAACCGGCGTCTGCAGTATGTGGTTTATGGATACGCGCCACAAAGATTGTGTATAACGGGAGAACCAGGGAGAAATTTTATAAAAAATAACATTAAACCGGAAAAGAAAGCGCAGCTGGTTGATGAATTTAAGGGCGATATAGCCTGCGCCGGCAAGGCCAAAGGCACGGTGAAAATTATCAATACTCCGGAAGATATGAAGAAAATGGAGCGGGGAAATATTTTGGTTTCCGCTTCCACCAACCCTAATTTAATGCCGGCGATTCGGCAGTCCGCCGCTATTATTACGGATGAAGGCGGTTTAACCTGCCACGCGGCCATCGTCAGCCGCGAGCTAAAAATTCCCTGTGTGGTCGGCACCAAAATCGCTACCCAAGTTTTAAAAGACGGCGATACAGTAGAGGTGGATGCTAACAAAGGTATAGTGAGAAAAATATAGAGCATTTTGATTAGAGTGGAGGCTTGCCCCGCAGCGAACGATCCCGCTTAAGCGGGAGAGATCTGCTGCGGGGTGGACGCGGAGAAAGGAGTGGTGAGAAAATTGCAGAAGGTAAGTTAGTTTATGTCTTTATTCCGAAATTATTACCGCATTGAGTCCACTCGCCACCCGGACTGGAATTACGCGGGCGGTAGAGACGCGCCATGGCGCGTCTCTACGCCAGTTTGGCGCGCTGCAACGACATTCATTGTCAGCGATTATCAATCATTACAAAAGTGCAGTGACAAGATTTTGTAAAAAACGAAAAATTATTAATTTTTCCTGGCAATCCCGTTTTTACGACCGCATTATTCGCAACGAGTACGAACTGCAAAATATTCGCGATTACATCTATTACAATCCGGTTAAATGGGGAATGGACAGGAATAATATAGAAAATTTATTTATGTAAGAATTATTCTATGTCTAAATTCATCAAACATTTTAAAGATTTATCTTATAAAGATGTCGCAACCGCCGGCGGCAAAGGCGCGTCTTTGGGCGAAATGAGCAAAGCGGGCATTCCGGTGCCGCCGGGGTTTGTTATTTTAGCGTCCGCTTTTGAATATTTTTTAGACGGCAAACGGCAAAAGGCGGCGTCAGAAATAAAACAAGAAATTGAGGCGCAACTGCAGCGCGTTAATTATCAAGACACAAATTCCATTGACCGGGCATCAAACGTCATTCGCGACATTATGCAGGATACGCCAATGCCTAAAGAGTTGGCCGCTGAAATTGTGGTGGAGTTTAAAAAATTACGCGCACCACTGGTAGCGGTGCGCTCTTCCGCGACCGCCGAAGACTCTTTGGTTGCTTCTTGGGCCGGGGAACTGGAAACATATTTAAACACTACTGCCAAAAATTTGTTAGACAATGTTAAACGCTGCTGGTCGTCGCTTTTTACGCCGCGGGCGATTTTTTACCGCTACGAAAAAAAGTTAAGCGACCAAGCCGTGCAAGTCGCTGTCGTCGTGCAAGCAATGGTGCAGTCGGAAATTTCCGGCATCGCTTTCAGCGCGCATCCGGTAACGCGCGCTAAAAACCAAATGGTGATAGAAGCCGGCTGGGGATTAGGCGAAGCGATTGTTTCCGGCCAGGTAACGCCGGATACTTATGTGATAGATAAGCGAGACTTTAGTATCATTGATATTAATGTCAGTGAACAAAAAAGAATGCTCGTAAAAAAAATTAACGGCGGAATAATTTGGAAAGCAGTGCCGAAAGATAAACAAAACAAACAAGCGCTAAGCGGCAAGCAAATTATTGAACTTGCCCGGATGGTTGATAAAATTGAAAAGCGCTATCATAGGCCGCAAGACATTGAATGGGCGTATGCCGGAGGGAAATTTTACATTACCCAAAGCAGGCCGATTACGACGCTGTAACTAGTAACTAGTAAATAATACAATTCGATTGAAAGACGAAAAAATATACACGCCAGTTACTAATTATAAGTTACTAGTTACTGTATTTTTGTTTGCGCAAAATTCCACTTGTAGTTATAATGTTTAAACATGCTAATAACTAACTTAAAGTTATGCTTGACCAAGCTTTTATCCAAAGAATCAAGGATCGTTTATTGGAGGAGAAAAAATCAGTGGCCATCAAACTTGCCGAATTAAATAAACCAGAGGCGGCGATGGAT
Source organism: Candidatus Falkowbacteria bacterium CG10_big_fil_rev_8_21_14_0_10_44_15 (assembly GCA_002773575.1). Taxonomy (GTDB): domain Bacteria; phylum Patescibacteriota; class Patescibacteriia; order Patescibacteriales; family XYC2-FULL-47-12; genus 2-12-FULL-45-10. The sequence goes on from PFAT01000001.1 coordinate 9,542, forward strand.
AACCCGGACGAAGAAGATTTGGCGGTGGACGCGGCCGAAGATATTATTGAGGAATCGTCGCGGGCCGCTTACCGGCAATTACTGGATAGAATTGAAGCCGCGTTAAATAGGATTAACCAAGGCACTTACGGCGTTTGCATTACCACCGGCAAAGCCATTCCGCGCGCACATTTAGAGCGAGAGCCCTGGGCAGAAGAGTGTCCGGTAGTAATGAAACCTGGATAATAATCAAAGGATGCTCGTTTGTTTTAGCTATAAAAGTTTTGATGTTGTAAGGTGTAGTTTGATATCTATTTTTTTAAACAAAAAAGCCGCCTCAATTATAGGCGGCCTTTCGTAACAAAATTTTATTTTGCTAATATTAATTTCCGCAGATCGTAAATTTTTCCGGCCCCTCCCCATTTTTTTAACGTTTTGATGGCGCGGGTAGAAAGCGTTAGCCGCAAATATTGGCCGGTCGCCGGATTCAATAAGCGTTTGGTTTGCAAGTTGACATTGAATTTGCGTTTGGAAGCAATGTTGGAGTGGCTGCGGGAGTTTCCCCGACCCGCTTTTTTACCGGTGATTTGACAGATTCTGGGCATAAATTTAATAGTTTATTAGTTTATTGCTTTACTGGTTTATTTAGTATAGACTAGATAATATAATTTGTAAATATCGAACAGTAATTTAGCAGTAATTAAACAATAATTTTTTATTTAATTACCGTTTAATTATTTCTTAATTATTGTTAAATTATTGCTTTATGGTAAATACCCCTTTTGCCAATTATGTTGAGAACTTAACCAAAGCGGCGGCGGCTTTAAATTTAACCGAGCCAGAGTTAAAAATGTTGCAAACGCCGGACCGGATAATAGAGAAAAAAATTAAAATTATCCTTGATTCCGGCGAGCAAAAAGAATTTAACGCTTATCGCGTGCAATTTAACAACGCCCGCGGCCCCTATAAAGGCGGCATCCGCTTCCATCCGGCCGCTGATATTGACGAAGTAAAGGCGCTGGCGGCGCTGATGGCGGTCAAATGCGCAGCCGTTAATATTCCTTTAGGCGGCGGTAAAGGCGGGGTGCAGTGCAATCCCAAAGAATTATCAAAAGCTAGCTTGGAAAAAATAGCTCGCGCTTGGGTAGGCGCTATGGCTGATTACGTGGGCGAGGATAAAGACATTCCGGCGCCGGATGTTTATACTACGCCGGAAATTATGGCGCAGATGCTGGATGAATATGAAAAGATAAAGGGCAGGAGCGAACCCGGTTTTATCACCGGTAAGCCGATATCAGTAGGCGGCAGTGAAGGCGCAGAGGGACCGCTACCGCGCAAGGGGCGGTTTATGTGCTGGAGAAGAGCTGGCGCTGGCTTTAGGAAAAGAGCAAGAGGGCTGGCGAGTGGCGATTCAGGGTTTTGGCAACGCCGGTTTTTATGCCGCGCGGATTTTGCACGGCTTAGGGTATAAAATCGTGTCCGCTTCCGACAGTCGGGGCGGAATTTACAGTGAAAACGGGTTTGACCCGGATGAGTTGATGAAAATTAAACAGGAGCGGGTAAGCGTAACGGCTCTGCCCGGCGCGCGGCAAATAACCAATGAAGAAATAATCACCTGCGCTTGCGACATATTGATACCGGCGGCGCTGGACGGTCAAATCCACATTGATAACGCTCGCGGCGTGCAGGCAAAAATAATACTGGAAATCGCCAACGGAGCGACAACGCCGGTCGCCGATGCAATTTTGCGGGAACGGAACATAACAGTGGCGCCGGACGTGCTGGCAAATGCCGGCGGCGTGACGGTCAGTTATTTTGAATGGGTGCAAAATAGAACGGGGTATTATTGGAGCGAGGACGAAGTATTTGCTAGGTTAAAACCAATTATGGTTAAAGCGTTTCAGGATGCTTGGCAAATCGCCAACGACAAAAAAATTACTTTGCGCGAGGCGGCGTTTATCTTGGCAATACAAAGGATTGTGGAGGCAATGAGGATAAGAGGAAAGTTTAATAATTAAAACAATAATTTAACGGTAATTAGACAGAAATTTTACAGAAATTAATAAAAATTATTGTTTAATTATTGTTTAATTTCTGTTGAATATTTATTTATGCTTACTAAACAACAAATTTTAGACGATTTTACCAAAGCGTTAAAAAATAAAGACGAGGTGAAAAAACGAACTCTGGAATCAATTAAGTCGGAGATTTTAGTGTTTGAAAAAGCCAAAGCAGGCAACGAAGCTACCGCGGAGAAGATAGCGGAAATTTTAAAGAGTATGGCTAAAAAGCGGCGGGAGGCGATTGAAGCTTACGAGGCGGCAGGGCGGGCGGAATTAGCCGCTAAAGAAAAAGAAGAGTTAGCGGTGATCAAATTTTATCTGCCGGCACAAATGGGCGAAGAGCAGATTAAAAAGGCAGTGCGTAAAATTGTCGCTGAACAGGGGTTTACTAAGGCGGATTTTGGCAAAGCAATGGGGATGGCAATGGGGCAGTTAAAAGGCAAAGCCGATGGCGGACTGGTAGGCAAGGCCGTGAAAGAAATTTTAGGCAGCTGATAATATTTAATATTGAATATCAAAAAACTCGTCCCGCAATACTGCGGGACGAGTTTTATTTTTTTATCTTATCGCTTTGCTCAAGTTAAATTATCTAGTGGCTCCAGAGTAAGCAATGGCGCGAACGGCGTCCCAGTTAGTGGCCGTAGTCGGGTTTTTGCCGTAAATCGCTTTAAAGCTTTTGATAGCCGCCTTTTCCGAGTTTAGATTTCTATCCGCTGGTCGTAATCCGTAAGCCATAACCGTTACTGCCGCATCGTCATGAGAATTAGTTCTATTCGGATCGCGCTTATAGATGGTCTTAAAAGAAACTGTCGCTCGGTCTTCAGACGTTTGGCTGCGTTCGGTCGGCCAACGGCCGTTGCCGATTTTAATAGTATCAGACCACTCGGTTTCGTTACTCGGCACTTTACCAAAAGCCGCTTTGTAGGAATTGACCACCCCAGCCCGTTCGCCCGCGCCTAACACCTTAGTTGTGGGCGTGCCATAGGTCACGAAGGTGTTAATCGCCTCTTTGACTTCGTTCGTAACATTACTTAAGCCCTTAACCAAAGCAGAGGTGTATTTTCTGTTGGAGCTTGTTTCCGCCGCCTGATTTCTAACGGCGCCAATAATCGCCAATACATCTTCTACTTTACTCATCGCTACGGTAGCAGCTTCATTTAGTATTTGCTGAATTTTTTGACTGGCTGATGCCGGGGTCGCGGGAGTAACAGTAGGCGTAGCGGGAGTGGCTGGAGTCGCTGGTGTCGCACCTCCACCTCCACCTCCACTACTACTACCACCGCCACTTTGGCAGGAATTGACTGAAAGCTCTAATTTGTATGTTCCGGCAGTGGTGGGAAAGGTCAAGTAAGTTGTACCCGGCGTAGTGTTATCCTGGCAACCCTTTTGCTCATCGCCTATAAAAGCGCGTAGAGACGCAACAGAGCTATTTGAGGCTGATACCTTGAAAGTACCCGGGTTGATTACCGTTACCAAACCATTACTGAAAGACCATGTTTCCGCGGTTGAGGTGTCAAGTATGACTATACTGGTAGTTGAGCCGCTAAAAGTAACATCACTGACTGTAATATCGTCAGTGGCTTGGAAATCATTCGTTGCGGCTATCACCGGCGAGAGCGCAAACAAAGGAGAGAGGAGCAATAAGATAGACATCAGTATCGCAGTAATTTTTTTCATAACTTTATAAAGTTAAGTTATTTATCTTATTGCCGCACTTAGAAGCAACTGGTCGAAGAGGTAGCAAACGGCTGCCGGTTAGGCGCGCTGTCGCTCAAATAAACGAAAACGTTTTCGCCGTTCTCTTGTCCGGCATACATGCAAAATCTGCCGGTAGAAATAGTTGAGGTTGCCGCGCCCGTGCCCGCCAAGCCCGCGCCAACGCTTAATTGGCCAAATAGCGTAGATGAAGCTATGCCTACTTTGTTGTTAGTTTGATCACCTACCAAAGTACTGGTATCAAACAACAGATTGCCGATGGAGTTTATCTCTAATAGGGTGGTGCTGGAACC
>PFAT01000044.1 GCA_002773575.1 Candidatus Falkowbacteria bacterium CG10_big_fil_rev_8_21_14_0_10_44_15
AGAAATTTCCCTTTCCTTTTTTGAATTTTTTAGAGGGAGCGCGCAAAAGAAAAATTGTAAGGGAAAATTTCTGCGAGGTTGCCGCCGTAGCGTTAGCGGAGGCGGGCGGCGGGGCGTTCGTCGGGCGTACGATTTCGTTCAGAGCCACCACGCGCTTCGCGCGTCCCACCTTTTGGCTTTGAAAAAGCCGCTTCGTTCTGTATTGGTGGGTCCGAGAGGATTCGAACCTCTGACCTTTACGATGTCAACGTAACGCTCTAACCAACTGAGCTACGAACCCCTTGGGTTTATTATAAATTTATACTGGCAGTTTCGCAAGCTTATTTTTTATGTTAGAAATAATTTCTGTTTCCGCTTCGTTTACCGGCTTAGTCAGCAAAGCGGTCGCCCTGTTCTTGGAGCCAGTCGCCTCATATTCTTTAAGCAAGGAGACGGCGTTGATATTGCGCGTAGTGTGCACCTGAATTTCAGTTTGCCGGCCCTGATTGTGATTTTCTATCAAAAGCACGATCACTTCCGCTTCCGGCACATTAACAATCAACTCCTCTATGACGTCTGATAAATTGGCGATATCGCCGCCGGTTTTCTCAAAGTCAATTTTATTCAAAGACGACCAGACGAGCTTGCCCTGCCAATCACTCTTTAATTTAGCGAGCACCCGGCCCCAGAGTTTCAAGGTTCCTAAATCGCGGCTTTGATAAAGGTAGCGGACAATGGTTTCCCGGTCCGCTCCCAAAGCGACCAGTTGGCTTGCGACGAGCAGCGAGTTGGGCGTAAGGGAGCCGATTTTGAAACTTTTACTTTCGGCAAAAATGCCGGTTAACAAATAAGTCGCCAACTGTTCGTCAATAATTTCCGCCGCGTAATTATTAATCAGCTCAAATAATATTTCCGTGGTAGAAATGGCCGTGATTTTAATTTTGTTGATTTGGCCGAACTCCTCGTTGTGAGGGTGGTGGTCAATGTTGATTACGGGGGTGTCAAAGAAAAAGTCGGTATTACGATGGTATATTTGGCCCAGAGATTCTAAATCCGGGCTGGCGACGACAATCGTTAAATCATAGCCGTGGCTTTCCGCCCGCGCGGAAACTTCATCCGGCTTAAATTGGCTGTCTTGAGGGGTGATGATAAACTCCAGCCGCCCCTCTTTATGCTGGTAGCTGATTTCTCTGGCGGCGGCGTGGCGGGTAGAAAGCGAGATGACGAATCGTTTCTCGGTTTTAATGTCGGTGCGGATTTCATTAATGTGCGGCAACCAAGAAAAAGCGTGGGGGCTGGAGAAGCCGTCCGCCGCTAGTGTGACCTGTTTGTCCAATTTTTTTAACCATAAATAAAGCGCCAAAGCCGAGGCGATCGCGTCCCCGGTATAATCCCGCCGAAAAGTCACCAGAATCTTTTTTGCTTTGGCTATTTGTTCAAAAATTTGTTGGTCTTCGGTAAGCATAGTTCAAAAAGTTGATTGGGGTTTAAATGATTAGCGAACCTTTAATACCTGCCCGCCCGCCTGCAACGTTGCAACAGTTGCGGGCAGGCAATGCTCACGCATAGCGTTGCAGACGGGCGAATATCGCCTACGGATTTAATTGTTCCTGCAACTATACGAATGCCACGAATTGCCAATCATAATATTATAAGATGGGTGGGGAAGTTAGGCAAGCCCCGCGTAATCCGGAGCAATCGGGGTATTACCCGAGGCAAGGGTACAACCCCACACCTATGCGTAGGTGTGGGGTTAAATTTAAAAAAAAGCATGAGAAGAAAGGGGAGCCCTGTTGAATATAAGCAGCAGATTCAACAGGGCAATCTTGGCAGTATAAGGCAGTTTTTTAAGATGGTCAAGCGTGGCGATTTTTCTTGCCAACAACGGCTAAATTTGGTAGTTTTATAATACAACGGTATTTAGATCCCCGCTTTCGCGGGGATGACAGATAAGATTATGAACAAAGAATTACCCAAGGCCTACAATCCGTCTGATTACGAAGACGGAATTTACCAAAAGTGGGAACGCTCCGGATTTTTTAATCCGGACGTTTGCGTTGCTAAAAAAATTTGTAAACAGAACGCGGATACTTTTACGGTTGTTTTGCCTCCGCCCAATATTACCGACAAATTGCATTTAGGCCATATGGTAATGGTGGCGATTACCGATATTTTAGTCCGCTATCACCGCATGAGCGGCAAACGCGCGCTTTGGATTCCGGGCACGGACCACGCGGCGATTGCGACGCAAAACGTGGTGGAAAAAAAGTTATGGCAAGAAGAGAAAAAAACCCGCCATGATTTAGGGAGAAAAAAATTTTTGGCGGAAGTTTGGAAGTTCGTCAAAGAAACGCAAGCCGCTATCATCCATCAGCTGAAAAAAACCGGCGCGTCATTGGATTGGTCGCGCGAAGCGTTTACTTTGGACGCAGCGCGGCAGGCGGCGGTGAAGCGGATGTTTATTGAGATGTATAACGAAGGCGTGATTTATCGCGGTGATAGAATTGTGAACTGGTGCCCGCGCTGCCAATCAACGCTCGCGGACGATGAAGTTGAATACAAAGAACAGGACGGCAAATTTTATACTTTTAAATACAATAAAAATTTTCCGTTCGCGATTGCGACTACTCGGCCGGAAACAAAACTTGGCGATACGGCCGTAGCGGTTAATCCGGACGATGAGCGATATAAAAAATATATTGGCAAAATTTATGAGGTTGATTTTTGCGGCGTGCCGCTGACATTAAAAGTTATTGCCGACAAGAATGTGGACCAAAATTTCGGCACCGGCGCTTTGGGCGTTACGCCGGCACATAGTATGGTTGACTATGAAATGGCGCAGAAAAATAAACTGGAAATTAAAAAAATTATCAACGAAGAGGGCAAAATGGCTGACGCGGGAAAATTTTCCGGACTGGCCGTAATGGAGGCGCGCGAGCAAGTTGTACAAAAATTGATAGACAGCGGGCTGATGGAAAAAGAAGAAAATATTAAAAATAATTTGTCGGTTTGCTACCGTTGCGGCGCGGGCATTGAGCCCCTGCCGTCAAAACAGTGGTTTGTGGCGGTGGATAAAAAATTGGCTAAGTTGGGAAATAAGTCTTTAAAGCAAAAAGCGATTGAAGTCGTTAAGTCCGGCAAAATCAAATTTGTGCCGGAACGATTTACTAAGCGCTATTTAGATTGGATGGCCAATTTGCACGACTGGTGCATTTCGCGGCAGATTTGGTTTGGACATCAGATCCCGGCTTATTACCAAGTTAAAAGTAAAAAGTTAAAAGTAAAAAGTAATGAAGAAATAATTTATGTTGGTGACGAAAAGCCAGCTGGCGAGGGTTGGACGCAGGACTCGGATGTTTTGGATACCTGGTTTTCATCCGGCATGTGGACGTTTTCCACGCTGGGGTGGCCCGCCTCCGCTACGCTTCGGCGAGGCAAGCCCATTAAGACCGCTGACTTAAAAACATATTATCCGACGCAGGTTTTAGAAACCGGCTATGAAATTATCACTCTTTGGGTGTCGCGCATGATAATGATGTCGCTGTTCGCGGTTGCTCAAATTCCGTTTGAGAACGTTTATCTGCACGGGATGGTTTTGGACGCGCAAGGGAAAAAAATGTCCAAATCCAAAGGCAACGGCATTGACCCGCTGGCGATGATTCAAAAATACGGCACGGACGCGACGCGCATGTCGTTAATCGTAGGCAACACGCCGGGAAACGATACGCGCATGAGCGAGCAAAAAATCGCGGCTTTTCGAAATTTTGCCAATAAGCTATGGAACATCGCCAGATACATAATTACGAATTACGAATTACGAATTACGAATTTAAAAACAAACAAAGTAGGTTTGACTTTGGCTGACAAGTGGATTTTGGGTAAAATGAATAGTTTAATTAAGGACGTTACCGATGACATTGAACATTTTCGGTTTTCTCAAGGAGGCGAGCGACTGCGCGATTTCACCTGGAACGATTTAGCGGATTGGTATCTGGAGGTTTCCAAATTTGAAGCAACCAGTGAAAAAAATAAAATTTTAAACTTAGTCTTAGAGGCGTTATTAAAACTTTGGCATCCGTTTATGCCGTTCGTAACCGAAACGCTTTGGCAGGAGATCGGGCATAAAGAACTTTTAATGGTTGAGCGATGGCCAAAAAGGGAAATGACGCATAAGCTTGAGGCGGCGGCTCAATTTAATTTGATAATTGACATTATCAAAACAATCCGCAACTTGCGTTCGGAGTATAAAATCCCGCCGGAGCAAAAAGTAAAGGCGATTATTTATGCCGGCAAACAAGTTGAGTTATTGCAAAGCCAAGCGGAGTTGATAAAAAATTTGCGTACGGGCGTAGGCGAACTGGAAATAAAACCAAGCGGAGCCAAATTAAAGCAAGCGGCTTGGGCGGCAGTCGGCGAAAAGGAAATTTATATCCCCCTTGCCGGCTTGATTGACGTGGCCAAAGAAAGAGCGCGGCTGGAAAAACGGGCGCAGGAATTAAATCAGTTGATAAAAAATTTGGAAGTTAAATTAGACAACGAGGAATTCGTTAAGCGCGCGCCCAAAGAAATCGTCGAGGCGGAAATTAGAAAGCTGGAAAATTACCGCGCGGAACATAAAAAGTTAAAAGAGCAGACGAGGCATTTAAAATGAGTAATGAGTAATGAGTAATGAGTAAATAATAGCGATCTAGTTTCATTTTTTTGTTTTGTGATATACTAAATAGGTGGTTTATGTGGCACCATAAACACCAAGACAAAATACCGCAAACGGGAGATAATTTAGCCCAAGCAATTATCTGTCGTTTGCGGTATTTTGTAATTGTGGGGCGCGTATGCCAGAAGACGACGGGGGCAGCTGCCCCTTTTGCAAAGTGATGTTTTACCTCGTTGCCGGCTCAATCATAGTTTGGTTTGCGCTTTATTTTTTGGCGCGGAACTGGCAGAGCTAACAGCAACCTTTTTGTCCGTTAAGGCGCTGGTTTAACGCACTCAATTTATATTAAATTTAACCAAGCGCGCGCTAATTTAAGCGGGCGCTGGTTTTTAACGGCAGGCGTCAGTAACTTTAAGGCAATAAAATTATTAATATTATTTGCCAAAAAAGCGCGGATATTATACAGTAAAGACAGGGCATCCCCCTGTTTTTGCGTATTATATGAAGATTCAAATAAGAGGAAAAAAAATAAACTTGCGGGCATTAGCGCCGTCGGACGCGCGGTCAATTTTTGCCAACGTCAATGACAGGCAAGTCAGCCGCTACCTGAAGCGAATACCTTATCCCTATGCCTTGCGAGACGCGAAAGCGATTATTAAAAAAGCGCGGCAAGCCGGCAGGAAAAAGATAAAAACAGATTATTATTTCGGCATGGAAGATAAAACCAGCCGGCAAATTATCGGCATGGTCGGTCTGCATAAAATCAGCCCGCGCGACCAAAACGCCGAGGTCGGATATTGGCTGGGCAGAAAATATTGGCGGCAAGGGATAGGCACGGAAGCGCTAACTTTGATTTTGCAATTCGCTTTTGGAAAATTAAAATTAAATATGCTGTACGCGGGAGCGATGAGCTCAAATGTCGCTTCACAGAGCTTATTGGCAAAATGCGGGTTTAAACGCGGCGGTCGGCGCCGGCAGACGTTTTTTCGGGAAGGCAAATATTTAGACGATATATTTTTTGATATTTTAAAAAAAGAATTTAAGCAATAATATGACAAAAATAACAACTGACGAAAATTTAATTGAAAAATTTTTAACGCGGGGAGTGGAACGAATTTACCCGAGCGTTGACGCGTTGCGCCAGAAATTAATGAGCGGCGAGCGTCTGCGCGTTTATCAGGGTTTCGATCCGACCGGACCGTATCTGCACGTCGGACACGCCATCGGCATCCGCGCCTTGCGCATTTTGCAGGAACTGGGGCACGAAGTTATTTTTTTAGTCGGCGATTATACGGCTAAAGTAGGCGACCCGGACAAAGACACGACGCGCGCGATATTATCCGACGCAATTATCAAAAAAAATATGGCGGGGTGGAAAAAGCAAGCGGCGCAGTTAATTGATTTTACCGGCAAAAATCCGGTGCGCTTTGAACGAAATTACACCTGGCTTTCCAAATTAAAGCCGGAAGACGTGATTAGGCTTTTGTCGCAGATGACGCTGCAGCAAACTTTAGCGCGCAGTTTATTTAAGAAACGCTTGGATGAAGATGAGGAAATTTATTTGCAGGAATTGTTATATCCATTAATGCAAGGTTACGATTCGGTTGCCATGAAGGTGGACATAGAAATCGGCGGCGCCGACCAGACTTTTAACATGCTCGTCGGCCGTGATTTATGCAAAAGCTATTTAGAAAAAGAAAAGTTTGTGCGCACTCATAAAATGATGGATGCGCCGGACGGACGGACGATGAGCAAAACTAAAGGCAACGGAATTAACTTAGGCGACAGCGCCGAAGATATGTACGGCAAAGCGATGTCGTATCCGGATTCGGCGATTGCAAGCGGATTGGAACTCCTAACCGATATTTCTATGGCGGTTATTAAAGAAATCGGCAATAGCCTTACCAGAGGAGAAAATCCGATGCAATACAAAAAAATGATGGCGTTTGAAATAGTAAAGACAATAAAAGGGAAAGCTGCCGCGCAAAAGGCGCAAGCTTATTTTGCCAATACGGTGCAAAAGAAAGAAACGCCAAGCGAAATTACGAATTACGAATTACGAATTACGAATATTAATATTGTTGATTTGCTGGTTGAAGTTAAGCTGGCGGCTTCCAAAAGCGAGGCGCGGAGATTAATTGAGCAGGGGGGAATAAAAGTTGACGGCGAAGTTGTCAAAGATGTAAACAAAATAATAGAGATCACAAAAGATGGAGTTTTAATTCAGAGAGGGAAAAGGCAATTTGTTAAAATTTTTGCAAAAAAATAAGGCCCGGCGGGAGTAAGCCGCTGGGCTGGGGGTTAGTCTTGGCGGTTAGGCGGGCGCGCCGGTTTACTGAAGAGATAGAAAAATAACCCAAAAACCGCCAAAGCAATTATTAAAATAATTACATTTGTTTTAATAAATGAAACGGTAGTTTGGGCATCGAATTCACCGCGCAAAAACTTGTAGAACGGATATCCGCCCAAGCCGAGCAACAAGAACTTACATAACAAAAGTGAAAGGAGCATTCTTGGCGAAAGGAGTAATTTTAATAGGTACATTGCTAAAACCTCCTACAAAGATCAATGATTAAAGGATACAATTAGATTATTTAATTGTCAAAATGGCTTACGCGATTTCTAAAATTAAACGGCGTTTAGTCGACGCCGTAAACAAAGCCGGCGGGCAAAAAATTGCGGATGTCGTTGATTTGACCGTGCCGCCGAATCCGGAAATGGGCGATTTTAGTTTTGCTTGCTTTAATTTGGCAAAAAAGAAAAAAACGAATCCGGCGCAGATTGCCGCCGAGCTGGCAAGCAAAATCAAGCCTGACGCAACGCTGAAAGAAATAAAAGCGGTCGGGCCGTATCTTAATTTTAGTTTGCAGCCAAAAAAGCTGGCGCAAGGCGTATTGACTGAAGTTAAAGAAAGTTACGGCCAAATAAATTTAGGCAAAAAGAAAAAGGTCATCGTGGAGTACGCTTGCCCCAACGTCAATAAAGCATTCCACATCGGCCATCTGCGTAACATCGTCACCGGCGAGTCAATCATCAGGTTATTGGAAAATTGCGGCTACAAAGTTATCAGGGTAAATTATCAGGGCGACGTGGGCATGCACATCGCTAAAAGCGTCTGGGGAATTTTGCAGGCAGAACCGGAATTTATAAAAATTAAGAGAGAATCTTTAGCCAAACGAATTGTCTTTTTAGGCAAAGCGTACGCGGCCGGCGCGCGCGCCTATGAAGAAAATAAACAGGCGGAAGCGGAAATTAACGAGCTGAACCGGCGCCTTTACGCCCAAGACCCGGCAATCATGCCGGTTTGGAAAATAGCGCGGCAGTGGAGTTTGCAGTATTTTGAAACGATATATCAGCGCGTTCGTTCACGGTTTAATTACTATTTTTTTGAGTCCGAGGTGGCCGCGCGCGGCGTGGAAATAGTGAGAAAGAATTTAGCCAAAGGTATTTTTAAAACATCGGAAGGCGCGGTGATTTTTCCCGGCGGCGAACATGGTTTGCACGACCGCGTATTTATCAATTCAGCTGGTTTTCCCACCTACGAAGCCAAGGACTTGGCCTTGGCGGAAAATTGGTTTAAAAAAATAAAACCAAGTTTAGCGATTCACGTCGTGGGCAAAGAACAAACTGAATATTTCAAAGTTGTTTTTAAAGCGCTGGAGTACACTTTGCCGCCGAGCAAAGGAAAAGAGCGGCACGTCGCCTATGGCTGGGTGCATTTAAAGGGGGGAAAAATGAGTTCGCGTTTAGGCAACGTAGTGACCGGCGAGGATTTACTTTCCGTTGTCAGCGGAGAAATAAAAAAATTATCTAAAACCAGCGCGGTGAAAAATAAACCAAAGCTGGTGGAAGAAATAACGCTTGCGGCCGTTAAGTACGCCATGCTTAAAGGGGGCGTGGAAAAAGATATTGCCTTTAACATGGAAGAGTCAGTAAGTTTGTCTGGCAACAGCGGGCCGTATTTATTGTACACATACGCGCGGATTAAGAGCATTATCAAAAAAGCAAAAAAACTAAAAAGCAAAAAAACCCCGCAGGACAAGCCTACGGGGCAAGCAAAAAAACAAAGCGATTTTATAGTGCGTGATGATGAAAAACAATTGCTGTTGAAATTAGCGCTGTTCCCGGAAATCACGCAGGCGGCGGCGGAAAAGTATGACCCGTCAATTATTGCTAAATATTTATTTGAGTTGGCGCAAAGTTTTAACGATTACTATCATCGCGTGCCGGTATTAAAAGCGCCGGAAACCGAGCGGGAATTTCGGCTGGCTTTAATTAACGCCATTGCGTTAGTTTTAAAAAAAGGAGTTGAGTTGTTGGGGTTTGAAACGGTAGAGAGGATGTGAAAGATAGAAACGTTAAAATATAAATTATCGTTTTAATAAAATTTTAGAAACAATAAAATTTTATTAAAAACAAAATGGTTATTCTTAGAAAGCATATTATATAAACATGCTTTTTATTTTGACTAATACATCGCGTTGATGTTTTTGTTGCAAAATGATACAATTAGTATAAATAAATGCAACATTATTTTTTTAACTATTTTTTATGTTAAAATTAAACAAAAGACGGAATGCCATTTTGAGTTTTATTCAAAATAATCAACCTGTTTCCACCAGCCAGATTGGTCGTTATTTAACGCATGACTGGGAAGAAACTGTTTCGCGCGCCACTATCATCAGAGACATTAATGAATTATTGCGCGTCAAAGCGATAAAAAGACAGGGGGCGGGCAGAGGCGCGCGTTATAGCGAGTCGTTAGAAAACACACTCTTAAAACACATTGACGTTAATGGTTATTTTGCGCGCGAGCTAGAACAGAGGATAATAGCGTTCCCTCGGTTTAATTTTAAGATTTTTTCTGCTTTAAATGATAGCTTGTTTTCCCGCCAAGAATTGAAAGAGCTGACGGATACAAACATAAACTACCAAAAAAACGCCTCCTCTTTAAGCCCGGTGATATTAAAAAAAGAGTTAGAGCGGCTGACGATAGAATTAAGCTGGAAGTCGTCGCAGATAGAAGGCAATACCTATTCATTGATTGATACGGAAGTTTTAATTAAAGAGAATAAAGAGGCGGCCGGTCACACCAAAGAAGAAGCAACTATGATTTTAAATCATAAGCAAGCGCTGGATTATGCCGTCAGCAATAAAAGTTTTTTTAAAAAAATTACACTAAGGCAAATTGAAAACATGCACCGGCTGATAATTTCCGGCTTAAACATTAATTACGGATTGAGAAAAAACTTAGTCGGCATCACCGGCACTAATTATCGCCCCTTGGATAACCAGTATCAAATCCGGGAAGCGATGGAGAAATTAACGGCGGGCATTAATAGAGCCAAACAGCCGTTGGCCAAAGCGCTCATGGCCGCACTGATGATTTCGTATATTCAGCCGTTTGAAGACGGCAATAAAAGGACTGCACGTTTGTTAGCTAACGCTATTTTATTGGCGTTTGATTATTGTCCGCTGTCTTATCGCGGCATTAACGAAAGCGACTACAAAAAGGCTTTGATTTTATTCTACGAGCAAAATAGCGCTGTTTTTTTTAAAGCATTATTCGTTGAGCAGTTTAAATTCGCGGTCGATAGTTATTTCAGGGGAAACGCCGGCGCGAAGACGGAAGGATGATGAAAGGCAATTGACTATCACGCTATTGAGGATTAAGTTTTAACTATAAATAGCATAACAGTTAAACAATATGAAATCACTTAAATTTATAATTTTAATTTTCTCTTTCGCCGCTATCAGCGCGGCTGTTTCAGGGTGTTCGCTAAAGTTTTGGCAGAAGCCGATTAATCCGCCGGTTACAAAAAATGGGGGAAACGCAACAGCCACTTCTACTGAAGAAATTGATGTGAGTGATTGGTTGACGTATCGGAATGAGGAGTATGGGTTTGAGGTGAAGTATCCGGAGGAGTGGGTATATAATGAATATAGAAAAGGTGAACCAAAACAAGACCCCACTTTAAGCGATTTACTTGTTGAATTTTATGATTCATCTGATAATTTTAAATTCTTTTTAGTTGTCAGTGATGATCAAAAACAAGTAGTTGCTTCTAATGCTCAAACAGTGGTTACGGAGAATGGTGTTGTTGCTCAAAAAATTGATAATCAAACAAGAATTCATTTTATAATAAATTCAGATATGTACAGAATTACCTTAAACGGAGTTAAGCCAATTCAAAATGAAATGATAAATGCTATTTTTTTAACTTTTAAGTTAATCAATTGAACTTATTGGCACTTAGGTGAGCTTTATAACTCACTTATAGTGATAACAAGTCACTAAGATTGTTCTTTACAAAATTCATACTCGGAGGTAACACCGTCATGAAAGTATCACAGAATATGTTGTACGATTTAGTATTATTCATTGGGTTCACTCAATGTTTGGAAGTGAGGGCGGCAGTAAAACGCGCGGACATTCCGGTAGCAACCTATTTCTACATGCCAGTCGGAGAACGAAACGCTGATTTGCGGAGTGATTTGAAGTGGGAATTTCGCCCCGAAACTAATAGTAATCCAACGTGGGTGTTTCCTGGTTATAATGGAACTACTAACACCACTGGTTGGTACGTCTTCACCAACTTCAACCAAAATGTCAATTACGATGGTACAGATTATACCAATAGTGAATACCACCCAGGCGAAGATTGGAACGGCAACGGCGGCGGTAACACTGATGATGGCCAGCCGGTGTACGCATCGGCGATTGGTAGGGTAATCTATGTTCAAAATACCACCACTACTAGAACCTTTGGCCGGATGGTGCAAATCGTTCACAAACTGCCAAACGACAGTTATGTGATTACAATGTATGCGCACATGGATCAATTATTGGTCAACGAGGGACAGCTCGTCTATCCAACAACGCAGATTGGCACGGTTGGCAACACAGGAACAGATGTTGCTCATCTCCACTGGGAAATTAGGAAAGATTCTTTTCTTGATTTGACCAACTCGGCGACAATAGGTCTAAAAAACGAAGGAGCCGGTTATACCGCCAATTTTAACCCCACGGCTTGGCCAGCAACAAACACGACATTCATTGCGAATAATTACTTACAGCCAAGTTATGTTGTGCAGCAGTACGGCATAGTTGGGAAAGTTAATTTTTTGCAGTCATCCGTCTACCAAAGAGCGTTTGAAGATTGCTTTTATGCCAACGGCGGCCATGACCGATTCGGGAGTCCATGGAACAACAGTAGTTTCGGCCCGTACGTCCATCCCTGGCCGGACGATGCAAACGACCAAAATGTCCTCTATCTCCAGGATTTTATAGAGCCGGACGGCCACTGGTGGCAGATAGTGGACAACCCCGCGGCCGGAGCGGCATTCCCGGTGCACGGCCAAATACTCACCTACTGGCACAATAACTGGGGTTACTCAAACTATGGTTCCCCGAGCAGTAATGAGTATTACGCGACAGGTACAGCGACTGGTCATCAGTTGGTCGTACAAACATTCGCGCGCGGCTACATCACCTACGACACGGTAACCGGAGTAGCATACGCCACGACCGAGCCGGATTTCGTCATCGCCGGCGGGCCGGATATTACGCCAACGCCAAACCCCGTTTCAGAGACAAAATATTGATTTCCCCCCGGTTTCAGCGTAGGCTGAAAGCAGAGGGAAATTAACGTAAACTATATGCCTAAAAAACAGCTCACAATTATAATTACACTTACTATCCTCGTCGTACTCGCCGGCGTGGCAGGATTTTGGTACGTACGCGGCCATAAACTAACACCAGCGCCTCAAGTAGTTGATAATATTGATAATCAAAGCAATCAAGATGCGCAAAATAGCAACGCCGAAGCTAATAGTGAAACACCGGAAGTTGTTACTGCCGATATTGACACGTCCAACTGGCAGACTTACCGGAACGAGCAGTATGGGTTTGAGGTGAAATATCCGAGGGAGTGGGAAGATAGATTTAATCAAAGTCAGAGTTCAGACCCGCAATTTAAAAATTTATTTTATCGAGATATATGGGGGAATACACAAAAAGAGGGAACGGAATTTTTTGACGGAGCATCTATAAAAATTAGTATTTTCCAGGATAGTATAAATATAGGAGAATTTATTCAAAAAAAATATGCAAAAGATTATCAAATAGAAAAAAAATTATTTAGTAATATTATATCCTATCAAATAATAAGAAAGGCAAGTGGCTATGATGGCGAAACTATAAAAGATAGCTATATGAAAGAAATATTTTTTCAATATAAAGACAGCACATTCAAGATAACGGCTTATGCTATCGGAAAAGATTATTTACAATTTATATTACAATTAAATAAGCTATTAAGTTCTTTTAATGTGATATAATTTTGATCTTTACAACCTAAAATATAGAAAGAGATACGAAAGGATGAAAGAGATGAAGAATGTGATGGAATTTGTAAGTACTCTTGGGTTATTAATCATTGCACACGAAGGATGGGCCATCCCTAATTTGAAGTTGCCTTTTCCGAATGGAGAAACATGGAGTATCACGACTGGCTATGGTGGTTCTGCATATCACAGTGGCCATGATTACTACGCCATAGATTTTAATCTTCCTGGCGACAGTGATCTTAACAAGCAGATTTTAGCCGTAGCTAGCGGGAATGTTATATTTGCAGATTGGAAGGATGAGTATGGGTGGACAGTTGACATTGATCATGGAAGTGGGTATACAAGTCGCTATGCCCACCTCAATGAAAAGCCAGTGGTCAGTGGTAGTGTCAACCAAGGTCAAGAGATAGGTAAGTGCGGGATGAGTGGCGGTACTAGTACTGGTCCTCACTTACACTTCGTTCTCTATTATAATGGACAATCGGTTAAACCCGAACCGATGTCAGGATATACTAACTTTTTAGAAGGCGGGTCATATACCTCTGACAATTACTTTAACCCAGCTTCTCTTGTCGCCCTCCGCTCCGACTTTAATTCCCCCTCCTCCGACGACTGGACAACCGGCTATGACACCCAA
>PFAT01000032.1:0-2752 GCA_002773575.1 Candidatus Falkowbacteria bacterium CG10_big_fil_rev_8_21_14_0_10_44_15
GACCAAAAAATAAAACAGCCAAACAAAACGCGCTGGAAGACAAAAGAGAAAGAATCGCCAGCGCCAGAATGATCCCCCGTTTGCGCGGCATGCGCGATATTTTGCCGGAAGAATATCGCTATTGGGAACTGGCGCTCAATAAAGCGGAAAGCATCATTAAATATTACGGTTTTGCCCGGACGGAAATCCCGGCGCTGGAAAATCTGGCTTTGTACGAGCGCTCCACCGGCAAGCAAACGGACATAGTGTCTAAGGAGATGTACGCTTTTATCGATAAGGACAACGATCGGGTGGCGCTGCGGCCGGAAGCTACCCCGGGCTTAGTGCGCTCTTACGTTGAACACGGCATGTTCAGTTTTCCGGTGCAGCCGGTTAAGCTTTATTTCATCGGCAATTTATTTCGGCGCGAAAAGCCGCAAGCGGGGCGCTACCGCCAATTTAACCAGATTAATTTAGAAATGTTTGGAGAAGCAAGCGCCATCGCCGACGCTCAAGTCATTCTCATCGGCTACAATTTATTGAAAGAATTACGGCTGGAGGCGCAGGTGCAAATCAACAGCATCGGCTGTTCTCTTTGCCGGCCGGAATACGTTAAGAAGCTGGTGGAATATTATAAACAGCGCCCGGTGCACCATAAGTTATGCCCGGATTGCAAAAAGCGCCTGCTGAAAAATCCTCTGCGCCTGCTGGACTGCAAGGAAGAGGCTTGCGTTAACGCGCGGGCGGGAGCGCCGCAGATAGTTGACCACCTCTGCGAGGAGTGCCGCGAGCATTTCGTGAAGGTGCTGGAGTATCTGGACGAATTAAACGTGGCCTATGCTTTGAACCCGCACTTGGTGCGCGGTTTGGATTATTACAACCGCACTGTTTTTGAATTCTGTTCCGAGGACAGCGAACAGGGGCGGCAAAACGCTTTAGGCGGCGGCGGCCGTTATGACGGGCTGGTAGAGTATTTGGGAGGGAGGCCGACTCCGGCTTTGGGCTGGGCTTTGGGCGTTGAGCGCATTATTTTAAAAATTAAGGAAAGCAACATCCCCTTAGTTGACACGTGCCAGCCCAATATTTTTATCGCCCAGTTAGGCGAAGCGGCGAAGCGCAAAGCAATGATTTTTTTTGAAGAGTTGCGCCAGCGGGGTTACAAGGCGGCGCAGAATTTCGTCAAAGACAACCTCAAAGCGCAACTGGAATACGCGAATAAATTAGGAGTGAAACTAACTTTGATTTTAGGCCAGAAAGAATTGATGGACGGCACGATTTTAATCCGCGACATGGAATCCGGAATGCAGGAAGTGTTTGATTTCAAAAAAGTGTACGAAGAATTAGATAAAAGATTAAAGTAAATAATATAATTTTTATGCTAGTGTCATTCCCGCGAAAGCGGGAATCTCGTGTCTGATGCGTCAATATCGGGATTCCCGCTTTCGCGGGAATGACAATAGATTAAATAGATCGGAGGTGTTTTGTGATAGAAGTAAAAAGAAAAAAAGGCGAGTCTTTTGACGGCATGTACCGCCGCTTTTTAAAGCGGGTGCAGTGGTCGGGAAAAATCATTGAGGCAAAAGAGCGCCAATTCAAACAGCCGGTCAAAAGCGAATCCGCTAAGCGCAAAAGCGCGTTAGTGGCTTTGCAATATCGCCGCAAGCGCGAATACCTGCGCAAAATAGGCAAATTAGAAGAAGAGCCAAGGCGGCGCTGGTAAGCGCCTTAGTCCATAAAGTCCGTAAAGTCCGTAAAGTTTTTTATATTCTGTCATTCCCGCGAAAGCGGGAATCTAAAAATAGAAAAAGAAAAATAGTAAGAGATTCCCGCTTTCGCGGGAATGACAAATTACTTTACAGATTTTTGACTTAATTAGTGTCCCCATGCTACGACAACTTAATTACAAGGAGAACCGCTCCGTAGGACAAACCCGCGGAGCAAGTAAAAAAGCAGCTTTTTATCTGCGATTATTATTCGCGGTAGCTGCTTTTTTTGTTTTGTTATCTTCGCCCCAGTTATTACCAACGGCGCAAGCGCAGGGAGTTGATACTCTGCGGACAAGCGGTCTGGATAACACCGCCGGGCTGGACACTATCGGTAACACGGTAAATTTGCCGCAGACCGACATCAGAGTATTTATCGCCCGCTTAATCAACATCGCTTTGTCCTTTTTGGGCATCATTTTATTGGGGTTGGTAGTGTACGGCGGCTGGCTCTGGATGACGAGCGAGGGTGAGCCGGAAAAAATCAATCAAGCCAAAGCGATTTTTAAAAACGCGGCCATTGGTTTAATTATAATTTTATCCGCTTTCGCCATAGTCAATTTTATTTTGCGCGCCCTTTTGGGCGGCGGCGGGGGCGGCGGCGGGGGACGGCCGGAACAGCCATATGACGTCGGCGTCGCGGCTTTGGGCGACGGCATTATTGAAAGCCATTATCCGGCGCGCGGGCAAACGGACGTGCCGCGCAACACCATTATTATTATTACTTTCAAAGAGGAGTTGAGCCCAAATACTATTTGTGGCGCGAGCGCCTGCGACGGCACACAGCAATTAACAACAGCTAATATTGCTATTTTTTCTACAGCCAACGGCGCGGAATTGAACGAAGACGAGGATGACGCTGCGGCGCCGGCAAAAATTGTGGCAGCTAAAGTCTCATCAAACGACAATAAAACATTTATTTTCCGTCCCGACGCTTTCTTAGGCAGCCAAAATCAGGAGCAATGGTACGGCGTGCGGCTTAATGAAGATAATTTACAGAAAAAGAACGG
>PFAT01000032.1:2788-4125 GCA_002773575.1 Candidatus Falkowbacteria bacterium CG10_big_fil_rev_8_21_14_0_10_44_15
GGTACAATCCGTTTTCCCGCAGCCGGATAATGCGGCAGACCAAATAGTGGCTGATGCGGCGGCGACTGCGGCAGAGGGACAAATTAAAGTACAAAGCCAGCCAAAAGTTTATGCGCCTGCCGTTGTTAATATTACTGACAATACTGATGGCAGTAACACCATCCAGTTCAAACCGCAGGCGACAGGGACATATAATTGCAATGGCGAGGGGGATGTTTCCCTGCAGATTGCCACTGTGGCTGACATTGGTGGCAGATTGGGCGCAATTATTACTACTTCAGTTTTAGGTTTTAAAACAGTGGATGATGTAACGGATAAAATAATTGATTTAGGATGCGGGGTGCAATTAGTAAGAACTGATGGCGGAAATTTTATTACCTCGCCAAGCAGTAATGTGATAACCATTTCTGTTAAGCCGGAAATAGCAGCGGATACGCTAACGGTCGGTGATAGAAATTATACCTTTGGCAATGGCGCGGGAGAAATTAAAATTGACAACAGAGAAGAAAAAACAGCAGACAATATTTTTAGCTCAATTAATGCTTCTAACTCATCAGCTTCTGCTAGAATAGGCAATCAAGGTGATACCATTATTATTACCGCTAAAATTGCCGGCGCGGCTGGAAATAATATTGTTTTTTCCACTTCTAACCCATCGGCTTTGGCTATTACAGCTATGCATGGCGGGGCAGATAGACAAGCAAATGTCAGGATTGTCGGCCGTCCGGACGAGCCGCGCAACGCCATTATTCAGATAAATTTCAACGAAGCGATGAATCCAATACAACTGCAGGGAGATTCAGACGCGGTGCAGAATTACATTAAGGTTCTAAATAATGACACGCCCATTGCCGGCGAGTTTACTATCAGTAATATTTATAAAACAGTAGAATTTAAAACTAAAACGGAATGCGGGCAAAATTCCTGCGGGGACAAAATGTATTGTTTGCCGCCGCTTGCTAATATTAAAGTCTGGGTAAAGGCGGCGAGCTTGACTCCTTGTACCAGCAATGAAGCGTGTGCCAGAACCGCTGGCAATAACCTTAATTTTGGCACTTGTTCCGGTAATGCCGCTACGGCCGGCGTCTGTCAACAACAGACAAACAATCAAACAATAAATTATCCGCAGGCGTCCATACCACCCAACGGCGCAATGGACGCGGCTTCTAACTCTTTGGACGGCAACCGAAACAACAACGCGGAAGGGCCGATTGATGACTTTAACCAAAATCAACCAGATAGCAAGCGTTCCGGAACAGACGATTTACTTGGCGACAACTTCACCTGGTCTTTTTGGACATCGGACAGAATTGATTTAAATAGCCCGGTCATTGAAT
>PFAT01000029.1:0-7335 GCA_002773575.1 Candidatus Falkowbacteria bacterium CG10_big_fil_rev_8_21_14_0_10_44_15
AATAAGGAAGCCAGCCCCGCCACTGCTCGACAAGCTCGCCACACCACAGAAAAATACTCTTTGCTCTTTTCATTTTGCGCGCGCCCGATTTCTTTTTCTCCTAATGAAAAGAGTATTTTTCTGTGGTGTCCTGCCTTCCAAGTATTCAGGCAGGTGGCAGGACTGGCCTCATTTTGATTTGGCAAGAGAAAAGCGGAATTTTTACCCCGTAGCGAGCTTGCTCTGCTTCGGGGCACCCCAACCCCCCCTTCCGCTTTTCTCTTGCTCAAACGGAACGGGAACGGAAGCAGGCGGGCAAAAAAATTCCTTCCCCCCAACCCCCTTCCTTTTTGCCCGCCTGCTTGGGCTTCGCCCCCAAAACTTTTCGGCGGGACGGCGGGACAGAAAAGAAAGATAGCGTAGCAGTAAAAGCACTTGCCCCACCCTCCCGTGCGCGTGCTTTTGGATTTTTACTCCCTTTTCTCTTTACCTTTTCTAAATAATTTGGTAACATTATATTGTTGATGGTAAATATATCCATACAATAACAGTATACTACAATTTAATGTTACTAACAAATTATGGTAGAGTCAAGCAAAACCAACCTAGTCAAGAAAGTTAAACAGCTTCGGGAGAAGCTGGGTTTATCGCAGGAAAAACTGGCTCGGCTGGCTGATGTGTCCAACAATACGATTATTAATATTGAGGCGGGAAAACAAGACAACCCAACTATTGATACTTTGAAAAAGATAGCTAAAGCTTTAAATGTATCAGTCGAGGAGTTAATATAAAATATATGGGAGAAAAATTTGGATCACCAATAAACAAGCAAGAAGCCCTCAAGCAAGAGCTCGAAGATCACGGCATAGACTCGCCAAATGAATGGCGAGAGGCTTTGGGTGTAGAAAGTCATGAACCCATTGACGACAAGTCGGCTCAAATAGAAAAAGAAACACCGAAAGTTGAGGCGATTAAAACTGGCGAAATTGATGACCAAAAATGGCAGAAGCGATTAGATGACGCTTTTCAACAAAGTGATTTTGAACTGATAAAGACATTACAAAAAGTCAGACCAGAGAGTGCTCCTAGCGCAGATTTGATACAGGTAAAAATGAGAGAATTAATAACTACTCGCCCAAGCAATTGGGCTGAGGATTTTGGAAAAATAAAATCTGTATCTGAAACTGAACCCGATCAAGGATTGGTTGCCGAAGAATTCGGAAAACTACTTGAACAATTTGGACAAGAAAAAGGAATTTTGGATCAGCTGAAATCGTTTAAGAGAGCCACTGGGTATACTCCCTCGGCTGAACAAATCCAAACAAAATATAGAAATATTTTTGCCGGCAAAAAATCCTACAGTTTTGAAACCGAGGATCTTATAAAAGATATAAAAGGTTTAACCGGCATACAGCCCGATGATGCTCTTTTCCAAGAAGCTGTAGATAAAGGAGATGTATTGCAAGCGAAAAAAATTGCTCCACTTTTTGGCGTCGAAGTAACAAGTGAAATGATCCAACAATCCTACGAAGCACAGTTTGCAAAGAACGGATATCTGGATACCTATCGAATAACAGAAATCGGCGAGAAACCGAACATGGCCTTAGTCGAAAAAGTGTATCAAAGGATTTTGGAAAAGCGTGGAGATCGATGGATGGATTCTTTAAAATCTTTAGAGCAAGCAACTGGAATAAAACCGGTATTTACCGAGGAGCAAATGCGGCCTGTTTTTGAGGAGTTTTTACAAAGAGGTTGGTATGGTCAAAAAGGATATGTTGGTATTGGGAATCTCGTTGAGATGACAGGGCTTAAACCGCCAGTAGATCTCGTAGAAAAAACCGCATTAAAAATAGTTGACGGCGGTCACGGATATATTGATCAGGGCAAAGCAATTAAAGAAGGCCTGCAAAGACTACAAGAAAGCGTGGGGGTTGTGTTTGAAGTTCCTGAATCAGAAATTCAAGATCGCTATCAAAAAGCAGTTACTGACAAAAAAGCGCATGTCATTTCTAATCTATATGGAGCTCTCGGAATCCGACCTCAAATAGACAAGGAAGAAGCGCGACAGTTTATGGTGGGACTGATGGACGACACATACCACAACCCAATATCAGATTTGGAAAAAGTCTTTGGCGTTAAATTTAAAGCAACTAAGGAAGAAATAGAAGCCAAGCAAGACGAAAATTTAGAAAAATTACGATTTGATGGTTTAGCAAAAATAAAAGAGCTAACTGGGAAAGATTGCGATCCAAAAAAGCTCGAAGCTACACTTATACAGTGGCTAGAAAAAGAAGCAACGATTCCTTCAGGCAAACGTAATTCGTACGACAATGATTGGGAGAAAAAAATTAAAGAACGCCTAGAACAGTTTGGTGTTGCCGTTCCCCAAGAAATAGTGATCGGAATATACACTAGTCTAATTCAGAATGAAACAGTACACTCAAGCAATTTGGTAAAAGTACATCAACTTACTGGGGTCCCTCTACCCCCCGATTTAGCGCAACAAGCCTATAGAAAATTCTTATCGCCCGATTATGCTTATAGTATAAAAACTGGCCAGGGTAGCTCCACGGGTTTCGGCTCTCTCTCTGGTGCATTTGAAGAATTATTTAAAATTACGGGTATAAAACCTGAAATACCAGCTGATCAACTTCAAGCCTTTTATAGAGAAGCTGTCGTAGAGGATTCGTGGGGAGGGCGAGGAGGAATTTATAGTATAGAAAAAATAGCAGGTATCACAGGGGTCAAACCGGAATTTGATCCTGATGATATTAATAGACTTTATAAACAATGGATTGTAGCTGGCCGGGAAAATCAAATTGGAAATGTAAAAAAGATTACCGGCGTTGAATTACAGCTAGATGAGGAAACCACAGCATATATATCACAGAAGATAGAAGTTGGGATAGAAACAGCACGATCTGGTAACTACGAGAAAGATAGGTACGGAGAAAAAGAATTTGATTCTTCCGGTTTGGAAAGAGATCTTGAGAAAGTAAGCAGTTTAGCAACCGCTACTGGAATTAAGCCGAACATTGAACGGTTGCAATCTGCTTATTCGGAAATCATAGCCAGTGATCCTTATTGGACAAAAAAAATAGAAAAGATAATTAAAGCAACAGGTGTTATGCCGATAGTATCTCCAGATTTAGTTCAATCTAAAGGCCAGCAACTTTTAGAGGCAGGGAGATTGCAATTTTTCGAGAAGTTGTTGCAATATGGCCAATTTGAATATAACCCTGACTTAGTCAGAAAAGTATATCGTGATCTATTGCAGAAAGCAGATGAGTGGGAGAAAAAGATGCGAGATGAGGGTGGTCTAAGCGGTGACGATGCGTATTCATACGAATATTATGCAGACAATTTTGCCGATCGGCTAGCAGAATTGAAAAAAATGAGTGGCGTTGAAATTGACCCTGATGTTTTAGCTGGTGCTCTTTCGCGCAACATAAGACCAAAAAGTAGAAGTTATAATTCGATAAAAGATGGAATTGAGTTATTTAGAGAAAAGTTTGGTACAGAAGTAACTTCTCCTATTGCAAATGGTGTTTATCAAGCTTTGTTTGAGCGTGGCGATTTTGAGAACATAGAAAAATTTAAAAAGGAAACAGGATTAGTTCCGGAAGTCTTGCTTGAAAGCATAAAACAAAAATGTGATGCTCTATTGCAAAAACGTGACTTTAAAACCTTGGGAAGTATTAAGGCTTTGCTGGGAATAGAGACTCTCCCGCTTACACCTGAAATGGTTCAAGCCGAGTATACGAAGCTCGTTGAGAATCCTAAATTTGCCACATACAGTGATAAAGATATTGAAACGTTTTATGCTTTATACGAACTTAGCCAAGTACGTCCGGAGTTATCTTCGGAAAAAATGGCAATGGCGTATCGAAGAGTAATGTTTGCTTCGTACGATGGAAGCTATGAAAAATTTGAGCGAGTTGTTGGTGTTCCACCAACAGAAAGCGATTTGCAAAATAGAATATATAATTGGCTGGTTGAGGACTACATGAGAAAAGATAGTGTTACGAAATTCATGGAGAAATACAAAGTAACCGTATCTCCTGAAATCGCAAACAAGGCCGCAATGCGCAGATTAGAGAAAACAGGCATGGAAAAATTTGTTGAAACGATAAAGACCATAAAACTTATTGAGGAAATTTCCGGATCGCCGGTTCACTTAGAGGCAAGTGCCGTAGAAAATGCTACTCAAAAAATATTAGAAACTCACAAACCAACAGAGTATTCTTGTACCGAATTAGACGATTTATTCTTTTGGTTTGAAGAATCTACTGGTAAAAAACCATCACAAGGGTTAGTTGATTTGGCATATACAAGAACTTTAGGCCAGAATATTTCTTACGAGAAAACTCCTGATGGAGAATATTTAAAAGCATGGGATTGGTTAAAGCAAAAATATGGTTTGCCGTCCTCTAAGGCAGTGCAAGCTATATACCTTGCCCAACTTTCATCTAAATAAAAATTATGAGATCACTAGAAAATTTCAACTACATAGAACAATTCACTGGAGTCAAACCTGACATCCAGGAGATTGAACGTATTCAAAAAGAACAAAGCCCAGAGGAGATATCGGCAGAAAAACGCCTGCAAGAATTGTATGCGAAGGAATTACTAGCCGGAAATGTCGAGGGCATAACGCAATTAGAAAGCCAATTCGGCACAACTTTTAAAATGGATGGCGGTGATCTTCAGGTTTTTTATACAAAGATTCTTGTTGAAGATGTTCCCAATAAAGCAGGACTGATAAACTTTTTGTTGTCCCGAACAAATATCACTCCCGCACCAGAGATAATTATTGCTCATTACAAGAGTGAAGATTTCAAACTCAGCGATGAGGAAATAGAGATTTTGAAAGTCCTAAGATCGAATGAATCCCTTCAAAATGCAATTGAGCAAATAGACTTAGATAAAGCCGCAGAAATCACAGAACATAATCTTATACGATATATAAAATTCTTGGGTACGGAAACATCCGAATTATTTCCACATACCTACGAAAAAGCTTTTGAGCAAATCACAAGTAAATTGACAGAGAATCAAGATATAGCAGACTACTTCGTAGAAAATTTAGGATACTACTACCAAGAGCCGTGGGTTGCCGAAAATGTTGCTAAGGCGATACAAGAATACTCGGTTGCTCAAAAATTTGTGTATGCGACTCAAAACGATCAGACTATTTGGAAAGATGAGCCATGGGTTAGTGACATACTCACCAAGGCGAACGAGATAGTCGCAAAGCATAAAGCACAATTTCCAGATGAAGATTGGCAAGATCAAGACTCGGGCTCATATGGGTATAGCCACGACAACGAAGGATTCAGCGAAACTGATCCTTATGAGAACCATCCATGGCGTTTTGATAGTCAGAAAATACACCTTGCTTCTGCGATATCTGAGTTAATGGCTGGGGCCTTAAATACTAAAGAAATAGAAGCTTTAAGTATAAATGCTCAAGAGGCGGGTCCAATTTTAGCAAAGATCAATGAGCAAATTAGTACCGCCTATGACAAATTTTTAGAAGGTGTAAGAACCAATAAAAATATAAAAGATGACGACAGAAACGCCCTGATTGATCCAGAAAGTAGTGAAATAAAAATGTCATCATTGCTTGATAATGTTCGATCTTTTATTGCAAGATACTTAGTGCAAAGTGTGGAGGGCGACGTAACTAAATTTTCTGAACTCGGCGATTTAAGTAAAGACATTGAACGTATTCTGCAAGAAGGATTTAAGCGTTATATAAAAATACACGAAGTCGACGTTCCTTTGTACGACAAGCTTTATGAGGAATTTGATAACTTGCGAGAAACAGGAAGATATCCGCTTGAAGTATTTTTAGGCCGTGATGGTATTTACGCTTATATTGGTAGACGAACGCAGGACGTCGCGCGTCGAAGAAAACTCGGATTAGAGGGCAGAAAAAAACTAAAAGAGTCCGGAGAGATACTAGAGATTCATCCAAAGTATACTGTCTATCCCAGATACTTTAGAGACAATATAAATTACGAGACTAAAAAGCAATTCCTACAACAAGAAGGAATCAGTGCCGATGCCGATCCTCTTTTCTACGATACCGGCTATACGGGTACCATACCTGAACAAATCATGCGTGTAATGGACTTCGATAGCGAGGATATTGAACGCAGAATAAGATTACTCTCTGCCCCAAGCGTCCATCGCCGAGTAAAAGGTATTCCAGAGAATGCTCGATCAGAAATTATTGAATACATTGAACACAATGCGAAGCTCGAAGAAACTGCCGAGGGTCTTTTGATTGAAGAAAAAACTGGGAAAATACGTCACGTTGCTAAGCCAACTAGCCCCGAAGAGCAGTTTTATTTTATGATGGTAAAACAAGCCGTTGCGCGACACTATTGGCTTCAAGAACAGTTACACCATGAGCCATCAGGAAATATCAATCTGGACTCGGAACACTATACGATTCGCATACGACAAGACTACGCTCAACTTCTCCCCAAAGAGTTTATGAGCGATCCAAAAACATTCTTTGAACAACATGGAGAATTATTAAAAGGTAGTAAGGGTGAGGGAGAATATCCTGACGAAGAAGTTGTATTATTCAAATTAACAGACGGAACAGAGATCGTCGCTAAGCGCATCGAGCTTCGTAAGGCTAAAGAGGCTCGAAAAGAATTTGCCATATTGATTGCCGCTAAAAAGGCCGGTTTGCCAACCGCAGACCCTGTTGGCTTCCTATCTGGTAAGGAAGACAAAGATGGTAGTTATCTCTTGATGAAAAAAATTGAGGGTCGTTCTGGTAGGAAATTTGAAAAAGAATTGAAAGAGAGTGGAAAATATTCTGAAGATCAAATTAAAGGTATTATGCAAATTGTGGTAGAAAAGAACAAAGAGATGGCTGAATTGTTTAGGACAAGTCTTAAAATCGATAAGCGATGGAGAATCAAGGATACTATTATCGAATTTAATGAGGAAACTGGAGAGGTGGAAGCAGTAATTCCAATTGACTGGGAGCGAGCACAGAACTTTAATCCTAGTACACCAAAAGAAATAGATGAGCTCACTTAAAATAATAGTCCCGCCGTCCCGCCGAAAAGTTTTGGGGGCGAAGCCCAAGCAGGCGGGCAAAAAGGAAGGGGGTTGGGGGGAAGGAATTTTTTTGCCCGACTGCTTCCGTTCCCGTTCCGTTTGAGAAAAGGAAAAGCGGAAGGGGGGTTTGGGGGGGAATTCCGCTTTTCCTTTGCGAAATCAAATTGAGGCCAGTCCCGCCACCTGCCCGAATACTTGGAGGGCAGAACACCACAGAAAAATACTCTTTTCATTAAAAGAAGAAAAAATCGGGCGCGCGCAAAATGAAAA
>PFAT01000029.1:7350-20363 GCA_002773575.1 Candidatus Falkowbacteria bacterium CG10_big_fil_rev_8_21_14_0_10_44_15
AAGAGCAAAGAGTATTTTTCTGTGGTGTGGCGAGCTTGTCGAGCAGTGGCGTGGCTGGCTTCCTTATTGGGGGTTTTGCTCAAAGAAAGTTCGAACATCAATCAAAAAACACCGCATGATGCGATTTTTAACCATCCGCACACGGCCTTTATTGCCGCCCCGCGATAATATCTATCCGATTTTAGACCAATATTTACCCTCTCTGCAAGAGGGCGATATTGTTTTAATCACTTCAAAAATTGTCGCCATTCATCAAGGCCGGTGCCTTAAAATTGAAGACGCGCCGGATAAAGACGAGTTGATAAAAAAAGAAGCGGATGTTTATATCCCGCGCCAAGACATACCGAATAATTCAGTCGTGCTCACGATTAAGGATAATACTTTGATTCCAACCGCGGGCATTGACGAGAGTAACGCTAACGGCCACTATATCCTCTGGCCCAAAAATTCCAATAGAATTGCCAAAGAAATTTGCCGGTATTTGCAAAAAAAACATAAAATTAAAAAATTGGCGGTTATAATTAACGACAGCCATACCGAACCGCTGCGCTATGGAGTCATCGGAGTGGCAATCGGTTTTTTTGGTTTGGAGCCGCTGGCGGACCATCGCGGCCAGCCGGACATTTTCGGGCGCAAGTTAAAAATTACCAGAAGCAACATCGTTGATTCTTTATCGGAAATGGCGGTATTATTAATGGGCGAGGGAGCGGAACAAACGCCGATAGTGATTGCGCGCGGCGTTAAATTTGTAAAATTTACCAACCGCCATACTTACAAAAAATTAATCATTCCGCCGCAAGAAGATATTTACTACCCTTTGCTTAAGCGTTTTTATGGCCGGAAAAAAAATTAAGCCGCGTTACTATTTGATCGCCGCGCTTTCATTGGACGGCAAAATCGCCAAGCACGCCCGCCATTTTACCGGCTGGACCTCGCCCGCGGACAAGGATTTTTTGCACGCGCGACTTGACGCAAGCGATTGCGTTATTGTGGGCAACAACACTTACAAAACCGCCCGGCAACCGTTGTCAAAACGCAACTGCCTGGTTTTTACCAAATCAGTCGGCGCCGTTAAGCAGGCAAGCGAACGCTGTCTTTACGTCAATCCGGCTAAGATTGACATTGCCAAGTTGATAAAACAAGCAGGTTATCGCCAGGTAGCTATTTTGGGCGGCACGCAAATTTTTAGCTGGTTTTTGGAAAAAAATTTACTGGATGAGTTGTATTTAACAATTGAGCCGGTGGTTTTCGGTTCCGGTTTGCCTTTGTTTAATATCAATTTAGCGGCAGTTAAAAAATTTAAGCTAGCGTCAGTCCGCAGATTAAATTCAATGGGTACGGTTTTATTACATTATACAAAACAATAATTAAACGGAAATTTTACAATAATTGAACAATAATTTTAGTAGATATAAATTACTGTTAAATTATTTTTTTTAATTATTATTAAATTATCAATGATTTATGCCGGAATTGCCGGAAGTAGAAACAATCCGCCGCGGTTTGGATAACCAAATTGCCGGCTTAAGAATAAAATCCGTGCAGGTAAAAAAAGCGCGGCTAGTTAAAGGCAGCGTTAAAAAATTTATTGCCGTTCTAACCGGCAATGTTTTTTTAAAATTTAACCGGCGGGGCAAATTATTGATTGCCGCTTTAAAGAGCGGTCAATTTTTATTAATACACCTAAAGATGACGGGGCAACTTATCTATCAGCACGGCCGTCAGCTTATTGCCGGCGGGCATTCTTTCGTTGGCATGGATTGGCGTCTGCCCAACCGGCATACTCATATTATTTTTTCCTTCCGCAATGGTTCACGACTTTTTTTTAACGATTTGCGGCAGTTTGGCTACATGAAAATAGTGAGCAAGATTGAGTTGGAAAAAGAGTTGAAAAAATTCGGCATTGAGCCGCTGACGGCCGGATTTAGCCTAAAAAATTTTGTTGAAATATTTGCCAATAAAAAAACCAGCGCGAAAGCGCTGCTGATGAACCAAAAATTTATCGCCGGCTTAGGCAATATTTACGCCGATGAAGTGTGTTTTTACGCAAAAGTCAAACCCAGCCGGCGCGTTCCCTCGCTGACCGAAGGAGAAATTAAAAAGCTTTATCAGGGCTGCCGGGTTATTTTAGCTAAAGCGGTGAAAGCGCGCGGCACCACTTTTAGCGATTATGTGGACGCTGACGGCCGCCAAGGGGGATTTATAAAGTTTTTAAAAGTTTACGGGCGCAAAGGAGAAAAATGTCGCCGTTGCCGGCGGGGGGTAATAGTTAAAATAAAGCAGGGCGGGCGGGGGACACACTTTTGTCCACAGTGTCAACAGTAAAATTTGACACCAAATTTAGATATACTATAATGGAAGGAGTAATAGTTTAACAATGTCAAAATCCAAATTTCAAATTACAAATTCCTGCCTACTGGCAGGCAGGAATGTCAAATGCTTTAATGTCAAAATTGGACATTTGTATTTAGGATTTGATTTGACATTTGACATTTGAATTTTGGCATTTTGCGCTTTACTTTATGTCTTCCGCCATGCAAAAATACATCTGTCCTCCTTGCGGCTATATTTACGACCCGGCGGTTGGCGACCCGGACTCGGGCATCGCGCCCGGCACTGCTTTTGCCGACATTCCCGACACTTGGGTTTGTCCGATTTGCGGCCTTGATAAATCAATCATGGTGCCGTATGAAGAAGAATAATCACATAACACTTAACACTTAACATTAAATCTATGTCATATACACTTATGCCTCTTCCATACTCTTACGATGCGCTGGAACCATACCTTGACGCGCAAACGATGGAGATACATTACTCCAAGCATCATCAGGGCTACGTTAATAATTTAAACAAAGCGCTGGAGCAAAACCCCGAACTAGCGGCTAAATCGCCGGAGAAATTGCTTTCAGACTTAAACGCAATCCCCGAGAATATTCGCGCCTCGGTCCGCAACCAAGGCGGCGGCATAGCGAACCATAATCTTTTTTGGCAGGTTTTAAAACCAGCCGTTAATTTTTCCGGTCCAGCCGCTGATAAAGTTGCCGAAGCGTTCAGCGGCTATGACGGGTTTAAGGAACAATTCTCTAAAGCAGCGGCCGGGCAGTTCGGTTCCGGCTGGGCTTGGCTCGTGATGAACGGCGATAAACTGGAAATCATGGCAACCGCCAATCAGGACAGCCCGCTGTCTTTAGGCAAAACCCCGATTTTAGGCATTGACGTTTGGGAACACGCTTATTATTTAAAATACCAAAACCGCCGGCCGGAATACATCGAAGCGTTTTTTAAAGTGATAAATTGGGATAAGGTTAACGAGTTGTACGAGCAGGCCGGAAGGTAAAAGGCAAAATTTTATCAAAGGGCGGCTTTATCGGCTGCCCTTTTATTTTTTAGTTAAATCATATAAAATAAAATTATTATGCTGGCTAACCACGTAAAAAATTTACTGTTGCGTTTTCAGAAAAATGAAATTACCGAGTATTACGTTTATAGCCGTTTAAGCCGGCTGGCGCGGGGAGACAACAAAGAAATTATCCGCAAGATAGCGGATGACGAAAAACGCCATTACCAAATGTTGTACGGCCATACCCAAACGGCAGTCAAGCCCAGCCGCTGGTTAATGTTTAAATATACGATGCTCTCGCGCGTTTTTGGGTTGACCTTCGCCATTAAATTAATGGAAAAAGGAGAGGAGATGGCGCAGGCAACTTACGAGCGACTAAAAGATTCCGCTCCGCCGATTAAGGTGCTTTTGGCAGACGAGCATCGGCACGAAAAAGATTTAGTGGATATGATAGCCGAAGAAAGATTGAATTATATGGGCTCGGTCGTGCTCGGTTTAAACGACGCGCTGGTGGAACTAACCGGCGCGCTGGCCGGCTTAAGCTTTGCTTTGCAAAATACCAAGCTAATCGCTTTAGCCGGGCTGATCACCGGCATTGCCGCTTCTTTTTCCATGGCGGCTTCCGAATATTTATCCACCAAATCCGAAGGCAATAAAAATTCGCTGAAATCGGCGCTTTATACCGGCTTAGCTTATATCGTGACGGTGCTGTTTTTAATTTTTCCCTTTCTGATGCTCGCCGATTACCGCTGGGCTTTGGCTTGGACCCTAATAAACGCGATAGCGGTGATTGCTGTTTTTACTTACTTCAGCGCCGTTACCAAAGACCTGCGTTTTAAAAAATTATTCAGCGAAATGTTTATCATCAGCATGGGAGTGGCGGTGTTTTCCTTTGGCATCAGTATCGTGTTAAAAAATATTTTTAACATAGAGGTTTAAATAAAAAATCAAAATTTTTTAGCTTAAAGGCCGGATGTCAACTCGGACTTTTTTTATCCAGACACCTTCCGGAATACCCCCACACCAAATTTTGGCGTGGGGGATGAATGGACGGTGTGGGTCTTCCCGCCGGGTTTACCCCTACACCAAAATTGGTGTAGGGGTTTAATGCCCGGCGGTGAAGGTGTTTGGATTTATTAGCGTTTACTTTTGTTGATAAGCCGTGTTACAATGCTTTTATGCTAACATTAGACACGGCTATAGACAAAGTAAATAAAATTGGCGTGGCCACCGCCAAAAAATTGCAGCGCTTAAACATTAAAATCGTGCGGGATTTATTGACCTATTACCCTTTTCGCTACGCCGATTACGGCCAAAAAGTCCCGATCGCGAATCTTAACCCGGGCATGACCGTGAACGTTCAGGGCACGATTGATTTTATTCAAAACAAACGCAGCTTTAGGCAAAGGATGATAGTCACCGAGGCGCTGATTAATGACGGCGGCGGCCAGCTCAAAGTAGTCTGGTTTAACCAGCCCTTCATCGGCAAGAATTTAAAAATAGGCGACCAAGTGTCGCTTGGGGGCACGATTCAAGGCGGTTTTTTAGGATTAGAGATGGTCGCGCCTGAATATGAAAAAGTTGGCTCGAGCAAATTAGCGCATACGGTTGGCCTGGCGCCCATCTATCACGTGACTGCTAATTTAACCAATAAGCAGCTGCGTTTTTTAATCAAGTCAGTCATTGCTTCTGCCGCGCAGCTAACCGACACTTTGCCCGAGGCAGTTAAAAGCAAACATCAGCTCTTGAATTTAGCTGATGCCATTAGCAACATCCATTTCCCGCGCTCTAGCGAAATGCTGGGGCAGGCGCGGCGCCGGCTGCAATTTGAAGAATTATTTTTAGCGCAATTACAGGCGCAAGCAGCCAGGTTAAAAGTTAAAAGTCAAAAGTCAAAAGCTATCAAATTTTTTAAAGAGGAAACCGCCCGCTTTGTCCAGCGGTTGCCCTTTAAGCTCACGGCGGCCCAAAAAAAAGCGGCGTGGGAAATTATTAAAGACATCGGCAAACATCAGCCAATGTCGCGCTTATTGGAAGGCGATGTCGGCAGCGGCAAAACCGTTACCGCCGCCATCGCTATGTTCAACGCCGCTTTAAACAAACAACAAAGCGTAATGCTCGTGCCGACAGAAATTTTAGCGAACCAGCACTATAATACTTTGCGCAAATTTTTTACCAACAGCGAAATTAAAATAGGGCTGTACACGAGAAGCCGGAAAAAGATAAATCAGGAACCAGTGACGAGAGACGAAGAACGAGGAAAAACAAATAAAAATCATAATTCATTATTCATAATTCATCATTCAGACATTGTGGTTGGCACGCATGCTTTGCTTCAGGAAGGAATAAAATTTCGCGATTTGGCGCTGGCTGTCATTGACGAGCAGCATCGCTTCGGCGTCGAGCAAAGGCAAACCTTGCGCCAAAAAAGCGGCCAGCCAGAGTTTACGCCGCATTTACTTTCCATGACCGCGACGCCGATCCCGCGCTCGCTTGCCCAAGTAATTTACGGCGATCTGGATTTATCCATTATTGATGAATTGCCTGCCGGACGAAAGCCAATCGCGACTTGGCTGGTGCCGGAATTTAAACGGCCAAGCGCTTACGATTTTATTAAGCGGGAAATTTTAGCCGGCCGGCAAGCGTTCGTCATTTGCCCGCTGATTAACCCTGCCGATAACTTAGGAGTCAAATCGGTAATTGAAGAACATAAAAAGCTGAACGAGCGTATTTTTCCCGAATTAAAGATTGCTTATTTGCACGGCCGGTTAAAGCCGAAAGCCAAAGATAAAATCATGCGGGAGTTTTTAGCTGACGAAATTAAAATTTTAGTGGCCACTTCGGTAGTGGAAGTAGGGGTGGACGTGCCGAACGCAAGCGTGATGATGATTGAAGGCGCGGAAAGATTCGGGCTGGCGCAACTGCACCAGTTCCGCGGCCGAGTGGGGCGCAGCGCCCACCAATCTTATTGCTTGTTGTTTACCGCCAGTTTAAACGAACAAACGCGGGCGCGTTTAACCGCTTTTACCAAAAGCAACGACGGCTTTAAACTAGCGGAAGCGGACTTAAAAATGCGCGGCCCGGGCGAAGTGTACGGCACCGAGCAAAAAGGCTTTCCCGAATTTAAAATCGCGACTCTGAACGATTATCAGTTAATTAAGGAAGCCAAAGAAGCGGCGGAGAACGTCGTTAAAGAGGGGGCGGAAAAATATCCCCAGTTGTTAGAAAAAGTCAGATGGGGAGAAGAGTATGTAGTAGGGTAAATTTCAAATGACAAAATTAAAGAGCACGAAATACATTAATATACAGTAGAAATACATAGAAATACATAGAAATACAATTGTATATCTATTGTATTTCACGACGAGCGGAGCGAGGAGTATATTTCTATTATTATTTGGAGTTGTCATTTCCGCCCGTTTTGCTATAATAGAGGGCAGTTATTCACTTTAAAAATATGGGTACAGAAAGAAAGAAAATACTTATTATTGAAGACGACGCCACGATTTCCAGCATGTACCAAAGCAGTTTAGAAAAAGACGGTTATACCGTAATAATTGCCGCGGACGGGGAAAGGGGCTGGCAATTAGCTTCAACTCAATTGCCGAACTTAATTTTATTAGACATCATATTGCCTAAGCTGGACGGCTTTAGCGTCTTGGATAAGTTGCAGCATGACCCGAAAACAAAAAATATCCCGGTAATAATGTTAACTAACCTCGGCCAAGACGAAGATAAAGAACGGGGGAAAAAGTTGCACGCAGCCGATTATTGGGTCAAGGCGGATTTTACTCCCACGCAGGTAAGCGACAAAATTAAAAATTATATTAAATAATATAAAATTATGTCTGACGCCAGAGAAGAAAAAACTTTTTTAATGATCAAGCCGGACGGCGTGCGCCGCGGTTTAACCGGCGAAATTATCCGCCGGCTGGAGCAAGTCGGCCTTAAAATCGTCGCCTTAAAGTTATATCGGCCGACTGCCAAGCAAGTTGACGAGCATTATCCTAAAGATAAAGCGTGGATAACCCGTTTGGGCCAAAAAACTCTTTCTACTTACGAAAAGTTCGGCTATGACGCCAAACAGGAATTAGGAACCGCGGAGGCGAGCGAAATCGGGCCGATGGTGCGGCAATGGCTGATTGATTTTATGACATCCGGTCCGGTAGTGGTAATGGTAATTAAAGGGGTGCACGCCGTAGAAATGGTCCGGAAATTATCCGGTCCGACTATGCCGGCGGACGCGGAATTAGGGACTATCCGCGGCGATTTTTCCATTGATTCGGCGGCGGTCGCTAACCGCGAGAAACGCGCGGTGTTTAACTTAGTGCACGCTTCCGAGACCCAAGACGAAGCCGAGCACGAAATTAAGCATTGGTTTGGCGAAGACGCAGAACATGATTACGATCGTACCGACGACGCCGTTTATAAAATGTAATTTGTTTATATTATATGAAAAAATTAGTAAACACCATCAATAAGCCGATCGTATTGATCGCTACTCTACTGACTGCTTTGGCTGTAATTTTAGCCAAATTTTTTATGACTAAAGACGAAAATGATAAAGAGTAGCGGCCATTAAGTTGACAGGATTTTTTGGTTAAGTTATGATACGCTTATGCATTTAATAGCTATCCAAAATTTGTCAATTTCACTCGTAACGCTCGTGGCCGTTATTAAGGCGACTTCTTTTGGATGGCTTAGAACAGAAAGGCAATAGATAAAGTTAAATATCAATAAAAGCCATCCGAAAGAACGGATGGCTTTTTAAATATAGTTCATTGAAAAAAAATTCTTTTATGTCTTTAACGGAATTTTGGCAAAAGTTTGTGTAGATCTCGCGCCATTGTTATAGCTAGCGGGAAATCAAGAGCAAGAAAGGGGGTGATTTGATTGGTCCAGAATGATGTAGTATCCACGGCAGAGGAGGAGCCAGCCGCTCCAACGGAGGTTGTTGAGGAACATAATTTCCCAGCCGAAGAGGACTGGGAGAAAGGCACGGATTAATTAATAGCCCAGGCGAAAATGTTTTGGGGGTTGAGGGATGCATAAACCGCATTCTTCCCCCCGCTTTTTTTACCACACGTGAAGGGAGATTAAAGCAATGGCAGAAGCAGGATGTGTATCAGCAAAGCAGTTGGAGGAAATCGCCGTCGCGGCACAACAAAAAATAAATCTACATCCAGTAATAGCACAATTAAACGAGGAAGGAAGAAGAATAATTATCAGGGACGCATTACTTAAAATTGAAACCGCAGGTGGTGTTCTCTGCGCGTTAAGCCAGCAATTCCATTGTTCGGTGGCGGGGGCAAAAGAAATAGCTGTCGCGTATATTAAAGAGCGCTACCGTAACCCAAAATCGTTAGTATCGGCTTTGAGGCAGTTTGGAATTGCCGACGCTGAAATTATCCCTGTTTTACAGTTAAGGTTTGGTTTGCAGGGGGATAATGTTGAACAATGTATTGCCGAGTATTTGCAGGATGAAATTTTACAAAAAAGGGGAGGATAAGTTTAATCTAGGTTTTGGCAGCGTGAATAATGGGCCGGGGGCTGTTGGTAAAAAACAGCCCCTTTTTTCTTTTTACTACATCATCAACTGTGATATTATTGATTTGTTAAGGTGCCTGCACCGTTAAGTGCGCAAGCTACTTAATGGTGTGGATAAATTCTTGCATTTTTTTTAAATATATGATAAATTATCCACATATGGTTAAGACAGCAGCAAAAACTGTTTTTTTCTTCAGCTTTTACTTTAGTGGCTTTCGCCGGAGCGGAAGAGCAGTTTTTAGTGGTGTTTTAACTTAACATTAAGTCAAAACTCACTAGGGAAAACAGCTGGCTTCCGCCTAACGGGCGGAAGCCAGTTTGTTTTTTGGCCTATTTTTGTGCCCAAAGCTTTTTTTGGAAACAAAGACAGGGAAAAGTTCCCTAAAAAATAAGGAGCGATCGCTCTTTTTAAAATTTTTTCGGAGGGTTATCGATGAAAAGTCAAAATGGAGTAAACGCGATTTTAGCTTTAGGGCCAGGAACAAACGGGCACGAAGCGGCCTTGCGCGCAAAAGCAATGTTAGGTTTGAACGGCTGCAAAATAACATTCCACCCCAGCCACCAGGAAATTTTATCAGCGATGAATGGCGGCGCCAACGACCGAATTGCTATCGTTGCTATTGAAAATAGCACTCAAGGATATGTCCGCGAAGTCGTTCAACACTGGCTGCCCTGCGTACTTAACGGAGCCAGCCCGCCTGATTTTAACGTGATTGGAGAGGTAAGAATTGTTATTAAACATTGCTTGTTAGCGCGCAAAAATATCACGGGCGCGCATGAACTTACCGGCGTTATGTCCCATCCTCAAGCGCTGGGGCAGTGCGGAATATGGCTGCGCCAGCAGAGGTTAACGTTGCAAGTTCCGGCTGAAAGCACAGCCAGAGCCGCTGAAATTGTCGCTACAGACACGGCCTACAGCAGGTATGGCGCTATTGGGTCTGGTTTAGCCGCGGAACTTTATGGTTTACGAGTATTAGTTTCCGGCATAACTGACAACAATCTTTATGGAGAGAATATAACTCGTTTTTACATCTTAGGAAAACAGCCGGCGGCAAAAACAGGGCGTGATTATACCGCTCTGCTAGTTAAAGTTCCTAATGTGTCAGGCGAATTACACCGCATTACTGGCGCGATTGCCGGCAATGGCATCAATATGACATCATTACATTCTATCCCCGCGGGCAAGTTGGGA
This sequence comes from Candidatus Falkowbacteria bacterium CG10_big_fil_rev_8_21_14_0_10_44_15, assembly GCA_002773575.1. Classification (GTDB taxonomy): domain Bacteria; phylum Patescibacteriota; class Patescibacteriia; order Patescibacteriales; family XYC2-FULL-47-12; genus 2-12-FULL-45-10. The sequence continues at coordinate 17,433 of PFAT01000029.1, forward strand.
GATTACGTTTTCTACATAGAAATGGAAGGACATATTGAGGACAGGATAGTGGAAGTTGCATTGGCAAGTATTACCAACATCACCGATAACCACCTGGTGGTTTTGGGTTCATTTCCGCAAGCGAACGTATAACCCGATAATCATTATGTTTTTTCGAACATATTAAAGACTGAAAGGAGCTTGGCATAAAATGAAATCATGGATTAACGTTGAGAATTCATATGCCGACAACGCAGCAATCATTGCTTTTGCGGCAGCTGCCCGTAAACTTGGTCTTTCAGTGTTCTTTGATCCCGACTTTTCTCAACTTATATGCATTGCTAGCGGCACCGACGCTATTGAAATGGAAAAGAAAGTAAAGTGTGGCGTTTTTAGCCGTGATACTCCCGCTTAAATTGGGCTGGAGGAAGTCGCTTGACCTTTATTTATGACGATTAAACCCATAACCGAACCGGCGTTTTCCCTCGCCGGTTTTCTTTTTTTATAGTTATGTTATGCTAAAAAAGTTAAAAACGGAGTGTAGTATAATGGTAGTACGCGAGCATGGGGTGCTTGTAGCCGGGGTTCGATTCCCCGCACTCCGACAAACAAGGCAGGCGGGAGCGGCGCACCCATGGGGTGCATGCCTGCCCCGTAGCCAAGCGAAGCTTGTGCTACTGGGGTAGCCGGAGTTCAATTCTCCGCGCCCCGACATTGAAAATAAAGAGCGTTTTTGGTATGCTGAAAGAGTAAATTTAATTATATGGCCGCAAAAGTTATTTATGCTAAAAATATAGAAGAACTGCCCACAAGCGACTTAAAACAAGTCGGCACGGTTAAATTAGGGGAAGAAAAATTAGCGGGAGCAAAATTAAAGCAACGTTTGGCGCGGGAAGTAAGCGGCGGCAAAACTTTAACGGCTTTAGAAAAAGATTTACAAAAGCAAGGGCTGGCAGGGGCGCAACAGCGGAAACGAAGAGCGCTAATGGATGTTATCGGCGGTGAGGAAAATAAAACCGGCAAGAAAAAACCAGTGCCTTGGTACCGCCGCGCTTTGGCAACGGAAGAAGACGATATTTCACAAAAAACAGGCGTCAGCATCCATGAAGTACGAGGCGGGGTGAGCCATGTCAGCGTGGATACGCGCGCGCAGGGCGGCCGGATGCGTTCGCGGATTAATCCGTTATCTGGCGCCGCCTCACCAGCCATTAACGGCGGCTCCAAGTCAACGCCGCCAAAATCAAACAGGCCGCCTTTAGCAAGATAATTCCATCACCCCTCATTTTAAGAGAGGGTTGGGGCGAAAGAGTATGGATAAATTAATTATTTGTTTACTCGGTCCGCAGGGCTCGGGCAAAGGCACGCAAGCTAAGATTTTGAGCCAAAAATTAAATTTGCCGCATATTTCCGTCGGCGACTTGTTTCGGCTGGCGATTGAGAGTAACACTGAATTAGGGCGGCAAGTCGGGCCGATAATTAACAGCGGAAAATTAGTGCCGGACGAAATTGCTTTTAACTTGCTTAAAGAGCGGATTGCCAACTTAGATTGTTCGGGCGGTTTTATTTTAGACGGCTATCCGCGAACGATAAAACAAGCTGAACTTTTAGACCAAAGCGTAAAACTTAATAAAGTAGTCGTGATTGAGATATCCGACGCCGAGGCGGTAAAGCGGCTTACCAGCCGCCGCCATTGCCCGCGCTGCGGCGCGATTTATAATCTTTATACTTTGCCCAAGCCCCAAGAGGACGAGCTGTGCGATAAGTGCAAAGTAAAACTGGTACAGCGGGTGGACGATACCGAAACGGCGGTGCGGGAGCGCCTGCAGCAGTACCACGCAGTCACCGAGCCGTTGATTAAGCATTATCAGGATCAAGTGGTAAAAATTAACGGTGAGCAAGCTATCGAGCAAGTAGCGGCTGATATTTCTAAAAGCGTCGGGAGATTGCAACTTAATCAAATGTTAGATAATTAGTTATTTGTCATTCCCGCGAAAGCGGGAATCTCACGGTATTAATAAAGATGAGATTCCCGCTTTCGCGGGAATGACAGACAGAATGAAGTTTAAGTATGATAAAACTAAAAACCAAAGAAGAAATAGCGATTTTGCGGGAGGGGGGAAAGATATTAGCGGAAATTTTAGCGACTCTTAAAGCGATGGCAGTGCCCGGCGCCAATACCGCCGAACTGGAAAAAAAAGCTATTGCTTTAATCAAGAAGGCTTCCGGACAGCCTTCTTTTAAAGGGTACGCCGGCTCCCATAACGATAAACCATACCCCAGCGCGCTTTGCGCTTCCATTAATTCCGAAGTAGTGCACGCGCCCTCTACGCCCGCGCGTTACTTAAAAAATGGCGACATCATTTGTTTGGACATCGGGATGCGATATAAAAAATTATATACCGATACGGCCCTTACCGCTCCGGTAGGCGAGATAGACGCTAAGGCGCAAAAATTAATTGAGGTAACGCAGCAGTGTTTGGAATTGGGCATTCAACAGGCAAAACCCGGCAATAAATTATTAGACATCGCTCGCGCGGTCCAAATCAACGCCGAAGCGAACGGCTTTGGCGTAGTGCGCGAACTGGTCGGGCATGGCGTTGGCTATGCCGTGCACGAAGCTCCGGCCGTGCCTAATTTTTACGACAGCCGGGAAGAGGAACTGGAATTGGAACTAAAACCCGGTTTAGTAATCGCGATTGAACCGATGCTCACGCTCGGCGATTGGCGCGTTAAAACCGGCGCAGACGGCTTTACCATTTTAACTAAAGACGGCAGTTTAGCCGCTCATTTTGAACATACGGTGGCGGTTACGGAGGAAGGGAATACAGTACTAACGGAAAAATAATAAAATTTTTAATTTTATAATTTTTAAACTTGATTATTCCGCGTCAGCTTGCTGCGCGGTTACCTTATAGGATATGATAAGGGTATGCGAGCGGTCAGGACAACTGA
>PFAT01000052.1 GCA_002773575.1 Candidatus Falkowbacteria bacterium CG10_big_fil_rev_8_21_14_0_10_44_15
ACGCCCCCGACAGGCTCTTAATTTCCGAAAACCGTATGAGGTATTTAATCAACTAATTAACCAACGCTGTTGCGTTAGAAGTTAGAATCCAAGCATGTTTATTAAATTAAAATAAAGTTTGTATAAATTAATCGTACCTACCTCAATAAATAAATTTAATTCTGGCGCGGCTAAATCGGCTCTGCCATAATGTAAATTAGGCTCTACCTCTATTTTATAATTATTTCTCTTAAAATAGTCTTCAATTATTTTCATATTCGTGTAATGCCAAGCCGCGCCATGCGGTTTTTCATTTCCTACATTTTTTTGATATTTATTTGCATCCCAGATGTCGCCATTTTTAAAAATAATTTTTCTAACTTTAACTTTTCCAGCAACAATAAGTATGCCGATTCCCCTAAAAAGACAATCGTTGCATTTTATAGCATCGTTTTGATGATAGGGGGATAAAAGTAGGGAAGTGCTTAAAAAGTTTATTTCCTTATTTATATTTTTTTCAATTATATTCCAATTACCCATAATTTACTTTAAAGGATGGAATTTTTTATGAGTTCTTTGCGCATAACGATCAGAGGTGTGAACATATTTAGTAGTGGTATTTAAGGACTCGTGTCCTAATAAAACTTGGATAGCAACGGGATTGGCGCCTGATTCGGCTAAATAAGTAGCAAAGCCATGCCGCAGGGAATGAGCAGAGGTAGGGACATTAATGTCAAGTATTTCCCGATATTTTTTTATTCTTTCTTGTATATAATTAGTTGATATTTTTTTTTCTTTTTTGTTACCGGCATTTAATCCTCGATAGGGGATAAATACAAAAGGGGAAACATCGTTTCTATCTTGTAGATACTCTTGTAGATACTTCAAGGCGCGGGGAGTAAGATAGGCAAATCGCTCTTTTTTTCCTTTGCCGAGAATAAATATTCTGCCTTGTTTATCAATTTGCTCTAACTTTAAATGAGTTAATTCCGAAATCCTCATGCCAGTAGCAAACAAAACTTCTAAAATTGCGCGGTTACGCAAAGCAACTTTTTTGTTTTTTTCAAAATTAGTTGGAGATTCAATTAATTTTGTCAACTGTTCTAACTCGGCAACTTGCGCTTTCTTCTTGATAGTTTTGGTCATTTTAATAGCATCTGGGGGCAGGGGAGCGCTATAATCCATTTCAATTAAATATTTAAAGTATGATCGTATAGATGATAATATCCTATTCAAGGAGTAAGCGCTTAATTTTTTTCCTCTTTCCTTTTTAGCTAAAGTTTTTCTATCAACGGAAGTTAAATAAGCTTTAAATTGCAGTATGTCTTGCTTTGTTAATTTATCAAAATTAATTTTTGATCCATCTAAAAAATTATCAAACACAGTCAAATCCCTTTCATAGTTATAAATTGTTTCCCCTGAATAATTATTAACCTGTAAGTTTAATAAAAAATCATCAATATGTTGTAAAGCCATAAAACTGAGTGTAAGGTATATTATACTCACTTATTATTATATCAAATAAAATAGATAAAACAAGCTATTTTATCCACAATCACCTTATACTATCGTCATTCCCATAATACGCAGCTCCGGAACGAATAATAAGATTATTTTTAAAATTAATAAAAAAACTCCGATGATAAAAAAAATCGCCAAGATGATGCCGAAGCTGAATACGAATTTAAAAAATTTTTCCATTCCTTTGCCCGTCATATATAGTATCGATTAAAATTTAAAAATTGAGCAGTAGGGTAATACCTTTAAACTTAAAATTTTAGCAATGGGGGAGTACTCCCCTGCTCTATTATACCACCGTTCAAAAATTTTTAAATACTGGCAGATAAACCCGTAAAATATTTTTCTATTTATAATATACTTTATCGCCGAAACGCAAATCAATATACTCTAATTTAGACAAAGCGTCAGGAGAAATTTTTCCCGCCAATAATACCGTTAATTTTGCAAATTGTTTGTCTAGGGTATCGTCAGCGCTGAAATATATTTTCGGCCCGCCAGCGCTGACTTTAATCTGCACTTTAACTTCCGCTTTATTGACCTCACAAATATTATCAATGGCTATTTGTTTTTCAACCAACTTTTGCCTTAAATTTAAGCAAATATTTAAATATCTCTCCCCTACCGCTACCTTTTTGGTCGTGTCTTCGGTTTTAATCTGCGATTCGGCTAAAGCGTTTTTTAAAATAATGAGATTGTCGGCGCTAAGCTCCAAGCTCTCCACCGGAGACAATATTATCATGTTAGAATCAATATAATAATACCGCTCCCCTTCCGCCCAAACCGCTACCGGCGCGCTTTCGTTAAAGCTGACGGTAATCGTGCGGGGCAATTTTTTGTTGATTGTTAAATCGGCGACAAAAAAATTATTTAAAATTTCCCGCTTCGCCTGGCGTTTGCTGAAAGCAAATATGTTTTGTTGGCTAAAAATAAACAAACGCCGCGCCGACAGTCGCTTGGCGATAATATCGTAAATTTTATCCTCCGCTATTTTTTGGCTGCCGTTGACAATAACGTTATCAACCATAAAATACCGGTTGAACAACAGCGCCCAACCAACGGCAACTATCAGGCAGCCGCAACCCAAAATTATTAACTTAATTTTTAAAGACAGGCGGCGGACTCTCGATCTTCTTCTTTGAAAAAAAGGGTTGACATATTTACGCGGCGAATAAATTCTGATAGTGGAATACCTCCGGGCAGAAGACATAAGAGCTATTTTTTAATGATGGCTTTCATTTTGGCCGGTAAATATTTATGCAAAACTGGGGGAATGGCAATGCTGCCATCTGCTTGTTGAAAATTTTCTAAAATTGCGAGCGGCACGCGGCTGGAAGTAACGGCAGTGCCGTTTAAAGTATGGACGAAATCGCTTTTTCCGGAGCTGGTCTTATATTTTATATTTAAACTCCGCGCCTGGTAATCAGTGCAGTTAGAACAACTGGTAATCTCACCCCAACTGTTTTTAAAGGGCATCCAGGCCTCCAAATCGTATTTGCGGTAGGCCGGCGCGCCTAAATCGCCGGAGCAAATATCCATCACCCTGAAAGGAATTCCTAATTCGCTGTATATTTCTTTTTCTGTTATTTTCATTTCTTCATGCAACTCGGTTGACTGCTCCGGCGCGGAAAATATAAACATTTCTACCTTAGTAAACTGGTGCACGCGATACAGCCCGCGCGATTCTTTTCCGTAAGCGCCGGCTTCTTTGCGGAAACAATGCGATAACCCGACATATTTTATCGGCAAATCTTTTTCCGCAAGTGTTTTATTGGCTAAGTACCCGCCTAAAGTTATTTCCGCCGTGGCGATAAGCGATAAATCTTCATCTTTAATTTGATAAATTTGATCTTCATTGCCGCGCGGGTTAAAGCCCGCGCCGGACATAGCAAAACCTCTGGCCAGATCGGGCGTAATGAAGGGAATAAAGCCCTTCCCCGCTAATTTGTCAAAAGCGTAGCGTACGAGCGCCAGTTCCAAAAATACCATCTCATTTTTAAAATAATAAAAACCGGCGCCGCTGGTTTGCGCCGCGGTTTCAAAATCTATTAAATCTAATTTTTTCCCGAGCGTTAAATGGTCTTTGGGCTCAAAATTAAACTTTACCGGCTCCCCTACCCGCTCTATTTCTTTATTTTCTGAATCGTCTTTGCCGATGGGCGCATCCGGATGCGCTAAATTAGGGACTTGGTTCAAAAATTTCTGATATTCTTCTTCCGATTTTTCACACTTTTTCTCTAACACCGCCATTTCCTCTTTTAAACTTTTCCCTTGAGCTATTTGCTCCGCGCTCGGTTTACCCTTTTTGACAATTTGAGCTAATTCATTGCGTTGGGCGCGCAAAGCGTCAATTTTGCCTTGCACTCCCCTTCTCTCCTCATCTAATTTCAGCAATTCGTCAATGTCAACTTTAATGTTTTTATTTTTGGCCGCGGCTTTGACTTGTTTGACGTTGGCGCGGATGAATTTAATATCTAACATAAAACTCCTACTAATTACAAATTATTTACAAATATACAAATTCCAAAATAAAATGCTTTTAGAGAATGGAGACAAAGTTAGCCGTCCCCGAAATGCTGTAATATATGTTCAATCCTTTGTTGCGCGCTTAAAATGTCCGTCTGGGCTGATAGACAAGTTATGCATTCTTGTAAAAATTCGCTGCCGGATTACTGAAATTCTCCCATCTAAGGAACAATTTTATTCTCTAAAAAGATTCTATTTTATTTTACTTAAGTCTCTGTTAATAACTTCGTCAACCATGGCGTTAATTTCATCGGTATACGGGACTTCGGTTGGCGCTGGATTCAGTAAAAAAACTTTCTTGCCGTGCACATGCGCGAAGCCAATTTCCATTAAGGTATTGCCGCCGATGTAATTAGCTATTCCGTTTTTAGTCAAATTTACCACTAAAATTGCGTCGCTTTCCACAATCCGGTCATAATACCACTTAATAAAACCGTACTTGCGTTTGGCTTTGTCATGTTCGCGAACAATCATTTCCGCGAGTTCCGGCTCCATTCCCTTAACCAACCGTTCGTAATAAGGATTTATTATCGGCTCGTGCCCCAGTTCGCGCAGTTTATCTCTGATTTTGATTTTGGCCACGCGCGCCGATGAACTGCCGACAATAGTAATTTTCATATGTTTAAAACATCATCATTTTTTGCGTCATTGAATTATTTTTCTTTTCTATGCTTTTGGCTTCTTTATAATAATTTTTAATTAACCCTTGCGGTAAATTTGGTTTATGTCCGGATAACAGCTCGTCCACCGTCAAAATTTGTATCTTAGGAAACTCGGCTTTGTTGGTAATCGGCGTGGTAAAAATACCGGCGTCAACCGCTTCTTTAATCATCGGTTGCGTTGGTTTTTCTAGAGTAATAAATATGCCCGCTTCCGCTTTTTCTCGTTCAATGTCGCCTTTGAGGGTTGCGATATGACTTCTTTGCGCCCCACCGCCTTTTACCTGCACTATCGCTTTGCCATATTCCCATTTACCGTTTCCGTTTCCATTTTTTCCATTGCCGTCAGTCGTATTTTTTATAAAAGTTACCACCCCGTCTACCCCTCTGTCAGCCCCGCGCATTTGGCCTTGACTTTTGCTTTGCGCGGGCATGGCATTGATTAAATCTAACGCCCAATATTCAAACTCAAAGGGGTCTTTTTTAAATAACTCTCGCGCTCCATTCACATCATTCGGCAAGCCGTCTAAATTGATTTGCTTTGTACCCAAATCAAACTGCTTTTTCAGCCGGTGTTTAATTAAATTTATCGCCAAGGCGGTGATATCAATGCCTACCCAGTGTCTATTTAATTTTTCCGCCGCCACTACCGTTGTGCCGCAGCCGCAGAATGAATCCAAAATCCAGTCACCTTCGTTGGAACTCGCCTGAATTATTCTCTCTAACAACGCCAATGGTTTTTGCGTAGGATATTTTAAAGATTCATCCCCGCTAGCTACAAAAATATCTGTCCAGACGTTGCTAACTTCCTGGCCTTCATAACTGTCCATAAAATATTTTCTGTAAGCCTTACCATCTTTACTCCAATATAGACGTCCTTCCTCATCTAATTTTCGCAACTTACCTTTTTCCATCATCCAGCCATATTCAGGAGTATACCCTTTATATTCATATCTTAAATTTTGCCTAGCCATCATTCTCGGCAAAGTTACCCTATCTAAACGATATCGTCTTCCCTGTTCGTCTATTTTATTGAATTTTTGCTCCAGTTCGTTTTCAGTAAGCTGTATTAAAGGTATTTTAAATTGATATTCATCAGTTTTTGTATAAAATAATATTGAGTCAAAGGAGTTGCCATATGTCCTTTTTTTAAACTGCGAACCTTTTTTGGCGGTTTGTCTTTTCCATATAATTTCGTTTCTAAAATGCTCTTTTCCAAATACCGCGTCTAAAACTATTTTTAAATAATGGCTGGCGGTCGGGTCGCAGTGCAAATACAAGCTGCCGGTTTTTTTAAGCACGCGATGCAGTTCAATCAGCCGCGCAGTCATCATTGCCAAATAAGCGAGCATGTCATTATGGCCGATGACCTTTTCTAAAGCCAACATTAAGTTAGAAATTCCTTCGTTAGTTTTGGTTACTAAATAATCAAAAGTCTGTTTTGATTCCCGCGTCCAATGCCAACTGTCTTCAAACGCCCTTACTTGCGCTTCGCTGTCCCGCAAACCCTCCTGAAACAAAACATTATAACTCCGGCTGGAGTTAAAGGGCGGGTCAAGATATATCAGGTCAAAGCTCTCGTCGGGAATCTTTTTGCGTAAAATTTCTAAGTTGTCGCCGAAATAAAGTGTCTTATTTTGCATAAATAATGAGTTAGTGTTTACCGACCTCTATTTATTGGTTCATAAGGTCTACTAATTTCTCTCCAACCTGTATAATTAATATCGTCAATCAACTCTAAAATTTTTTGATATTCATCAATTTTACCCGCTGCTTGAAATATGATATATAAATCTTTAATATTTAACATACTTTATAACTTTAAACTTTTTACTTTTAACTTTAACCTTTCGGCCTTAACAACGGAAATATCTGGCAATCCCTAATGGATTTATCGGCTAAAAAGCTAAAGAGCCGTTCGCTCACGCCAAAACCGCAGGTCGGGGGCATGCCGTATTCCAGCGCTTCCACGAATTCGTGGTCAAACATCTGCGCCTCTTCGTCGCCCGCTTCGCGCAACTTCTGCTGGGCGGCAAAACGCTCGGCTTGGTCAAGCGGATCGTTTAATTCGCTGTAACCTTTGCCCATTTCCGAACCGGCTAAAATTACCTGAAAGCGCTGAACGATGTTGGGATTTTTCTCGTCGCGCTTTGCTAACGGCTCCATCGTTACCGGCACGTTTATTAAAAACCCCGGCCCGGCGATATTTTTCCGGCAATATTTCCATAAATTATCAATCGCGCGCGTCAGGTTAAAACCTTCTTTATCATACTCAATTTTTAACTCGTCTAATTTTTGCCTGATTCGTTCAACATCGGCTTTAAGCGCGTCAACGCCCGTGAATTTTTTAACCGTTTTTACGAAATCGTACTTTTGCCATTTGCCGCCTAAATCAATCTCCCTCTCCCCTATTTTAAATTTTAAGGTGCCAAAAGTTTCTTTAGCGACATATTGATACAACTTTTTTACGAGTTTCATTCCGTCTTCGTAATTGGCGTACGCCCAATAAAATTCCATCTGGGTATAATCTTGGGCGTGTTCGGCGGAAATGCCTTCGTTGCGGAAAATGCGCCCGATTTCAAAGGTTTTTTCCAAGCCCGCCACCATTAAGCGCTTTTGCCAAAGTTCGCCAGCGGAAATGCGCAAATAAACGTCAATATCCAAAGCATGATGATGGGTGATAAACGGCCGAGCGTCCGCCCCGCCGGTAGTGTTTTCCAGTACCGGCGTTTCTACCTCCAAAAAGCCGTTCTTGCTTAGAAATTTGCGCATCGCTTCCCAAAATTTCGCTTTCTTGCTGATTAACTCTTTAACTTCCGGGTTATATAAAATATCCAAATACCGTTTGCGCAAACGCTCCTCTTCGTCTTTAAAGCCGAAATGTTCCGCCGGCAGCGGGCGCAAAGTTTTGGTTAAGAGTTTTAATTCGCTGATCTGCAAACTCTGCTCCCCGGCTTGAGTGGTTAACGGCTTGCCTTTGGCTTGCACAAAATCGCCGCTGTCTAAAATCTTCAAGAAAAATTTATACGCTTCCGCGCCTAAGTTATTTTTACCCAGGATGAGCTGTAGCTTACCGGTGGCGTCTTCTATGTGGGCAAAACTGATGTTGCCGTGCTCGCGCCAGCTGCGCACGCGGCCGACGACATAGAGCTCTTGATTTTTAGCCGCTAACGAATCAAAACCGGCTTTGACGTCCGCCAAAGTAAAATCGCGCCGGGCTTTCGCCGGATACGGATTAACGCCCGCCTGTTTGAGCAGTTCTAATTTATGCAGTCTGTCTTGACGTTCGCTTGCCCGCCCGTCTGGCTTGGCAGGCGCGGCGTGGTCAGGTTTTTTGTTCATATAAAATTGAAGCGTTAATAACTGCTGTAATTGTAAAATATTGGCGAACTTATGTCAAAAATAAAAGCGGGGCCGTTAATCCCCGCTTTTCGTAGATATTAACTAAGCGGCTTGCTGCGTTTGCTCTAAATCTTTCTTCTTTATCGTTTCCAGACATTGCTCTAGCTTCCCCTCATCTATTTTGCCAGTTAATCTTCTTTGAACCTCGCTGGCAGTTAATTTTTCATCCACGCCCATCCTTTCGTCAGCATCTTTCAACTCTAACATTTCTTCCACCCTTTTTTCCTCTTCCCCTAATTGTTCCGCTATTTCCGACGCCCACCAGCCAGCGTTAATTTTTTCTTCGTTTTCATTTTTTGCTTCCGGCTCCGCGGGCATTGCTTCCGCCGCTAGTGGCTGTTCTATTTTTGGTTTGAACCAATCGTTAAATAAACCCATATTTTTTGATTATTAAATAAATCCCCTTGATTTTAAGTATAACAGATAGATCAAAAAGGGTGAATTATAATTTGTCAACCGCCGCCTTAATTCTTCTCAAACTTTCTTGTTTGCCTAAAATCGCCGCGATCTCAAAAGGACCCGGGCTGTTTTCCTGCCCGGATAAAGCTACCCGCAGCGGCCAAAGCGCTTCGCCGTTGGTTAATTTTTTATCTTTAATAAATTGTAAAATTTCTTTTTCCAGATTGGGCTTATCCCATTCCCCCATATCGGCTAATTTTTGCTTAATTATCGTTAAATTATCGCTCATGGCCGTTTTATCCGATTTTTTCCAGATTAAAAGTTTCGCGTCATATTCCAAATTATCGGTAAAAAAAAATTGAGTTGAGGCCGTAATATCCGAGAGTTTCTTCAGGCGCTCTTGTTCTAAAGTAACGACGCTCGCGACATATTCGTCGCTGTAATTTTGCAGCGCGTCGCCGTAAATTTCGGTTAAATACGGTCGGCAAAAATTTATCACTTCCTTAGACTTTAATTTTCTAATATACTGCCCGTTAATGTTGTCTAATTTTTTACCGTCAAAAATCGCGCCGGCTTTATGCAGCTTGTTAATGTCAAATTGCTTGACTAATTCGCTTAAGCTAAAAATTTCCTGTTCCGTTCCCGGATTCCAGCCCAAGAGCGCGATATAATTAATCAGCGCTTCGGGCAGATAACCTTTATTTTTAAAGTCTTCTACCGACGCATCCCCTTCCCGCTTGCTTAATTTTTTTTTGTTTTGGCCTAAAATATTTGGCAAGTGGCAATAAACAGGCGGCTGCCAGCCAAAAGCCTGATACAATAAAATATGTTTGGGCGTAGACGGCAGCCATTCTTCCCCGCGCAAGACATGCGTAATTCCCATTTCGTGGTCGTCAACCACTACGGCCAAGTGATAAGTCGGGTAGCCGTCTGATTTTAATAAAATTTGGTCGTCAACATCATTAGAATTATATTTAATCTTGCCGTACACCCCGTCATCAAATTCCACTGTTTTGCTCGCCGGCACTTTATAACGTATCACCCGCGGCAAATTGCTAGCTGATTTTTCTTTTACTTCTAGTGCGCTTAAATTTCGGCATTTTCCGTCATACCGCGGCGGCTGTTTTTTTGCTTGCTGTTCAGCGCGCCTTTTCTCTAATTCCTCCGGTGTACAAAAACAATAGTAGGCGTGATCGCTGTCAACCAGTTGTTGCGCGTATTTTTGGTAAATTTCCAGCCGCTTTGATTGCACTACCGGCTCGCCGTCCCAGTTTAACCCGGCCCATTTTAGCATGGCAAAAATTTCTTCGGTAGCGCCGGGCGCAAACCGAGCGCGGTCAGTATCTTCAATGCGCAACCAAAATTCTCCGCCTTTATTTTGTTTAGCGAATAAATAATTATACAGCGCCGTGCGCAAACCGCCGACGTGCAATTTTCCGGTCGGACTCGGCGCCATCCGCGTTTTTATCCTGTCCTTTTGGCCAGACGCTCTTTTGTCTGTTTTCATGGTTATTTTTCTTTTTTGTTGTCGATTATTTTTATGATAACTAACGTGATGATGGAAGCTACTAATATTACTCCTAACGTACTCATAGCTTTCCATTCAACGTCATCCTGTAAAACATTCCAAATGGATAAAATGGCTAAAAGCGTAAAAATTATCACTGAACCGGTAAGCGTAATGGCTACCCACTTTTTTGCTGTTTTGAACATAAATCTTAGTTAATTAATTATAAATTATGTTTATATTTTAACACAGTATTTAAAATAAAAAAAGGCTAACCTACCCGCGTGAGTTAGCCTTTTTAGCGTAAGCGCGCCGTAGCTTTGTCAGAGCCATAATTTAAATCCCATGTTAACATTGAGAACTGGCTCAGGATATCCAGACGGCAAGGGTTCAAAAGGAGAGACGCTTCGAACCGCAGCCAGAGCGCTTTCATCTACTGGATTCCACCCGGCACTCTCAGTTAGCTGAATATTCGTAATTGTGCCGTTATTTTGGATAACAAAACTCACTTCAGCGCGCAGATACTCCTCCCGCCAAAATACTATCCCAATCCAAGGATCATTAGGCGGGTTCCAGGCGTTTCCTAACGCTTCTGTCAGCCGACTCATGTATTCCTCAATAATTTCCGGGGAAACCGAAACCGGAGTCGGCGTAGAAGTCGGCGTGGGCGTAACTGTCGGAGTCGGCGTGGGACGAGCCGTGGCAGTGGGCGTAGGAGTATAAGTAGGTTTGGGTTGGTTAATTTGTTGATATCCCCGCATGGCCCTCATGAACTGGCTGTAGGTCACAGGCAGGCGACTTTCCTGCAAATGCAGAGGATACAGAGAGCGGGAGCTAACCGCCCCGCAATATAGGACCATTATTCTTTCCGGCCCTAACTCTCGGCCCGCTCGCGTATGGCGCAAATTTTGACTCCAGACATTTACCACTGAATCACCTCCTTGTTTGGGAATAAAATCTAATAAACCAATGTTGTTGAGTCTCGCAATTCTGCCTTCCGGGTCAAAGCCGCTAACATATTCAGAAAAACCGCCGTCTCCGTAGACATCATGTACGATATCCTGATAGACGAAACAAAAGTAAATCGTTTCTATCGGCAGGCCGACAAAATTCGTCGCCTTGTTTATCAGCTCTTCAGCCGCCAATGGATATAAATCTTTTACGGTAATGTCCCGCCAATAAGACTGCAAATAGTCAGGCACAAACGCGGCGGTGAAGTATTGGAGCGTCCGATTTTGAATGCTACGTAAAAATACGTTAAACGAGTGTTCGGCTGTAACTACTTCTTGTCGGGCAGCGTCTAAGGCTACTGCCGTGCTTGAACCTAAAAAAGGCGTTCCCAAACTGACGAACATAGCTACATCATTTCGCTGACCGTAGCTTCTGCTTTGCAAATAGGCCTTAGCTACTAGCCCGCCTTTGCTGCGGCCAACCAAGATAACTTTTGGAGCGTTATTAATCGCTTTAACAATAGTAACGACTGTCCCTAAATCATTGACCATTTCTATAAAAGTATTGCCGTTGATTTGACTTTCTATGGGGAAAGTAAAGGTATAAATATTTCCCCGCAAAGCCGACAAATTGTCAATGTTGAGAGAAATATCAAACCGCCCTTCTTCTCCGGTTGGTACCCAGGCCAGGGGGCCGCCATTACTCCGCTGGTCCTCCGGCCAATAAAAAGAAGCTCCGAATGTATAGCCGGCATTATTGAGCAACCAGCCGATTAATCCCTCGTCCCAACGGCCTTCACTATAGTATCCAAAATCATAGGAAGCCGAGGAAAGGCCGGGGATAAAAATTATCGGATAGGGGCTGGTTGCCTCTTGGCTTTCGGCTACGGCGAAAAAATTGATGGCTAAAATAACACTGAACAATCTTAACGTTCGCTGCATAATACACTCTCCTCTACTAAATTGGAATGAACGACATCAAAACGTTTAAAATTTTTATAATAAACTCGCAGGGGGGTAAGGTGAGGGCGTTATGCTCCGGTTACTAAATATACGTTGATAAAAAGCGACGCCAGCAACAGCGCCGCCGCTATTATTAAAACGATAACTAATTTTTTTATTTTTCGCTTATCATCCGCCCGCTCTTTACTTAAAAGTAAGTTGGTAAAATCATTGAGGAGAAAAACATATTTTTTTAAATTAAATTTCATAAATTATTTTAAAATGCTTTTAAATTTATCAATAAAAATTTTAGTGGCTTCTCGCCGATACTTATGCACTTCGTCCGCCACTTTATCCAAATCAACCCACCGCCAGGCGCAATGGTCCCAAAAATTAATCGTGATGTCTTCATCTTTGCCGATAAATTCCGCGATAAATAAACCCTGTCTTTGGCCTTTATGACCTGAAATGCGGCTAGGCGTGCCGCCGAATTTGTATTTGTATAAATTTTTAAAGCAAGCGACTGGCTTGAATTTCCGCGTACCGATTTCTTCGCGCAACTCGCGCGTGCCGGCGGTTATTAAATCTTCGCCGTCGGTACCGCCTTGGGGAAGCTGCCAATCCCCGGCCGGATGCCGTCTTTCCGCTAACAGCACTTTTACCCCGTGGAATGGCGCCGCAACGCCGTTTGATTCCACAGGGTTAATTCTACCACCCGCCTTCGCTCTACGCAAATTATGTCCGTCTGTTAAATTATTCTCGGCTTCGGCGGGCAGACCTTCCTTTTTATACAACAAACAAGCCACATTAGACCGATAAAGCCAGGGCCGGATAAAACGCCATTTTAAAAATTCCAAAGGAAATTCCATTACCGCCGCCCAAATCCGGCTTGAGCGTTTTGCCGGTTCCTGCCAAAGGCGGTAAAGCCATTCTAAACCGCTCGCGCGCATCCAGTT
>PFAT01000040.1 GCA_002773575.1 Candidatus Falkowbacteria bacterium CG10_big_fil_rev_8_21_14_0_10_44_15
TCCACTTTTGTTTCTTCGGAAATTTTTTTACAAGCTTGCGCCACATACGGCTTCATTTCTTCAGCGGATAATTCAACGGTTAATTCCAATTCTTGGCCGGTGTTTTGTTTTTGGATGTTCATAGATTTTTCATTCACCCAGCCATAAATGGCTGGGTTATTAGTCTTCATCCCAGTCATGAATGGCTGGGTTAGGTGATTATTAATTATAGCGATAAATCGCAAAGCTAGTTTTACAAACCCGCTTAAGCGGGTTTTGCTTCTTGCCCAGCTATTTATAGCTGGGCGGATGCTTTATATTATTTAATAAACTATACAGTATCAGCATCTTCTGCCGGCGCATATTCCAAAACATCAATTAAATTATTATTAGCGTGCTTTTGTTTTTGGTTAATGATATATTTCGTCACAAATGGAATTCCTTTTGCGGATAATGATAAAACTCCGTAGCCGGACTGCCAATAAAATGTTCTTCTTTCTAAACTTAAATTTATAAGATGTGAGGAACTTCCTTTTATCTTATGCACAAATTCGGCGACGCTTACTTTTGGAGGAATGCTTGTGAGCAAATGCAAATGGTCTGTCGTCATATTCAGCGCCATGAATGTTCCGCCGCCTCCTTTAATTTTTTTGGGAATATATTCTTTTAACAATTTTTCTATTTCCGGCGTTATCGTTTTCTCTCGGTATTTCGTGCCCCAAATTACATGGTAATATAATCGGTAAAATGATTGGGACATATTGTTTTATAGCCCCGGCGAAAATGGCTAGATTATCAATTATGCCATTCCGCCCCGGCGATAAATCGCGGGGCTAATTTTTACAAACCCGATTAATCGGGTTTGACTTCTTGCCCGCCATTTATGGCTTGGGCTTATTGAAAACTGCGCCGTAAGGCAATATTTTAACCTGACAATAGTTTAAAGAATGAGGGGGCTAAGTCTTGACTGGCTTAACCCCACTTCAGTAGCCTCTCTCAATTTATCCCACGAAGCAATGCTATGAATCTGCGAACCATTCGAGCACAACGCGGATGCCATGACTTATCACCTATACATACGACGTTGCTTGCTGATAAATTCGGCCCGGCAAGTTCTTCACGACAACATCCGCATACTTGCAGGCCAGTGTTTTGCCTTTCAATGTCTTTCTTCTTTTTCATGATTGTACCTCTCCTTTTTTATTTTTTTGCCCTATCACAATCTCTTGTAAAGGACTAAGATTTTACTCTCCATCATAGCACGGTCCTTAACAGAAACTGCGCCGCAACTAAATAAAAATTTTTACTTTATTCGTATATTCGTACCTAATTCGTAATTCGTAGGAGTTACAAAAGCATGCCGACAATGAGAAGCGCTACGATGTTAACTATTTTAATCATCGGATTTATCGCCGGACCGGCCGTGTCTTTATAAGGGTCGCCGACCGTATCGCCGGTAACGGCCGCTTTATGCGCGTCTGAACCCTTACCGCCAAAATGTCCGGACTCAATGTACTTTTTCGCGTTGTCCCAGGCGCCGCCGCCGCTCGTCATGGAAATTGCGACGAATAAACCGGTGATGATGGAACCAATTAACAAACCGCCTAACGCCGGAATGCCTAAAGCAAAACCGACGATGATTGGCGCGAGCAGGGGGATTAAAGCCGGAACAATCATTTCTTTGAGCGCGGCGCGGGTAACGATGTCAACGGTGCGGCCGTAATTTGGTTTTTCCGTACCCTGCATTATGCCCGGATGATTTTTAAATTGAGTGCGTACTTCTTCCACGACCGAACCGGCCGCTCTACCTACTGCCTGCATCGCGAGCGCCGCAAAATAATAAGGAAGCAGACCGCCGATAAACAACCCGACTAACACTTGGGGATTATCTATACTGAACAGCGTGCCGTTGGGCAGGGAATGAGTAAAATCCGCAAACAAAACCAAAGCGGCCAAGGCGGCGGAGGCAATCGCGTAACCTTTGGTAACGGCTTTGGTGGTATTACCGACCGCGTCTAAGGGATCGGTAACCGCGCGCACTTCTTCGGACAAACCGGCCATTTCCGCAATGCCGCCGGCGTTATCCGTAATCGGGCCGTAAGAATCAATGGTCACGATAATGCCGGCCATGGAAAGCATCGCCACGGCGGCAATCGCCACGCCGTAGATTCCGGCTAAAGAAAAGGAAATTAAAATTGCGGCCGAAATCGCGATAATCGGCCAGGCGGTTGACTTCATGGATACGGCGAGTCCGGCAATCACGTTCGTGCCGTGTCCGGTTTTTGACGCGTCCGCGATTGTTTTTACCGGACTATATTTTGTAGAAGTATAATATTCGGTAATAATAACCATCGCGGCCGTAACTAAAATCCCCACTACCGCCGACCAAAAAATATTAATCGCCGGCATCTGCGAATAAACTGACATCACGCGCATAGTTAAAGGGTAAAAACCGATCAGCGCCAAAATCGCGGCAGCGGCCAATCCTTTATACAGAGCGTTCATTATGTTTTTGCTGGAGCCAAGTTTGATAAAAAAAGTGCCGATGACGGAAGCGACGATGGAAACCGCGCCCAGCATTAAAGGATAAAATACGGCGTTGCTGCCGGCGCCGAAAAGTAAATGCCCGAGCAGCATGGAAGCGATTAAAGTTACGACATAAGTTTCAAATAGGTCCGCGGCCATGCCGGCGCAGTCGCCGACGTTATCGCCCACGTTATCCGCGATCACCGCCGGGTTTCTCGGATCGTCTTCCGGAATGCCGGCTTCCACTTTGCCGACCAAATCCGCGCCCACATCCGCCGCTTTGGTAAAAATGCCGCCGCCCAAACGGGCAAAAATAGAAATGAGTGAGCCGCCGAATCCCAAGCCGATTAATGCTTTAATATCACCAGTTAAATAATAAAATCCGGCCACGCCCAATAGCGCCAGCCCGGCCACGAGCATGCCCGTAACGGTACCTCCTTGCACGGCGACTGCTAATGCTTTTGCCATGCCGTTTTTAGCCGCTTCCGCGGTGCGCACATTCGCGCGTACGGAAATATTCATGCCGATATAGCCGGTGGCGCCGGATAAAACCGCCCCAACTAAAAATGCCAACGCGGTTGTCCAGCCAAGCGACGGCACAAGGCCGATGATGATAAATAATACTATCGCCGCGAGCGCGATGGTTTTATACTGGCGATTTAAATACGCGTTCGCGCCCTCCTGAATGGCTTTGGCGATCGCCTGCATTTTTTCGTTTCCCGCCGGCAAGCTGACGATTTTTCTAATGAGCCAAAGCCCGTACAAAATTGCGAGTGCCGCGCTGCCGAAGATTAAATACATTGTCATAGTTTTTTACTGTTAATTTTTATTAATATCCAATATCTTAATATCCAATATCGTCTTTTTTTATTAGACATTGGATATTAGATATTTGTTATTTTACTCTACTTCTGTTGGTTTTTCCGCCACCGCCTCCTTTTCACTTTTTACTTCTTCCTTCTTCTTCCTTCCTCTCTTCTTCGGCTTTTCACCTTCCGTTGAAATTTCTCCGGCAACTCCTTGGCCTTCTTCTGCTTTGCTTTCTTGTTTTATTGCTTGCCCCGTAGGCAATTCATTGTCCTGCGGGGTTTTCTTGCTTTCTTGCTCTTCTTGAACACTTGGATCTTGGCTACTTGGCTCTTGTTCTCCTTCCGTCTTTTCACTTTCAACTTTTTTCTCCTGTTCACTCGCTGCTTCTTCCTGCTTACTTGCCTTCGCTTCTTTTATGTCAATCCTCCAGCCGGTTAATTTTGCCGCGAGCCGCACATTCTGCCCGCCGCGCCCAATAGCTAAGCTTAATTGGTCAGCGGCCACGGCAGCGGTCGCCATCCGTTCGCTTTCGTTGATGTCCACTTTGACGACTTTGGCCGGCGCGAGCGCCGCGATGACGAATTGGGCCTGGTCTTCGTTGTACTCAATAATGTCTACTTTTTCCCCCCCTAATTCCTGAATGATGGTCTGAATGCGCGCCCCGCGCTGGCCCACGCAGGAGCCGATCGGGTCAATGTTTTCTTCTGCGGCCGAAACCGCGATTTTGGTGCGCGAACCGGCTTCGCGCGCAATGGACTTTATTTCCACCAAGCTGTTAGAAATTTCCGGGATCTCCAGCATAAAAATTTTGCGCACGATTTCGTCGCTCGTGCGCGACAGCATTATTTCCGGCCCCTTAGCGCCCGAGCGCACTTCTTCCACATAAACCTTAAGGCGCTGGCCGGATTCGTAGCGTTCGCCCGGCACTTGGCCCTCGGCGGTTAAGATGCCGGCGGTTCGGCCTAAATCCACGAGCACTACGCGGCCTTCGCGGCGCTGGACTACGCCGGTAACTACTTCGTGTTCTTTGCCTTTAAACTCTTCCAATAAGTTATTGCGCTCCACTTCACGCAAGCGCTGAATAATAACTTGCTTCGCGGTCTGCGCCGCCATGCGCCCGTATTCGGCCGGCACCGGCAAATCGGTGCGGATAACATCGCCGACTTTGGCGTCCGGTTTTATCAATAGCGCGTCTTTCAGTTGTAAGTCCGTCCGCGGATTAAACCTGCGTTTTTCCTCTTCATCTTCAGTGATTTCTGAGTTTCCATTGGCAACTTCAAGCCCCTTCTCGTTCTCCTGTGCTCCCGCGTCTTTTTGTTTTAATGTTTTAATGCTTTCTTGTTTTAATGCTTTCTTGTTTTCTTTATCTTCCCCGCCAGCAACTTCGTAGCTAGGCGGGCCCGCCTGAATGCCCCCCGGGCTTTCGGCGGGTTCCTTCTCACTTTCCAGTTCCTCCGGCGGCAAATCCTCCACGACTGTTTTTTCATCGTATACTTTGGAGGCGGCCGTTTCCAAATCAAAATCAACTTTGATGTTTTGATTTTTTTGACCAAAGTCTTTGCGGTACGCGGCCGCAAGCGCGGCCTCTATCGCTTCTATCACCGCCTCGAGCGAAATGCCTTTTTCTTCGCAAATAGCGCGGGCGGCGGCGACAATTTCATTGGTAGACATAATGTTTTAATTAATTTAATAAAATTACCACCCTACTAATTACAAATCTTTTACAAATATACAAATGCTGTTTTAAGCCGCATCTTTCTGTTAGGCAACCTGCCTATTTAAATTTTATTTGTATATTGGTAGCTAATTTGTAATTGGTAGGAGGTAAAAAAGAAAGCTCGTTGTATCAAACAACCAGCTTCTAATAATCAACTCCTGTTATTTTGAGTTTATCACAATAGCCAGCGGCTGTCAAATTTGGTATACTGAAAATAACTTATTATTATATAAAATATGAGCAAGAAAAAATTCTCCTTAGTTTTCGCGGTTGCCGTAGCCATGGTTATGGTCCCGGCCGCGGCCTTTGCCTTTGAGGTAAAAAAAGGCAACAACATTTACGTCGGCGAAAACGAAACGATTGCCGGCAATCTTTATGCGGCGGGCGTTAATGTTATCATTGACGGCCAAATTACCGGCGACTTATTTTGCGCCGGCCAGTCAGTAACGATTAACGGCGAAGTCGGAGGCGACATATTTTGCGCCAGTTCGGCTGTCGCGATTAACGGTAAAGTTGGCGGCAGTGTCCGCGTTGCCGCGTCAGAACTGTCCATCAATTGTGTCTTAGTAAAAACAATCAAAAATTATCAAAACAACAAAACATAATCTTTTAACTTTTTACTTTTAACTTGTTTCCATGGATCTCTTCGTCCAAATCAGCATTATCATCGTCATCGCGGCTTTGGTCGCGGTTTTCGCGCGCTCGTTGCGCCAGCCGCTGATCATCGGCTACATCATTACCGGCCTGCTGGTCGGGCCTTATCTTTTTAATTTAATTCAGGACGCGGAAGTCATTAATGTCTTTTCGGAAATAGGCATCGCCTTACTGCTGTTTATCGTCGGCCTCGGACTCAACCCCAAACTTATCAGAGAGGTAGGCAGTATCTCGCTGATTACCGGCGTGGGGCAGGTTATTTTCACCTCTTTATTCGGCGTTGTCATCGCTCAATTGTTGGGATTCTCCTTCGTCAACGCTCTCTACATTGCCACGGCGCTGACGTTTTCCAGCACCATTATCATCGTCAAGCTGCTCTCTGACAAGGGCGACATGCAAAAGCTCTACGGAAAAATAGCGCTGGGGTTTTTACTCGTGCAGGACATCGTTGCCACCATCATTCTCATCAGCGTCTCGGCGCTGGCCGGCGGCGGCAACGTCTCAAGCCTGATAGGCGGTATTATTGTACAAGGCCTGGCGTTGATTGTGCTGGCAATTTTTGTCAGCGCATACATTCTGCCGCCGCTAAGCGCTTTTTTTGCCCGCTCGCAAGAATTTTTATTTCTCTTCGCCATTGCCTGGGGGTTTGGTTGGGCAACGCTCTTTTACCTCTTCGGATTTTCGGTTGAAATCGGGGCGCTAATCGCCGGCGTTACTTTATCCGTTTCTCCCTATGCCGTGGAAATCAGCGCCAAAATGAGGCCCCTGCGCGACTTTTTTATAATTTTATTCTTCATCTTGCTCGGATCAAAAATGGCCGTTGGCGGCTGGACTGCCATGCTTCTGCCCGCGACTGTTTTTTCTCTCTTTGTATTGATCGGCAACCCGCTGATTGTCATGGCGCTGATGGGCGTTTTGGGATACAACAAAAGGACCGGCTTTTTAGCCGGTTTAACCGTCGCTCAAATCAGCGAATTTTCCCTGATTTTAATAATCTTGGGCGTCAAGATGGGCCACTTATCGGAAAATATTTTGTCGCTCGTAACGCTGGTGGGGTTAATCACCATTGCCGGTTCAACCTATTTCATCATGTACGCCGAACGGCTTTATTCATGCGTGGCGCCCTTATTGTCAATTTTTGAACGAAAAAAAACCAAACCGGAAACAGCGGCGCGGCAAAACTATGACATTATTTTATTCGGCCACAACCGTATCGGCTATGATTTTATCGGCG
Source organism: Candidatus Falkowbacteria bacterium CG10_big_fil_rev_8_21_14_0_10_44_15 (assembly GCA_002773575.1). Lineage (GTDB taxonomy): Bacteria > Patescibacteriota > Patescibacteriia > Patescibacteriales > XYC2-FULL-47-12 > 2-12-FULL-45-10. The sequence goes on from PFAT01000040.1 coordinate 6,921, forward strand.
CTTTTAAAAAGATAAAGAAGAATTTTTTAGTGATTGATTTTGACCCGCGCATTATCCGCTATTTGGAAGATAAAGATATTCCCCGCCTCTACGGCGATGCGAGCGACAGTGAATTTTTGGACGAATTGCCTTTATCTAAAATAAAACTGGTTATCTCCACTATTCCGGATTTTGCCACTAATTTGTTATTGATAAAAAAAATCCGCCCTAACAATAAAAAAACCGTTATTATGGTTATTTCGCATAACATCAGCGAGGCGGAAAAACTCTACGCCGCCGGCGCGAGCTATGTTATCTTACCTCACTTTTTGGGCGGCAATTTCGCCTCCGGGCTTATAACTAAATACGGTCTGGATCCGAAGAAATACTCGCGGGAAAAAACCAGCCATCTTAAATATTTAGCGCAACGCAAACTTATCGGCCATGAGCATCCAGCCAGAACTGTATAGTTTGAATTGATTATAATGTCAGTAGTAAAACTGTTGGTTAAACTTACTAAATTAAATGCCCACCACCCCTGGCCCCTCCTCTGTCCCCCTCCTTCTATGAGGAGGGGGTAGGGGGTGGTGGGAGGTAAATCGCAAAAAGTTCCTCTATCATCACTATATAGAGGAACTTATCTCAAAATTGTTTAGCCTTTACTCTTGTAATGCCTGATCAATCACCGCTTTCACCTGCTCATACGGCACCGCGCCGTTAACCAACTGACCATTAACAAACGTAGTCGGGGTTCCTTGCACGCCTGCGGCTTGGCCGCCAGCTTGCTGTTGGGCGACTTTACTGGCGAATTTACCGCTATCTAAGCAGTCGTTAAACTTACTAGCATTTAATCCTAAGGCGGTCGCTTCTTTTTTCCATTGTTCTACGCTCATGTTTTGAGCGGCGTTAGCGGCAAAAATTTTGTCGTGCATCTCCCAAAATTTCCCTTGTTCGGCCGCGCACTCGCTCGCTTCGGCCGCTTTTTGCGCTTCCGGATGAAGTGACCTTAAAGGAAAATGGCGGTAAACAAACAAAGCTTTGTCTTTGTACTCGTTATAAATTTGCTCGATCGTGCTCTGAAAGCGCAGGCAGAACGGGCATTCAAAATCAGAGTACTCAATTACGGTCACGGCCGCGTTCTGATTGCCGCGCACGTTATCATCGGTAGTTACTGCCGGCGCCGACCCAAAGGTCGGCTGCGCTCCGCCGGCGGGCTGGCCGGCGTTAGCGTCCGGTTGCGTTACCTTAACTCCTTTTACTTCGTCCCCGCCCTTGCCTTTACCGACTAAAGCGGGATTGATAAGAACGATTACGGCAAAAATCGCGACGCCGGCGACCAGGCCGAAAAAGAAACTGCCTTTATCAATGGACATTTTTTGTTCCGCCATATGGTTTTAAAAAAATTAATGTTTAAATAAGCAAGGGTATTATACCAAATAAAAAAATTAAGCGCAAGTTTAAAATAAAGCAATTGAAAACTTAGGCAAAATAAGTTATAGTCATTTTATGAAATATTTATCTAAATCCTTATCTGACACAAAAAAATTCGCCGTTAAGCTGGCGCGCCAACTGCGCGGCGGCGAAGTTATCGGCTTAATCGGCGAGCTCGGCAGCGGCAAAACTACTTTTACCCAATATTTAGCCAAAGCGCTGGGCGTTAAACAGAAAGTCAACAGCCCAACTTTTAACATTATTAAGGTTTATAAAATTAAAAATTTAAAAATTAAAAATTTTATTCACATCGATGCCTATAGACTTCATGCGCCAAAAGATTTAGCCGCGCTCGGCGCGCAAGAATATTTTCAAAATAAAAACGCCGTCACGGTTATTGAGTGGGCGGATAAAGTTAAACCGATTTTGCCAAAAAATATTACTTTAATTAAATTCCGATTAAATAAAACAAGCCGCTTGATAACTATTTTCCGTCATTGAGCGGCTCTTGACAGAGAAAAATAACTCACAGCGTTTTGCTGCGAGTTTATCAACAGCGCTGTGGAAAAAGTTAAATTTGTTCTAAAGTTCCGCTATTTTGGCGGAGCTTTTATATTGTGGTATAATTAAATCTTAAAACACTATATATAGTATTTATGACCACCCCCCTTAAAGTCAAACACCGCGACGGCTCGCTCGCGCCCTATAACGCGGACATGATTAACCGCTCCATTGAGCGCGCCTGCCGCGGGCTTACGGATCCGGTAAGTAAAGTCACTCAAATCGCGACTGAAACCGAACTCACGCTCTACGACGGCATTACCACCGAAGAGCTGGACCAGGCGACGATTAACGCGGCCGTGCAAAACATTAAAGACGACCCGGAGTATGACACGATCGCCACCCGTTTGCTGCTCAAAACGATTTATAAGCAAGTATTCGGCGACTACCGCGCCGATGGGGAATTAAAGCAATTGCACCGGGACGATTTTATTTCCTATATTAATAAAGCCGTGTCCGAGGGCGTACTGGACGAGCGCCTCGCGGCCAGTTACGACTTAAGCCAAATAGCGGACGCGCTGGACATTACGCGCGATGAATTGTTCCGCTACATTGGGCTCGTAACCATCCAAAAGCGCTATGCCATCCGCGGCCCGAAACAAGAATTATCGGAAACCCCGCAATTTACCTGGATGCGCGTAGCGATGGGCCTCGCATTGCCGGAAAAAAATCCGACCGAATGGGCGATTAAATTTTATAACAAACTTTCTAAGTTGGAATACGTTTCCGGCGGCTCCACCAACGTTAACGCCGGCACGCGCCTGCCCCAGATGAGCAATTGCTATCTTTTGGAAATACATGACTCTATCGACCATATCGCTAAAACCGTTTCCGACGTGATGAAATTAACCAAAGCCACCGGCGGCATCGGGCTGTCGGTGAGTAAATTGCGCGCCGAAGGCAGTCCGGTGCGCTCCAACAACACTTTTTCCTCGGGCCCGATTCCGTTCATGCACACGATTGACTCTACCTTGCGCGCCGTTTCCCGCGCCGGCAAAAAAATGGGGGCGCTTTGTTTTTACATGGAAAACTGGCATTACAACTTTGACCAGTTTTTGGATTTAAAGCAAAACGCGGGCGACGAATACCGCCGCACCCGCACCGCCAACACCGCCGCCTACATTTCGGACGAATTCATGCGCCGCGTTGAGCGCGACGAGGATTGGTATTTGTTTGACCCGGCGGAAGTCCCTGACTTAAACGAACTCTACGGCAACGAATTTTCCCGCCGCTATAACGATTACATCAAACAAGCCGAGGCGGGGAAGCTGCGCCTATTTAAAAAAATTAAAGCGCGCGAACAGTTTAAAGACATCATCATCAGTCTGCAGACGACCTCGCACCCTTGGGTAACCTTCAAAGACGCAATCAACGTCCGCGCTCTCAATAACAATACCGGCACCATTCACTCCTCTAACCTCTGCACGGAAGTTTGCCTGCCGCAGGACGGGGACAACGTCGCCGTCTGCAATCTGGCTTCTGTTAATTTGGCGCGCCATTTAACCGCGGCTAAAGATATTGACTGGGTGAAACTGGAGGAAAGCGTGCGGTTGGCCATCAGGCAACTGGATAATTTATTGGACGTTAATAAATCTCCTATTCCGGAAACGCGCAATTCGGACAAGCTTAACCGCGCCATTGGTTTGGGCTTGATGGGCTGGACCGATGCCATCCAGCAAAAAGGGATTGCCTACGACAGCGAAGAGGCGTATGAGCTGGCTGACTGCGTCTTTGAATTCATCAGCTATGTCGCTATTGACGCGAGCGCAAACCTCGCGCGCGAGCGGGGGGCTTATCCTAATTTTTCCGGCCTGCCTCGCCGACAGGCGGGTTCGCGCTGGAGCGAGGGTTTCGTACCCTGCGACACCCTTAAAGTTTTAGAAACCAACCGCGACTTGCCGCTGACGGTTAATAAAAATATGCGGCTGGATTGGGAGGCGCTGCGGCAAAAAGTAAAGCAGGGGATGCGCAACGCGACCGTAATGGCAATTGCCCCAACCGCCAACATCGGCTTAGTCTCCGGCACTACCCCCGGCCTTGATCCGCAGTTTTCTAACATTTTCGCGCGCGCCACTAACCGCGGCAAATTTTTGGAAATCAATCTAAACCTGATTAGCGACTTAAAAAAGTTAGGGCTTTGGGATAAGGTGAAAGAAAACATCGTGGCGAATTACGGGGAGCTGCCGGACATTGCCGAACTGCCGGACAAAATAAAACGCGTGTACAAAACCTCTTTTCAAATTGAACCAGCCGCTTTTATTGAAGTGGCGGCGCGCGCGCAGAAATGGGTGGATCAGGCCATCAGCCGCAATATGTACTTAGCCACGCGCGACATAGAACAGGTGATGAGTATTTATCAAGCTGGCTGGCGCAAGGGGCTTAAAACTTTTTACTACCTGCATATGAAACAGCGCCACACGGCGGAACAAAGCACGGCGCGCGTAAATAAATCGGAAGGCATAGCCAACGGCCGCAGTTTTGGCTTTGGCAAATTGAAACCAATCTCCACTGCGGCGCCGGCGCCGCATCCGCCCGCGATTGAAATCCCATTGCCCGAGCCCAGGCCGCAAACGGCTACTCCCATTTCCGTCGCCCAAAAAATGGCGGAGATTATGAAAAATAATTTGCTTAACGGTTCGGCTAATGCCCAGCCACTATCATTATCAGCCGCCACTATCCAGTTGGCAGTAGACGGACCGACCGCTAGCGTCTCCATTAATCCCGCGAACGAATCCGAAATAGAAACAATTGCCGACTCTTGCCCGGTGGATCCGATGGAAAGATTAAAATGTGATAGCTGCCAATAACAATAATGCAAATCATCAAATTTATGCAAATACTGCAAATAAAAAATAATGCAAATTTGCATAAAAATATTTGAGGTATTTGCATGTAATTTGCAGATTTGCATTATGTAACTTATTTACCTCAATAAAATTTATATGATCATTGGAAAAACTAACATCCACGAAGGCCTGCAGGCGTACCCCTTAAAATACCCTTGGGCCAAAGAGCTTTACGACCAGGCGGTCGCGAACACTTGGTTCCCGCACGAAATACAGTTGGGCGAAGACCTGGCCGACTGGAACCGCATGACGGATGAAGAACGCCACGCCGTTACTTTTTTTATGAGTTATTTTAATCCGGCGGAACTCTTGGTTAACAAATGCCTCGCTTTCGGCGTTTATCCTTACGTCAACGCCGCCGAAGCGCATTTGTATTTAGCCAAACAAATGTGGGAGGAAGCTAACCACTCGGTCGCCTTTGAATACGTGATGCAGACTTTTCCCATCAACCGCGCCGAAGCGTTTAAAGCGCACCGTGAAACGGCCACGATGCGCCAAAAAGAAGATTACAACATTAAATATTTAAAACGGATGACGGAAGTCGCGCTGGACATTGAAACTGTTGCCGGCAAACGCGACTTCGTGCGCAATCTGGTAGCGACTAACGTCATTATGGAAGGCATCTGGTTTTATTCCGGCTTTATGGTCGGGCTGTCTTTCCGCCAGCGAGGGCTTTTGCGCAACTTCGGCTCGATGATAGATTGGGTGGTGCGCGACGAAAGTCTGCATTTAAAATTCGGCATTAATTTAATTTTAACTATTTTGGACGAAAATCCCGACATTGCCGATGACGCTTTTACCAAAGAAATTTACCAAATGATTTTGGACGCGGTGGAGCTGGAAACCGCTTACAATAAAGAGTTAATGCCAAACGGAATTTTGGGTCTGAACGCCGACTACATCAATCAGTATGTGCAGTATATGGCGGACCGGCGTTTGGAAGAGCTTGGCTTTGCCCCGCATTACAACGCTACCAATCCGGCCAAATGGATGGC
>PFAT01000033.1:0-11425 GCA_002773575.1 Candidatus Falkowbacteria bacterium CG10_big_fil_rev_8_21_14_0_10_44_15
TTTGGCCGGCGGCTATTTTAGGGATGGCAATTTGTTTGATGTTTATTCTTTCTAAAGTAGTGCGCCTGCGCTCCGCGGACACTTTCATCCCCGTTGTCATATTTTTAGCTTTAATAACTTTTTTAGTCGGCGGCAATTTTAATTTAGTAAATGCGCAGCTGCCGACGGAAATCAGCCTGTCAAGAAACCTTTCCTGGCGCATCGCTCAGGAGAGCTTAAAGCGCGATCCGCTCTGGGGCAGCGGGCCAGCCACTTTTGATTACGCTTTCGTAAAATACCGCGGTTCGGAATTTAATGCCAGTAATTTATGGGACGTCCGCTTTGATACGGCTCACGGAAATTTTTTTGAGTCGTTGGCCACCGTCGGCATTTTGGGAACGGCCTCCCTCGTCATCATCAGTTTAATTTTATTGAGCATCGTGTTTATCGCCTTAAGCCGTTCCGAAAATAAAGAAGTCAAAGTATTTTTATTGGGGGTTTTTTCCAGCTTAGTGGTTTTAGCCGCCAACGCGGCTTTGCTGACGGTTTCCGGCAGCATTATTTTATTAATTGCCGTTTTAGGCTCGCTGACAATGGCTTTGGTAGTTATTAATTACCCGGAGAAATTTAAGGAGTTAAAATTATCCTTTCGGTCTTCGCCTAAATACGCGCTCGCCTTAGCCGCCATTTTTCTCTTAGTGAGCGCGGGCGTAGTAGTGCTTTTCACCAGCGGTTTTAAAATTTATTTAGCCGATTTTTACGCCAATAAAGCTAACGGCGCTGACTCGGCCACAGCCGTTAACTACCTCAATAAGGCGATCGCCACCGCTGATTATCAAGACGAATATTACTTGCGGCTGTCGCGGTTATACATAGTGATGGCTAATCAGGAAGCGAACAAAGGCCAGTCAGCCAACGTCAGCAGCATCCAAAACTATTTAAGTTCCGCGATTCTGACCGGCAAAAGAGCGGTTGATTTAACTCCGAACAGCGTGGTAAATAAAGAGTCGCTGGCGTTAATTTATGAAAACGCCGCTACTTACAACATCGCGGGAGCGCTGGAATGGGCGGAGAAATATTACACGGAAGTGACGCAACTGGAACCGGATAATCCGGTTGCTTACGTCCGCTTAGCCTTAATTAACATGGCGCACGCTAACCAAGAGGCGGGGGCCGAAGAAAAAAATAAATTTTATGCCGAAGCGATAAAATTTTACGGACAGGCAATCAGCAAGAAATCCAATTTAGCGCCCGCTTATTACGGCATCGCCATTGCTTACGAAAAGTTAAATAATTACGATCAGGCGATTGAAGAAATAGGCAAAGCCGTAACCTTGGCGGTTGATAATTTAGACTATCGTTTTGAATTAGGGAGGCTGTATTTTAACCGCGGCGTGCGCAGCCAAAATTTGCAGCAGCAGCAAACCAAAGAAATCGCCGCCGCGGCCGACCGGGGCCAGACAGTCATTCAGGAGGAAAAATTAAGCGTTCAGGAAGAACAATCAAATCAAGCCGTCACTTTCAACAACGATTTGCAAGTTGCGGACGCGATTTTTAAAAATGTCATTGAAATAAGCCCAAAGCACGCTAACGCTTTGTACAGTTTAGCTCTCATTTATGAAACTATCGGCGATAAAGAACAGTCCAAGCAATATTATGGAAAATTACTGGATATCGTTAGCGACCAGCCGACCAAAGAAGCGATTGTAAAGAAACTGCAGGCGCTGTAAGCATGGGCACTTGACATATTTTAAAGGAAAACATATAATAAGCTTAAATTCACAACCGAAATTAAAAGCTAAGATATATTTAGTAACCAATCATTATCGATTCGGTAAAATTCTTTCCCGCAATACTGCGGGAGGAATTTTTTTAAGTTTTTTTATTTACCCCCACACCCAGAATGGCGTTTAGGCTCGCACCCCAAGAAACGGGTACGGCCACATCCGTAAGGGTGTGAGGGTGTATTTCCTGAATGACAGACAACAACAAGCCACCGCGGGCAATTAATATTCCCGAGGGAAACAACAGCCAGAATTCTATCATTAACGCTAAAGATTTTATTGAAGCAGTCGGCGAGGTGCTGGAGCTGAAGCCCGGGGCAACTTTTATCGTCAGCTTAGAAAGCGGCCATGAAATTTTATGCCATTTGTCCGGCCGGATGAGAATGAATAAAATCAAGCTTTTGCCCGGCGACCGCGTCAAAGTAGCCATGAGCCCTTACGACTTAACAAAGGGCAGGATTACTTACCGACTGTAAATTTATGAAAGTGCGTGCGTCAGTTAAACCAATTTGTAAGGATTGCAAGGTAGTCCGCCGTAAAAAGCGGGTTTATGTTTTGTGTAAAAACCCTAAACATAAGCAGCGGCAAGGATAATTCAATGTAGAATTACGAATTAAAAAATAAATATTCATAAATTCGTAATTGATAATTGATAATTGATGAACACTATGGCAGTAAGAATAGCGGGCGTAACCATTCCTAACGATAAAAGAGTAGAGGTGGCCTTAACCTATATTTTTGGCATTGGCCGAACCAGCGCTAACCAAATATTGCAAAAAGCGCAGGTAGAGCGCGACACCCGAGTGCATAGTTTAAGCGAAGAAGAGGTAAACAGGTTAAGGGCTATTATCGAAAAAGAGTATCGAGTGGAGGGCGATTTACGACGGGAAGTAGTAAGCAATATTAAACGCTTAAAAGACATCGGCTGTTACCGCGGCATCCGGCACAGTAAAGGGTTGCCGGTCAGAGGGCAGCGGACGAAAACCAATTCTCGTACGGTCCGCGGCAACGTCCGAAAAACCACCATTTCCGGTAAGCGTCCGTCAGCCCAGAAAACTTAAAAAGCTAACAACCAAAGATTATTTTTATGTCTGAAGAAAAAAAAACAAACGCCGCTTTAGCTGAACCGCCGGAGGGCGAGGGCGCTGATGTCCAGAGCGCCGTTGACGAAGCCGGCGGAAAAAGTAAAGAAGATCTTAAAGGAAAAAAAGCGCCGTCCGCCGCCGTCCGCCGGAAAAAGAAAGAAAAAAAGACGGTAGCGGCGGGGCGGGCTTACATCAACGCCACTTATAATAATACTATTATTAGTTTGACGGATCCGGGCGGCAACGCGATAGCTTGGTCGAGCGCCGGCGCCTGCGGTTTTAAAGGCGCCAAAAAAGCAACGCCTTACGCGGCGCAGGTTATCGTCAAAAAAGCCGTTGATAAAGCGAAGGAGTACGGGTTGAGAGAGGTAGCCGTTTTCGTCAAAGGCGTCGGTACCGGGCGCGAATCAGCGGTCAGGGCTTTAAACGCAAACGGTTTGAATATTTTAAACATCAAGGATATAACGCCGATTCCTCATAACGGCTGTCGGCCGCGTAAGCCGCGTCGAGTTTAATTATTATCTATGAAAAAATACACTCACAAAATGTGCCGCCGTTTAGGAGTAAAGCTTTGCCAGTCTGACAAATGTCCGCTCGGGCGCCGCAATTATCCGCCGGGAGTCCATGGCCCCAAAGGAAGGCAGCGTCAGACGGAATACGGCATGCAGCTGGCGGAAAAACAGAAAGCCAAGGTCAGCTATAACGTGTTGGAGAAACAATTCCGTTTAATTTTCGAACGAGCCGCTAAAACTTCCGGAGATGTCGGGCAAAACTTGGTAGTATTGCTGGAGAGGCGGCTGGATAACGTCATTTATCGCTTAGGTTTTGCCGGCAGCCGCGCCCAGGCAAGGCAATTAGTCAATCATGGGCACTTTTTGGTCAATGGCCAGAAAATTAACATTCCTTCTTATGCCGTTACAGCCGGGGACATAATCGGCTTGCACTCCCACAGCGCCGACAATAAATATTTTAAGCAGCAGTTGGGTAAATTAAAAGCGGCCGCCATTCCCGGCTGGCTTTATTTTGACTCCTCCAAAAAAGAAGCAAAAGTGTTAAGCGCCCCCCAATCAAGCGGAGTGGAACAGCTGTTTGATGTGCAGGCGATTACTGAATATTATTCGCGCCGCTAACCGGCAGGGGAATTATTTTTAAGCAGCCGGTTAATTTTTATTTGGATTTTATATATAATTAAAGTTAAAATTTTATGCCCAAAATAGTTTTACCTCAAAAAGTAATCTTTACCCAAACTGAAGACGCTAACCACGGACAAATAGCGATTGAGCCCTGCTATCCGGGATACGGCATAACCTTAGGGAACGGCTTGCGCCGGGCGTTGCTGTCGTCGTTAAAGGGGGCAGCGGTGGTGGGGGTCAAAATAAAAGGCACCAGCCACGAATTCACTACTTTGCCGCAGGTTAAAGAGGATGTGTTAGAAATAATTTTAAATTTAAAGAATTTGCGTCTAAAATTTTTTGGCGCAGAAAATGAAGTCATCAAATTAGAACTGAAAGCGCAAGGAGAAAAAAAGGTAAGCGCCAAAGAGATAACTAAAAACAGCCAAGTTGAAATTATTAATCCCCAGCTGCACCTCGCGGAAATAACCGACGCGAACGGCAGTTTAGAGATGGAAATTTTTGTCGCTGGCGGATACGGGTACAGTCCGATTGAGGGCAGGGAAACTCCTAATAAAGAGGTCGGCTACATTGAAATTGACTCCATCTTCAGCCCGGTAAGAGTGGTTAAAGTCAATGTGGAAAACGTCCGCGTTGGCCAGATGACTGATTGGGATAAATTGATTATTGAGGTAAAAACCGACGGCACCGTCAGTTTTAGGGAAGCTTTTAAGCAAGCGGCGGAAATTTTGGTTGAACAGTTTTCTTTTGTCTTAGCTGAAGCCAAAAGAGAGGTGGGCGAAGAGGAAGGCGCCGCTGCCGCTCCGGCCGAGGAGGAAGCCGTTGCGGTTGAAAGCGCCGCTGAACCAAAAGAAAAGAAGCACGCGAGAAAGAAAGACTCCAAGGGAAAAGAAGCGGAATAAATTCAAACACCTTCACCCCCACGCCAAATCTTGGCGGAGGGGAATTCTGGAAGGTGTCTGGATAAATAATTTAGATTGTAAATAAGTATGCGCCACCGGCAAAGCAATAAAATTTTGGGACGAACTAAACAGCCGCGGGAAATGATGTTGCGTAATTTAGCGGCCAGTATTATTATTTACGAAAAAGTCAAGACGACGCAAAGCAAAGCCAAGGCCGTGCGCCCCCTAGTAGAAAAGTTGATTACTGTCAGTAAGCAAAATGATTTAACCGCCCGCCGCAAACTGGCGCGGCTTTTGCCGCAGCCGTTAGCCATCAAGAAACTGATGGAAACGATAAATAAGCGCTATCTGGACCGGAGCAGCGGCTATACTAAAATCGTCAAACTTAACCGGCGAGCGGGCGATAGCGCAGTTTTAGCGCAGATTGAACTAGTTTAAATATGGAACATAAAAGCAACCAACAACCGCAAACAATAGACGCCACGGATAAAGCAATCGGCAGAATCGCTTCGCAAATAGCCGTTCTTTTGCGCGGTAAAAACAAGCCGGAGTATCAGCCGCACCTTGACGGCGGCGGCGGCGTGGCCGTGATTAACATCGCTAAGGCTAAATTTAGCGGAGTAAAATTAAAGCAGGCGGAATACAAAAGGCATTCCGGCTATCCGGGGGGCTTAGTCAGAACAAAAGTAAGCGAAGTCTTTGCCAAAAATCCGGGCGCCGTTTTGCGTCGGGCCGTTTGGAGCATGCTGCCAAAAAATAAATTAAGACGAGGGATGATAAAAAGATTAAAAATAGTGTAATTTAAACTATGGAAAAAGAAAATAAAACAATCGAGCTGAAAGGAAGATACATCTTTGCCGCCGGTCGGCGCAAAAGAGCCGTCGCCCAAGTGCGAATGTATAAAAACGGCCAAGGGGCGATGACGATTAACGACAAAAAAATTACGGAATATTTTCCGATAGCCGAGTATGCCCAACTGGTATTGACGCCGCTGAAGCTGGTCGGCTTAGAAGATAAAGTTGACTGTTCAATTGTCGTGCGCGGCGGCGGCAAGCGCGGTCAGGCGGAAGCGGTCCGGCACGGCCTGGCGCGGGCGCTGATAATGATTGACAAAGAATTGAAGCCCGCCTTAAAAGCGGAAAAGTTGCTCACTCGCGATCCGCGCCGGAAAGAAAGAAAAAAGCCGGGTCTTAAAAAAGCGCGGCGCGCCGAACAATGGAGCAAACGGTAAGTTTTACACAACGCATAACATAAAATACGCCACAAAATATCCCGCAGCACTGCGGGATATTTACTATAGAGCAACTTTGTTATTTTTAGAAATATAAGTATAATGTAAACAATATCTTTAATATTCGTATATTTGTCCCGAGTACGCGGGATTTATAATTGGTAGGTATGAAAATAATAAACATCGCCAAGAATACCAGTTATTTTACGTTAGCGCTGATTTTGCAAAAAATAATTTCTTTTGGTTACTTTATCATTATCGCGCGCGCCATCGGGCCGGAAAATTTAGGGAAATATTATTTCGCCATCTCTTTTACCACCGTATTTTCTATTTTTATTGATATCGGCATGTCGTCCGTGCTCATCCGCGAAGTCGCCAAGCATCAGGAGCGAGCTTACAACTATTTAAGAAACATCATCGGCTTAAAGCTAATGTTGTCGGTTTTATCCGGGGCAATTGTTTTTACCCTGATTAATCTCATGGGCTACCCCTCCTTAACCAAAGACTTGGTGTATCTTTCTTCGCTGGCGATGATATTAGATTCCTTTACTTTGGTATTTTTTTCCGTCAGCCGCGGTTTCCATAACTTAAGCTACGAAAGTTTTGCGGTAGCCGGCTATCAACTGATAACGTTGGTTTTGGGAGTAACTTTTTTAAAAGCCGGTTTTAGCTTGCGCTGGCTGATGGGAGCGGTAGTAATCGCCAGTTTGTTGAATTTTTGTTACGCCGCCAGTTTGGTTGTGGTTAAGTGGCGGTTAACGCTTTGGCCCGCGCTTAAGTACAATTTTATAAAAAATATGATGGCGATGGCGCTGCCGTTCGCTTTCTATGGCATTTTTCAGAGATTTTATACCTATTTTGACAGCATCTTATTATCCCTGCTCGCGGGCGACAGATTCGTCGGTTTGTACAGCGTCGCTTTTAAAATAACTTTTGCCTTGCAGTTTTTACCGCTCGCTTTTGTCGCGTCTCTGTATCCCGCCATGAGCGCCTATAACGTAAGCGACAAAGAACAGCTGGCGGTTACTTTTGAACGGGCCATGAATTATTTAATCATTATCGCGCTGCCGATATCGGCCGGCATTATCGTTTTGGCGGATAATTTAATTTTAATTTTTAAATCCGAGTACTCCGGCTCAATTTTGCCCCTGCAAATCATCATTGCGAGCCTCGTGTTTATTTTCGCGTCGTACCCGGTCGGGTCGCTTTTGAACGCCTGCGACAAACAAAAAATCAACGGCGCTAACATGGCGGCGGTGCTCGCGGCCAGCGTGGTCATGAACTTGATTTTGATACCAAAATTACAGGCCGTCGGCGCCAGCATCACGGTGCTCGCCACCAATATTTTGCTTTTGGCTTTAGGGCTGATCTGGGTGCCAAAAATTATCAGTTACCGTCCCTGGGCCATCGTTAAAGTTTTACTGAAATCTTTAGCCGCCGCCGTTTTGATGGGCATTCTTTTGTTTTATTTTAGGGAAAGCGTTAATATTTTCCTCCTCATTCCTTTAGGCGGGTTTATTTATTTTGTTTCTTTATATGTTATTAAGGGCTATACGAATGCCGATGTGGTTAGCATTAAAAATTCACTTGTTGGAAAAAATGTGTAAACATTAAAACATGGAAACATTAAAACAAAATAGCAATGTTTTGCTTTTTACCTTAGAGTATCCTCCCGCTATCGGCGGCGTTGCCAATTACTACGGCAATTTAGTTAAATACTGGCCGGATGGCGAAATTCAAATTTTGGCGGGGGAAAAGTTAATTAAGCCGCATTGGCTGTTTGGGCTATGGCATCTATGGCGAGCGATCAGAAAGTTTGACATAAAAATAGTGCTGGTTGGCCAAATCTTGCCGCTCGGCACCGTCGCTTGGCTGCTGTCCCGAGTACCCGGAGTTAAATTTAATTATGTTGTTTTTTTGCACGGCCTAGATCTGACCTCTGCCTTGAAAGTGCCGCGGAAGAAAAAATTAACGGGTAAAATTTTAGCCGGCGCGCAGAAAATAATCGCGGCTAATAGTTATACGGCAAAGTTGGCGAGAGAAATCGTTGAACAGGGAAAAATAGAAGTTATTAATCCCGGGGTTGATCGTCGCATAACGGATAACGCGCAACTCATAACGCAAATAAAGGAAAAGTATAATTTGCAGAGGAAGCTAGTTTTGTTGCAGGTGGGGCGGCTAGTGGCGCGTAAGGGAGTTGATAAAGTGCTGGAGGCATTTACCGTAGAGACGCGCCATGGCGCGTCTCTACTGAAAGAATGTCCAAATCTCATCTATGTAATCATCGGCAATGGTCCGGCAACATCCAACATCCAATATCTAATATCTAAACATAACATCCAAAATAACGTGTTGCTGATAACCAATGCTGATGACTCCGAAGTTAACTCATGGTATGAGTTGTGTGATATTTTCATTATGCCCGCGCGCAATATTGACGGAGATTTTGAAGGTTTCGGGATAGTGTACCTGGAAGCGAACGCGTACGGAAAACCGGTAATCGCGGGCGATTCGGGCGGCGTGCGCGACGCGGTACAGAACGGCGTCAACGGGCTGTTGGTTGATCCGGAAAGCGTTGAGGAAATTTCTAACGCCATAATTAAGTTAGCTCAAGACGAAAGTTTGAGAAAGAAGTTGGGAGAGCAGGGGAGAGAAAGAGCGCGACAGTTTAATTGGCAGGTGCAAGTTGAGAAAGTCATGAAAGCATTAAAACAAGTATGTTTAAAAATAAGTTAATTTCCATAATCATTCCCATTTATAACCAAGCCGAAGAAATTCAGGCAACCTTGGCGTCTGTTTTAAGCCAAACGTACAAAAAATATGAAGTCATTATCGTAAATGACGGCTCCACCGATGGGACGGCAGTGGCATTGGAAAGTTTAAAGCATAAATTTTGGGATAAAAAAATCCGCTGTAAAATAATTCAGCAAAATAACCAAGGGGCGAACGCGGCGCGCAATCGCGGCTTCGAAGAGACGCGCGGTGATTTTATCATCTTTTGGGACGCGGATGCGGTGGGAGCGCCGGAGATGCTTGAGAAAATGCATAAGCCGTTGCAAGACAATCCAAACGTCAGTTACGCGTATTCGTCCTTTGTTTACGGTTCACCCCCACACCTATTGAATAATATTCCTTTTATTCTTAAAGCTCCATATCTTAATAGGTGTGGGGGTAAAAAATTCAAGCTTTGGCCGTTTGACGCGGACAAACTAAAACAAATGCCGTATATCCATACCACCTCTTTAATCAGGCGCGAACATGCCGGGCGCTGGGACGCGGAAATAAAGCGCTTGCAGGATTGGGATTTATGGCTTACCTTGTTAAAACAAGGCCATATCGGCGTTTGGGTGCCGGAATATTTATTTACCGTTAATACTCAACACGGCACGATGTCGCATTGGCTGCCGCACTGGGCCTATAAATTTATGCCGTGGCTGAAAGAAGTGAAGAAGTATAAGGAGGCGGCGGAGGTGATAAAAAGAAAACATGAATTAAATTTTTAATTTTATAATTTTTAAATAATTTTTAATGCTCTAATTTTTAAACATTAGGATTTAAGGTTTATTTAAAAATTAAAAATTACCCGCCTGCCAAAGCTATGCTTTGCATTGCGGGCAGGCAAAATTAAAAATTATGGATGTCAGCATTATCATCGTCAATTGGAACGTCCGTAACTTGCTGTACCGCTGTTTACAGTCTATTTTTATTTTTACCCGCGACCTTGAATATGAGGTGATTGTGATAGACAATTTTTCCCTTGACGGTTCGGTGCAGATGCTCAATGATTTAAGCTTTACGCAGCCAAATTTGCGCGTTATTTTTAATCAGGAAAATGCCGGTTTTGCGCGCGCTAATAACCAAGGATTGCGGGTGGCCAAGGGAAAATACGCGCTGTTTATGAACCCGGATATGGAACTCGTGGAAAACACGCCGCGCCTGTTGTTTCATTACCTGGAAGCGCGGCCCGGCATCGCCGCCTGTACCTGCCAATTGCAGTACGGTCAAGGCAACCGCCAGCCCAACATTAAGCGCGACCCGACTTTTTGGTCCCAACTTTGGATTTTATATAAACTGCATCACTTTTGGCAGCCGCCTTTCTTAAAAAAGTATCTAGCCAAAAATTTTGAGTATAGCCGCGAACAAGAGGTGGAGCAAGTAATGGGAGCTTTTATTTTTGCGCGCCGGGACATGATAAATAAAATCGGCGGCTGGTCGGAGGATTACTTTATTTGGTGGGAAGACGTTGACCTTTGCAAGCGTCTGCGGCAATTAGGCGCCGTAATCGTTTATACGCCCGTCAGCCGCGTCCTGCATTACGAAGGACAAAGTTTTGCCCAGCAGTTAAGCTTTCCTAAACAACGCCAGTTTAACCGCGGCTTGCTGACTTATTTTAAAAAATATCATCATCGCTTAGCGTGGTTTATGTTGCGGCTCGCGAGCATTGATAGCTTGGCATTGGCGTGGATTACGCAGTTATTGCGGCTTAAACAAAGGACACAATCAAAGTTGTAAACATTAAAATGTGACGGATATTAGGATATTGGATATTAGATATTGTGCAATCTTAAGATATCAGCATTTAATATCCAATATCCAATATTTAATATCTATGCTTAAAAAATTACGATTATACTTTTTACTTATTGCGTTGGCAGAGCTAATCTCGTTCGGTAGTTTTTTGTCGCCCGAATTCAGGCAGATAGCTTTTTTTGTTATAGTCTCACTGACCTTGCTTTTATCTTTACAAAAATTAGAGTACGGACTGCTGATTTTACTCGGGGAACTGTTTATCGGCTCCAAAGGCTATTTATTTTATTTTGAGCAAGGGGGGCTAATTATTTCCATCCGCATCGCTTTGTTTTTAGTGGTAATGTCGGTTTGGCTCGCTAAAATAACGGTGCTGTGGAACAGAGAAGGTTATCGTTCAATGCTGGCAAAATTAGCTCTGCCTTTCGGCCGCTATTACGGCTTATTGGGCGTAGCCATTGGGTGGGGGATAGTAAATGGATATTTCCGCGGCAATGAATTCAGTAATATTTTTTTTGACGCCAATTCTTGGATTTATTGGTTAATGATTTTTCCTCTCGCTGATGTCGTTAATGAGCGCGAAGAAAACGGCGGCGAATTTTGGCGGGAGTTGTCAGCGGTTTTTAGCGCGGCGGTAATTTGGCTTAGCGCCAAAACTTTGGGGTTGCTTTTTGCCTTTTCCCACAGTTTAATCGTTGCTCTTTATGAATTATACCCCTGGATTCGCGTTACCGGCGTGGGAGAGATTACCGTGATGGAAAGCGGTTTTGTGCGGATTTTTTTT
>PFAT01000033.1:11518-11743 GCA_002773575.1 Candidatus Falkowbacteria bacterium CG10_big_fil_rev_8_21_14_0_10_44_15
TGGTTTATTGGTTTATTGGTTGATAAAAAAAATTGGCAGGATATTTTTTGGAGTATGAGCATTACTTTAAGCGCGGCAGTTTTAAGCATCGCCTTAGTTTTTGGCATCGTAAAATTTCCTTACCCCCAGCCGACCGCCGCTTTTGATTTAAGTTTGCTTTCGGAGCGCGCCGGCAAAATAAGCGGAGAAGCGGGCGTATCCAGCCGCTGGAATTTACTGCCGCCG
>PFAT01000058.1:0-11371 GCA_002773575.1 Candidatus Falkowbacteria bacterium CG10_big_fil_rev_8_21_14_0_10_44_15
TAAATTTAATTTAACCTTAAACGCTTATGTTTGAAAAAAACAATTCCGCCAAATTTGCGTTCTTTTATCTCTTGTCGCTCGTATCTTTAGGGTTTTTAGCGGTGTCGGTCGGCATCGTCATTTTTCAAATCATCAATAAAAACATTGTGGACATCGTGGAAGAATGGCAGATGCGCTACGACCTGAACGCCTTGCGTTTCGCGATGTCGGCGATCATCGTGGCCGCGCCGGTTTATTATTTAAGCGCTTGGCGCATCAACAAAAATTTGTTTAGCGGCGCGCTGCCGAAAGACGCGGGCGTGCGGCGCTGGCTGACTTATTTTATCCTCTTTGCCGCCGCGGTCGTCGTTATCGGCTACCTCATCGCTTTAATCAATGTTTTTTTAAACGGCGAATTGACTTTAAAATTCTCGCTTAAAACGGTAACGGTGTTGATAATTTCCGCGGTTGTTTTTTCTTATTATCTTTACGACATCCGGCGCGAACAGGCGGAAGGGCAAAAAAATAAAGTCATCACCGTTTATTTTTACGCCACGTTAGTGATGGTACTCGCGGTTTTTATCGCCAGTTTCTTTTTTGTGGAGTCGCCGGCGCAGGCGCGGCGCCTGCGCCAAGACGGCGAAGCGTTAAACCGCCTGATGAGTTTAGCCGGCGGCGTTGACGCTTATTACCGTGAGAAAAAAGTTTTGCCGCGCGATTTATCGGCATTATTGGAAGACAATTTATACGCCATTGAACGCAACGCCGCTAACCCGGTGACTAAAAAGCAATTTGAATATAAAATTATCAGCGGCAACAAATACCAGCTTTGCACCGACTTTCAGACTTCTAACAAGAAATCCGACACCGAACAATACGATTATTATCTTGACCCGCAGTGGCAGCACGACGCCGGCTACCAGTGTATCTCCAAAAAAGCGCAGGATGATATCGGCATTAAGGGGGTAGTGCCAGAGAGAGTGCCTGGGTATTAAATTCAAGATATTGAGATATTGGATATTTGTAGAGACGCGCCATGGCGCGTCTCTATTTTTAGATTAAAAAAGTCCAGTTTGTCAAATAAATGGTAAATCAGGGGGAAATTTAGCATTTTGCCCGAATGGTTAAAGTAAGATATAATAATATTAGTTACTTAGTTAATTAGTTACGCAAGTCATCCAGTTAGTCGGTTAATTTTTTTATATTCTTATCAACAAAACATATGTCTAAACCAAAAGCCAAATTACCCAAAAAAGTCATCGCGTACTTGGAGAAAGCCGGCGTGCCGCATAAAATTTTAGAGCACAAAACCGTGTATACTGCTTATGACGCCGCCCAGACATTAAGCAAAAAGCTGGGAGAAGTGGCGAAATCTCTTTTAGTCAAAGCGGACAAGGATTACTATGTCGTTGTTTTGCCCGCCGACCGGCAGGTTGACTTTAATAAACTGGGCAAATGCCTGACGGGAGCTTACGGCAAAAAAGCCAAGACGATTAAAATTCCGGGCGAAAAAATCGTGCAGGAAATTTTAAAATTAAAAAACGAAACCGTGAGCGCTTTCGGGCAGCTGCACAAAGTGCCGGTAGTGGTGGAAAAAGAATTGGTAAAATTAAAAAAAGCCATTTTTGCGTCCGGCGGCTTTAACCATTCAATTGAGATGGCGGTGAAAGATTTTATGAAGATGGAGGGGGCGAAGGCGGGAAGCTTTGGGGTAAGACGAAAAAAAAGTAAACAGTGATAAGTGAACAGTGAAAAGGGAGAAGGAGAAAATATGCCAACGGAAATTAAACATTTTACTGATTTAAAAGCCTGGCAGAAAAATCACGAGCTGGCTCTTGCAATCTATCAACTCACCAAAAAATTTCCTAAAGATGAGATGTTTAGCTTAACTTCGCAGATTCGCAGAGCGGGAGTATCCATAACATCCAATATCGCCGAGGGTTTTGGCAGGTACTATTTTAAAGATAAAATAAGGTTTTACATCATGGCGCGCGGCTCATCCACTGAAGTACAGAATCAGTTAATCCTTGCCAAAGACTTAGGCTATATAACATCGGCAGAATTTAACAATATTAAAGTAATCAGTTTTGAAGGATACAGACTTATTTGTGGCATTGTCGCTGCCATGGAAAAAGCACAAAACTTATAATATAATTCCTGTTCACTATTCACTTATCACTACTCACTTACTGCTATGCATATTAAATTACAACAATTTGAAGGGCCGCTGGATTTGCTGCTAGAAATGATTGAAGAGCAAAAACTTGACATTACCGAAGTTAGTTTGGCGGCTATCGCCGAGCGGTACGTGGAGCGGATAAAGCAGAACGGCATTGACCCGGAGGAGTTAGCCGATTTTTTAGTGATTGCGGCCAAGCTGTTATTAATAAAATCAAAGACATTATTGCCGTTTTTGTTGCCCGAAGAGGAAGAGGCGGAAATTAAGAATTTTGAGAATCAGTTAAAAATTTACAAAGATTTTTTGGAAGCGTCTAAAAAAATTACCGGCCTATTAGGCGAGCGGCGTTGGATGTTCGCGCGGCAGTTTAATAAAAAATTATTAACCGAAGAAAAATTTTTTTATCCGCCTAAAAACGTTACGGCGCGGGCGCTCAAGCAAGCCTACCAAGGATTAATCGGCCGGCTGAAAACGGAAGAACAGTTGGAGGAGAAAACCTTAGCGGCGGCAGTTAACATTGAAGCCAAAATGTCCTTAATCCAGAGTTTGCTTAAGAAGTTAAATAAACTTAATTTCAGCCGTTTGCTTAACGAGGCGGCGACTAAAGTTGACGTTATCGTTAGTTTCTTAGCGTTGCTGGAACTGATGAAGCAGCGGACGATATTAGCCAGGCAAGGGGAGTTGTTTGAGGAGATTCAAATTTTAAAAATTTAGAAATATTATGTCCACAAGTTTAAAATCTCAAATAGAATCCCTTTTATTTATCGCCGGCAAACCCCTAGCGGCCAAAGACATCGTCAGATTAGTGGAGGAAAAAATTTCCGTTAAGGACGCGCATGCCGCCGTGGACGAATTAATTAAAGATTATCAGGACAAAAACGGGGGAGTGCGGATAATTAAAAGCGCGAGCGAAGCGCAGATGGTTACGGGCGGCGATAATGCGGCCGTTATTCAAAATTTTATCAAAGCGGAAACCACCGCGGAATTGACCAAGCCTTCCATTGAAGCATTGACGATTATCGCTTACCGCGGCCCGATAACGAAATGGGAGTTGGAACGCATCCGCGGAATCAATTGTTCGCTTATTTTGCGCAACCTGATGTTACGGGGCTTGGTGGAAGAAAGGGCCGACAGCCAAAAGAAGGAAACGTGCTATACGGTTACTCTGGATTTTTTGAGGTACTTGGGGATGGCCGACGTAAGGCAGCTGCCGGATTATGAAAGTTTGAGGAATAATGAAAATATAGAAAAGTTTTTAAGAGGAGAACAGTAAAATATCTAATTTCTAATTAACCTAATTATTCTAAATAAATCCCAATGCCATAATGTCTAATGCCGAAAATTATTAGTCATTAGAGAACTGGGATTTGATTAGAAATTAGACAGTAGAAATTTGTCATTTATTTCCATGATTATCCTCGTCACCATACTAGTCGCTATTACTTTAATCGTTACTAACACTAATCCGGTGGCGCTCGCGCGGAATAATTTTTTTATCTTTAACTCGCAGGCGTCCACCTCCGTGAGCGTCGCCTCGCCGGCGGGGATGGTTATGGGCGCAAGCGAAACGGGTGGTAAAATTGGCGTCCAGGCAAACGCGGCGGCCGCAGGCCAAGCGTCTCTGACGCTCCCCCCCCCCGAAGATAAGCCGATTGCGCCCGTACTCAAAAGCGTTTACCGCAAAGCGCCGGAAATTGCCGCGCGCGCCGCTGTTATCATTGACGTTAAAAGCCAGAAAGTTTTGTATCAGAAAGATGTCAACGAACAGGCGGCGCTAGCCAGCATCACTAAACTGGTAACCGCTTTGGTCGCTTTAAAGCACCAGCCGGACTTTGATCAGGAGTATGTGATGCAAGCGGAAGACAGGCGGGAAGGGGGGAGAATTAATTTGTTCTGGGGGGATAAAATTACCGTCAAAGATTTATGGTACGCGAGTTTGGTTGGTTCGGACAATACGGCCACGATTGCGCTGGTGCACGCGCTCGGATTCAGCGAACAGGAATTCGTCGCCCAGATGAACCAGCAAGCGCAGGCCTTAGGTTTGCGAGACACGAATTTTGTTGACCCGGTTGGTTTAAGCACTAATAACAAATCAACCGCGGCCGAGGTGGCTAAAATCGCGGGCGCCGCTTTAGCCAGCGAAGAAATACGGCAGGCGGTTACGCAGCCGCGTTATGTCTTAAAAACTAAGCAGGGCAAAACCAGAGTGATTGAGAGTACGGACGATTTGTTAGGCGGGGCAAAAAGTTATCAGGTTTTAGGAGGCAAAACCGGCTCCTTAGGCAGCGCGGGGCTTAATTTTACCGGCAAGTTTTCTCAAAACGGCCGTGAAATTATATCCGTAATTTTAGGCAGCAACGGCGTGGACGCGCGTTTTGCCGACACGGACGCGCTGGTGAACTGGGCGTATGAGAATTATGTCTGGCCGAAATAGATTTTAGATGTTGCCTTTTGTTTTCGTAAGAGCTATACTGCCAGCGGGTAGTATTAACTAATATATATGGTTAAACAAAAAATCATCATCGCCAACTGGAAAATGAAGTTAGACATGCCGGCCAGTTTAGCTTTAGCCAAAGAATACCAAGTTAAATTTAAAAGTGGAACAGAAGACAAAGAAGTGGTCGTTTGCCCGTCAACGATTGTGATTGCCGAAATCAATAAAATTTTAGCGGGCGGTAAAATTTGGTTGGGAGCGCAGAATGTTTTTTGGGAAGAGCGGGGGGCATATACCGGCGAAATATCGGTTAAAATGTTAGAGCAAGCCGGCTGCCGTTACGTTATTATCGGGCACAGCGAGCGGCGGCAGTATTTATTAGAAAATTATCAGATGATTCATCAGAAGTTAAAAGAGGTTCTATCCGACAGCCGCTTAATTCCCATCGTCTGCATCGGCGAAACCTTAAAGGAAAAAGAAGCCGGCAAGCGCGATTACGTAATCGTGGACCAATTGCAGCAAGCTTTGGGCGGCATTCAGCTTTTGTCCCAGCAACAGGTAATTATCGCTTATGAACCGGTCTGGGCGATTGGCACGGGGCAGGTAATTACGCCGCTGGATGCGGAAAACATGCACGAAATAATACGCGCCTCTTTGGTTGATTTATTCGGCATTGATATCATTAACAAGCAATTTCGGATTATTTACGGCGGCAGCGTGGATAGTGCGAATGTGGCCGAATTTTCTGAATTAGATAACATTGACGGACTATTGGTTGGCGGGGCAAGTCTAAAGGCAGAGGAATTTTACCAAATTGTAGTTAGTATATAAAATATTAATCATAGTGACAAAATTTAAGATAACAAATAGCAAAAGCAATTTTAGATTTATGATTTAGGATTTCAGATTTTTCTCCAACAGTTAGTCCTGAAATCTAAAATCTAAAATCTAAAATCCAAAATTTTATGTTAGTTCACATCGAAGACATCATCTCCAAAGCGCAAGCGGGCGATTACGCCATTGGCGCTTTCAATACGCAAAATTTAGAAATCACTTTAGGCATTATTCGGGGAGCGGTTGCCCAGCACTCACCCATTATCATTCAAATTTCGGAAACAACGATAAAATACGCCTCCTTGAAAGCCATCACCCATGTTGTTACGACTTTAGCTAAAAACGAATCCACCAACGTGCCGATTGCTTTGCATTTAGACCACGGCAGTAATTTTTTAAGCGTAACCGAATGCATCAGCGCCGGCTTTTCTTCCATTCACATTGACGGCTCCAAACTGCCGTTTGACGAAAACGTTAATTTGACCAAACAGTCGGTAGAATACGCGCATGACCGCAATACTTGGGCGCAGGGGGAAGTCGGCACCATCTTAGGCAAAGAAGGGTTAGTAAAAAAAGAAAAAAATTTAATCAAACCGGATGAATACATGACTGACCCGGAGCAAGCAGCCGATTTTGTTCAGCGCACGAACGTTGACACTTTAGCGGTTTCCATCGGCAACATGCACGGCATATTTGCCGGCCAGGAACATTTAGATTTAAAGCGCCTGAAAGCCATTCGGGAAAAAGTCAAGCTTCCTTTAGTATTGCACGGCGCCTCGGGCGTGGACGCAAAAGAAGTGGCGGAGGCAATCAAGTTAGGAGTAAAAATCATTAATATTGATACGGACTTGCGGCGGGCGTTTACGAATTTTTTGCGGCAAACCTTACAGGCGAACCCGACCGAAACGGACCCGCGCCAAATATTATCGCCCTCAATTGACGCGATTCAGGAATTAGTGGAAAAACACGTTAAAATTTTTGGCTCGGCGGGAAAAGCCTAAGTCAGTTAACAATTACGAATTACGAATTATTAATTATCAGTTAAAAAATTAGTAATTGATAATTGATAATTGATAATTGATTATGTGGTACAATCTTATCCCCCTATTATTAATATTAGTTTGCGGCAGCGTAATTATTTACATCATCAAGAGAAAACTGCCGGCGGTGGCTAACGTAGACTTGACTAATTTGCCTCAAGAAAAAGAGAAGCGGGTTAAACAGCGAATCATTACCAACCGCTTGAAGCGTAATTTTGGCCGCTGGTGGTTATGGTTGCGGAAAATCGGCCAGCCGATATTCAGTAAAATTAGGGAATGGGCGGTTGGTTTATACGGCCGGCTCTTGGCCGCTCGGGAAAAGTTAGCGCGCGAAACGACAAAAGTAGAGGAAAACGTTTCAGAAATTGACGAATTATTTTTAGCGGCGGAAGAGGCGAAGAAAAAAGAAGACTATAACGAAGCCGAACGATTGTATATTCACATCATCAGTCTCGACAGTAAAAGCGCCGCTGCCTTTAAAATGCTGGGGCAGCTTTATTTGGAAGCGGGGAAGCTGACTGAAGCTAAGGAAACTTTGGAACATGTTTTAAAACTCACCGCTGAAGACGCCGAAGTATACGAAAAATTAGCGACGGTATCGAGGCAGAACAACGAACTGGAGCGGGCGCGGGAATACTACACGCAATCGTTAAAGTTAAACAACACTAACGGCCAGAATTATTTTAATTTGGCCGAGGTGCATGAGGCGCTCAATAAGCCCAAAGAAGCGGCCAAATGCTTAAAAGAGGCGCTTAAAATTGAACCTAAAAATCCTAAATATCTTGACGCGATGTTTAATTTGAGTATACTGAACAAAGATAAAGCCGAGGCGTTGGACGCTTATAAGGCGCTGAAAGAAATAAATCCGGAAAACGGGAAACTGGGGGAGATGAAAAAACAAATAGATGAATTGTAATTAATTAACAATTACGAATGAACTCTGGAAGCGCGCAATTTGTTATTCGTAATTTTTAATTGATAATTGGATGAGGGTCGGTGGCAGAGCGGTCAAATGCATGAGACTGTAAATCTCACGCCTCACGGCTACGTAGGTTCGAATCCTACCCGGCCCACCACGAAGGATAAGCTGCGCTACGCGCAGCCAAATCCCAGCCGAAATTGGCTAACCACAAAAACTTTTTGCCTTTCAACCTAAAGTTCGAGCCGATATTTTTTAGGAATGCTCGGATTTCAGAGAGGTCGTCCGCGAGGGCGGCCTTTTTGGCTGATTTAGAGGTTAAAATAAAATCTCTCAATGGTTCGAGCCAATTATTGCCCTTGCCTAAAATTTCAGCAATTTTTTCTTCCCAAGAAATTTTTTCGTTGATAAACTGCTCTTTCTTTTTGAGGTAATCGGTTTTGCTAATTACTTCGTCTAAATGGGAGTCTAGCAGTTTATCCAACTTATTCTCAATCGTAAAAATTTTTTCTTTAAAGGAATTTACAAGGGCAACGGATGATTGGGTGCTGTTTTTTTGTTCCTCGTTTAATTTCTCAATCATCTTATCCGCCCAATCATCGGGAATAGAAATTTTTTGATAAAGCTCTCGCAACTGCTGCGCCAAATTTTCTTCACGCAAATATTTTTCCTCGCAGGCGCTTTTCTTTTTCGTACAGCGGTAATAAACATGACCTTTCTGTTTTTCCGCCGTAATCGCACAGCCGCAAGAGCCGCAGGTCATCAGATTTGTAAAAATATAGTTATGCATTTTCTTTTTATGCGATTTGGCGCGGCTGGTTAAAATATGCTGCGCTTCGTCAAAAAGTTTCTTGCTGATAATTGGCTCGTGTTTTCCTTGATAGATTTCACTTTTGTGTTTGAACACGCCGTAGTAAAAAGGATTTTTTAGAATCCATTGCATGGCGTTGGGAGAAATTTTTTTATCCATATTTCCGCGCAGGCCCAGTTCGTAGAATTTTTCGGAAAGGGTTTTAAGCGGGTATTCTCCGGTCGCGTACGTTTCAAAAATATTTTTTACCAGTTTATGCTTTTTTTCATCTACCAAAATAGTGCGGCTTTTGTAGTCGTTGAGATAGCCGACCGGAGCCCAGCCCGGATATTCTCCGCGCCTTAATTTTTGCCTAATGCCTCGCTTTACATTCTCGCTCAAATTATCAACATAGTATTTAGACTGTCCAAAAGCGATAGAAAGCATAAACTTTCCCTGCGGCGTGTCTTCAAACCAAAAAGTAGGGAATTTGAGAGATTTTATTTTCCCTTTGTCAACGAGATAGATTATTTTCCCGCCGTCTATGGAGTTGCGTGCTAATCTATCCGGATGCCATGCTAAAATACCGTCTGCCTCGCCCGCTTCGATACGGGCGAGCATTTCGCCGAATTTAATTCGACCAGGTTCTTTAGCAGTTTTTGCCTCCTGGAAGGAGGCGGCGATTTCCAGTTTTTCTGTGGCGGCAAATTCTTTTAATTCAGCTAATTGAGCTTCAATAGAAAGTATCTGCCTGTTTTCGTCGTCTATTGACTTGCGGGCGTAGAGAAAATACTTCATACAATTTAGGAAAAAAAGAAAAGTTTGCTTTTGACTTCTGCGCTCCCGCGCGCCGAAAGGCAGAAAGTTTGCGTTGTTAGCAAAATCCGAATGGAATTTAGCTTCGCGTTGGGCACTTTGCCCTGACTGGCTCCGATTTTACGGCGAAGTCCGAACAGAATTTAAAAGGAAATATAAGGAATTTATTTAAAGGCGAACGAAAGCGAAAGGGGCACGGGGGGAATTGAGGCGTTCGCCCCGCCGTTCGGGCCCGAGCCCATTCGTTTTTAAAAACTGCCAAAGAACCTGAAAAAAATATCGTCTCGAATTTTAGGTCAGCCAAAAACAAACTTTTCTTTTTTTTGTTTTTCCGTCCGCTAACCCCGGCCACCACCCCAAACTGACCTAACTAATAGTCTATGTTTATTATAGATAAATGATATTATGTAGTCAATAAGTTTCATCTATATATTAACACTATCCAGTAAAAATTCGGTGCAAAAATAAAATTAATGCGGCTGCAAAAAGATATGTCGCAGGAGGAATTGTCGTCTAAAACCGGCATGGACCGCGCCTACATCAGCGACATTGAGCGTAGCATCAGGAATGTATCTTTGAAAAATATTGAAAAAATAGCCAAAGCGCTTTTAGCTTCTCCTAATGTTGTATCGCGTTAAAAATTTAGTACAGAATGGTATTGTGTTTTTTTGAAAAAAGTGGCAAGATTAAAGATAATATCAAAAATATGTCAACATATCCATCAAAACTTAAAAAAGGAGACGAAATAAGGATCATAGCCCCTTCGCGATCTTTGGCTATTGTCTTGAATAATAGAAGAGACGTCGCCAACAAAAGATTCTCCGAATTGGGTTTTAAATTAACTTTTGGAAAGCACGTTGAGGAGGTTGATGACTTTAATTCTTCCAATATCGAATCGAGGGTACAAGATCTTCACGAGGCATTTTTAGATAAGAATGTTAAAGCCATCTTAACTGTTATTGGGGGATTTAATTCTAACCAGCTTTTGAGTTATATAAATTGGAATATAATAAAAAATAATCCAAAGATTTTTTGCGGCTATTCAGATATTACAGCATTAAACAATGCAATATTAACTAAAACAGGTTTAATTTCTTATTCTGGACCGCACTATTCGACATTTGGTCAGGAACTCTATTTCGATTATACTTTAGAATATTTTAAGAAATGTCTGCTTTCAGAAGAGCCGTTCGAAATTAAACCAAGTGAGAACTGGAGCGATGATCCTTGGTATAAAGACCAAAAAAACAGAAATCTAATCAACAACGAAGGTTTTTTGGTTATTAATGCGGGCGAAGCATCCGGCAAGATAATCGGAGCAAATCTATGCACATTTAATTTACTGCAGGGTACAGAGTATTTTTCAGACCTAAAAGATTCCATTCTTTTTATTGAAGATGACGACGAGTCGTTGCCACACACTTTTGATAGGGATTTGCAGTCGCTCATACACCAACCCGGCTTTGAAGGAGTTAAAGGAATGGTAATAGGCAGATTTCAGAATAAAAGCCAGATGACAAACGATCTTTTAGTAAAAATTATAAAGACTAAAAAAGAATTGGATAATTTACCCGTAATAGCCAATGTTGATTTTGGGCACACGGATCCTAAAATTACTTTTCCTATTGGTGGTAATGCAGAAATTAAAGCTAATGGTGATTTTGCTTCTATAAAAATATTAAAACATTAATCATTATTAATATTGATTAGTATGAATTTAATTACACAAGGCGAAGGATTTATAATTTTAGCCATTTTTGGAGTGGCCATGATATCTGTAGTATATTTTTTGACGCAGAAGAAAAAGATTAGCAACGAAAGATTTTTAGTTGCTAATCGTGAAGTTTCTTGGTGGCGGGGTGCTTTTAGCATTGCTGTCAGCTGGATTTGGGCCCCAGCGATATTTATAGTTTCTTTACAAGCATATACGCAGGGCATAGCGGGCGCTTTTTGGTTTATAGTGCCCAATATATTGTGTTTTTTCGTCTTCGCCCCGCTAGCTATAAGATTGAGACGCCTAATGCCAGAGGGATATACTTTACCGGAATTTATATTAAAACGCTACAACAATGATAAAAAAACTCACCTCGCTTTTTTAGTTATATTTTTCGGCTATCAGCTTGGCGCGATTATAATAAACTCTTTGGCCGGAGGCATATTACTTCATATTCTAACGGGTATGAATTTCAGTTTGGCAGTGATGTCTCTGTCATTAATAGCTCTTATATATTCTTTAATTAGCGGGCTAGAAGCTTCTATTCTAACGGACATAATACAGATGTTAATGATTTTAGTAGTTAGCTTTATTTTGGTACCATGGGTTGTCATTGAGGCAGGAGGACTGTCTGTGGTTGCAGGAGGTCTCGGCGGGGTGACGGGT
>PFAT01000058.1:11402-17563 GCA_002773575.1 Candidatus Falkowbacteria bacterium CG10_big_fil_rev_8_21_14_0_10_44_15
ATAGCTACTACGTTTGGTTTGATTTCGGGCCCGATAGGAGATCAGATGTTTTTTCAAAGAGGTTTTGCCGTAAAATATAAGCATATTGTAAAAACATTTGTAATAGGAGGATTGTTGTTCGGCTTAGTACCCATAACATTAAGTTTCCTTGGTTTTGTAGCTGCAAATCCGCAATTTGCTTCAGTTATTGAAGTTGCTGACCCGCAAATGGTTGGTCCGCTAACGATAGGATATTTTTTACCAAAAGCAGCATTGGTGTTGTTCGTATTTATGGCATTTGCTGGGCTTTCCTCTACTCTCGATTCTGCATATTGCGCGATTAGTTCTCTGGGAACTATGGATATTTATAAAAAATATTTTAATCGAAAAGCCGATGATAAAAAATTATTGAGCGTATCAAGA
Source organism: Candidatus Falkowbacteria bacterium CG10_big_fil_rev_8_21_14_0_10_44_15 (assembly GCA_002773575.1). Classification (GTDB taxonomy): domain Bacteria; phylum Patescibacteriota; class Patescibacteriia; order Patescibacteriales; family XYC2-FULL-47-12; genus 2-12-FULL-45-10. The sequence continues at coordinate 11,805 of PFAT01000058.1, forward strand.
AAATTTATGTTATCTATGGCTGTGATTGGCACGGGCATAGCTCTTATGCAGCCACAACTTTTATGGGTTTTTTTAATATATGGAGCAATGGCTTCCGCCGCTTTCTTTCCGACCATATTGAGCCTTTTCTGGAGTAGATTGAATTCTATCGGAGCATTTTGTGCGATTACGTTTTCATTGTTAATTGGTTTGCCAATTTCTATTTACGCAAACATTACAGGGAATGTTAATCTTATTGTGTTGTCGGCTGTATCAAGTGTGGGAATCGGATTGATAATTTGTTTAATTTCTGGGTTTATGAATAAGAAAAGCGTTTACGATTTCAAAAATAATGAGGCCAAGGTCTTTGTTGGCGTTGAATAAAAAATATAAATATGAAAAAAATTCTTTTGGTCGGTCTCGGTGGGACTATAGTTTGTTCTTCTTCTGAAGAAGGATTGGTTCCGAAATATTCGCTCGAATATTTGCTATCAAAAGAGCCCGGGGTTTCTCAGATTGCAAAAATAGAAACTGTTCAGCTGATGAAGAGAACCATAGTTTTTCATAAGGATTGGGTAAAAATCGCTAAGCTTATAGCAGAATCGCTTAATAAATTTGACGGCTTTGTTATTACTATGGGTACGGATACTTTGGCTTACACTTCGTCTATGCTGTCTTTCATGTTGAGAGGAATTAATAAACCGGTTGTCATTACCGGGGCAATGATTTCTGTTGAGAACGACAATTCGGATGCTAAGAAAAATTTGGCAGACAGCATATCTTTCGCCTGCGAACAATACGGCGGCATATTTGTTGTTTTTAATGGTAAGGTAATTAACGGATGTAGGGCATCAAAGGTTATTACAAATAAAATAGCCGCGTTTGAAAGTATAAACTTTCCATATTTTGCTGAAATAAAAGAGGGGAAAATATTTTACAACAATAAACAGGAAATCAAAAATAGTGAATTGTCGCTGAATACTAAAATTAACAGAAGCGTGGCAACCGTTAAATTAAATCCCCAAGTTTCGGAAAAATTATTTGATGCACTTTCTGATTATAAGGGGTTTGTTATCGAGGGATATGGAGACGGCAATATTTCTGATAATCTGGTTTCACCAATAATAAAACTAACAAAGAATGATAAGCTGGTTGTTATAGCATCTCAGTGCGCTTATGGAGAAGTCGAACATAAATATAGGGGAGGTCATTTAGTAATTGAAGCTGGGGCGATTTCTGCCAAAGATATGACAAAGGAATCCGCCACAACAAAACTGATGTGGTGCCTTGGCCAAACTAAGAAAATAGACAAAATAAAAAAGTTGATGAGCGAGAATATTTGCGGAGAAATTAAAAAATAAAAAATGTGGCATCAGAAGAAAAACGATACATTTTAAAAAATTCTCAAGACATACTGAAATCTGTAGGTTCTTTTTGTAACTATTATCATCTAATTAAAAAATATATTGATCTCAGAGAAATAAAAAGCTCCCTGGATAGGGGCGCGTTTGCGCGTCCGCAGTTTATGTTAAACCGCGAAATTTATTATTTTTTGGGACAAAAGAGAGATAAACTTTCATATGCATATGGTCCGGAAATAGGAGATGTAACTGTGCGTGAAAAAATTTGTAAGGTGGAGAACCTTAAACACAAAACATCTTATTTGCCGGAAAACATAGCTATTGTGGCCGGAGCATGGTCCGGAGTCGAGCTTGTTATTGAAGAGCTTGCCGATCTTAGGAAAGGCAAAACAAAAGATTTTACCGTTGCTGTTATCGGGCCCACGCATTATCAGATGTTTCATCGCGCAATAAATATGTTGGGCGTTAATGTCGTAGGTTTTGATTTTGTTAAACCATCTATGGGCAGTACACCTAAGACCACAGATGAAATCGACGATATTTTAAAAATAAATCCAAATGCGATTTTTGTTACAAACCCAAATAATCCGAATGGAGAATATTTTCCTTCTAAACTTTTGAAATATTTAATCGAGATATGCCAGGAGAAAAATATTTATGTGATTATAGATGAAATTCAAGATTTTTTTATTTCTGATAAGCTTGGTTTGAATTATAGCAAATGGGTCCAATCTCCAAATGTAATAAGGATTGATTCATTTTCAAAAAAGAGGGGAATAGCGGAATATAGAGTGGGCTGGGTCATAGCAGATAAAAAAATTCTTGGCGACAGATTGACGGGCGTGATTGGAAGGTTGAGCGGTCTTATGGGCAATGCGCCCAGGGCGGCAAACACAATTATTTGTAAATTACTTGATTTAGAAGAGAAGCATATCAAAACGGGTATCGATTATTTTAAACCAGTGGAAACAAGTTTGAAAAAAAGAGAAAACTATATAATCGAAAGATTAAAATCAATGCCGGGCGTAGAAATTCTTCCTCGCGGAGCATGTATTAATTTAACGGTAAAAATAAAATATCCAAAAACAGACTTTGAATTATCCAGCGATCTTATGAATAATGGCACCTTAATAATGCCTTGCGGAGGTTATGGATACGCCGCCGCCGATGTAATTATGCGTATCACTTTTGCGGAAAGATGGAAAAAACTTCAGCATTCAATGAATGCCTTAAAATCTGTTTTAATATCCAGTCAAAAATGAAAGATTCAACCTGGATAAAATATTATGAGCAGGGGTCGCTTAAAGAAGAATTAACCTTTAAGGAGGCAGGCGAAAGAGTTGGTTTAAAGGTTGCCGAGTTAAGCCGAGCAGGTATTAAAAGTAAGGACAGAATTATAGTTCAACTTCCAAATTCGCCCTCATCTGTGGTAACATATTTAGCACTCTATAAATTAAAGGCCATAGTCGTACCAGCTAACACACTGGATGATAAAGACAGATTGGATTACATAATTTCAGATTGCGGGGCCAAAGCTATAATCAATAGTGGCGGCATGCAAATGATTAGAGATTATGGCGATAAAGACAAGGCCGGAAAAATCAGCACAATAATTTATACGTCGGGTACTACCGGCGTACCAAAGGGAGTTTGTTTGAGCTGGGATAATTGGATATCAAACGCAAAATCGTTGATTAAGCACCATAATTTAAATAGTAAAACAATTTTTGCGAGTCCTCTTTTGTTGACTCACTGCAACGCGCACGGACTTGCAATGATCGCCACATATGTAACGGGTTGCAGGTGGATATTATTTGATAAAACTCCGCAAAATATTCTGGAAATAATAGCAAGGGAGAAGGCGAATATATTAAGTATTGTTCCACCGATTTTATATGATATTTATCATGCCAATAAAAATTGGAAGCCATACAAAGAATTAAAATATATACTTACGGCGGCAGCGCCATTGAGCCCTGATTTATTATCGGGGGTTGTTTTCGGGTGGGGGGTAAAAGTAGTGCAGGGATATGGACTTTCAGAAAGCACAAATTTTTCCTGTACCTTGCCAACAAATTTAAGCAAAGATATATATAAAAAGGTAATGCTTCCTTGGCCGTCTGTCGGCGTGGCATTGAACGGGGTGAGGATAAAAGTTGGCGAAAAAAAAGAAGAAAGAAAAGACGGAGAATTGTTTGTTTCTTCCAAATCAAATTTTAATGGCTATTGGGGCAAAGATAAAATTGAGCGGAAAAAATGGGTTGCAACGGGAGATATCGGATATTATAAAACAATAAACAATAAAAAATATTATTATCTAAAAGGTAGAATTAAGGAAATAATAAACAGGGGAGGAGAAAAAATAAGTCCCATTGAACTGGAACACGAGTTGCGTAAATTGGGCTTGAGCGGGGAGTTTGCGGTTATATCCATACTCAGTAAAAAGTATGGAGAAGAAGTGGCGCTGGCTTCTTGTGTGCAATTTGATTTTTCGATAATGAAAAATATTCCTCATTATCGTCGGCCTAAAAAAATATTTATTTTAGACAAATTGCTTTATACTCATACGGGAAAATTGCAACGGAAAAAGATATCGGATTTATGCAACAGCGGTAACGCAAAAATCATAATAGAAGATAAGGAAAGCCAATAAAAATGTCAGTCGTAAAAAGATTGACATTTTTTATTGAATTTGTTATAAATTAGTATGGCTTTGGTGCATCGTGCGTCAGAGAATGAACCTTAACAAAACACACAGGTTTGAAATCCGTGGAACAGAGAGGAGCAATACCATGTTGTCAATTCAGGAAGTTTGTGTGGCATTTGCTTCTCATCTAGGAAGCAGTGTCCAAGTGCGCGGCAGAATCATCTCTGTCCGTCAAATGAGGAAGTCGGTGTTTGCTGATTTGTCTTCAAACGGATTCAAATTGCAGTGCCGTTTTGAGCCGAACTCAGATTTTATCCCTCACAATGGGGATCTGGTTGAGGTCGCTGGGAATTGCATCTACACCAAGTCAGGGGAATCAACTATCGATGTTTCAAGTGCTACGGTTATTGGAAAATGGAGTGCCGAGGTGGACTATAAGAAAGTTTCGGAGGGGAAAAACGGTCAACTTTCTGCATTTCTGCCGGAAGCACGCGGACAGTTTCATTTTTCGCAGGCCGTCCGGAACCACATCCGGCATTTCCTGACCTCCGAAGAATACTTCGAGGTGCAGACACCTATTCTGGGTCGGAACTACAATGGAGGCAAGTCGTTTCCTGTCGCCAGTTTTTATCTGAACAACAGAATAGGTTTTAACCGGACGACGATGGAAGACCGTATGCAGGCTCTTGTGGCTATGGGATACGAGCGCGTGTTCCAGATAGGGAGTGTGTTTAGGAGCGACAAGGAGCTGACTTTCCTGGAGGGGTACGAGGCGTACACTGACTGGGAAGAGGGAAAACAGCGCATAAAGCTAATGCTTTCCTATGTGGTAAAGAAGCTCATTGAGGAAGGCATTGGCGATTCGAACAATGCCTCGGATAACATCGTATTTTGCAATTGGCTGGAGTTGGACTTCTCGGCCGGAGTATGTGAGTTGACCAAATTAGCTTCGGAAGAAGTATTAACTGCAGGTAAAGGCGTGGCGGAGTTAATTCGTCTGGCCGGGCTAGTGAAAAACGGAGATACGTCTCCTGAAACCGTGGCTGATGAATTGGCAAACGCAGTTGCGGAAAGGACCGGCGTGCCAACTATCATTAATGGTTTCCCGATTTGGTCTTCGCCCCTCTATGCAGTCTGCAAACGCGACGATTGCAAACTTGTGCGTAGCAGGATGTATATTCCGGGCCAGAAAGGAGGCTTTGAAATAGGCATCCAGGAGAACGACTACGACAATTTTGTCAGGAGGATGGCCGAGCAGCGAAAGGTTTGGAATCTTGCAGATGGCGACGAGCGAATCGGAGATTCCGATCTCGCCAAAACCCTTTCTGGAGGACTTCCGCCTATCTTTGGTTTCGGTCTGAATCCCGACAGGATTGTGAAGATATGGCGCCAAAACTCCAGCATTGACCCATATCAGGTGAACTAGGGCTGTGTCTGTTAAGACAGACACAGCCTTTATTATGTACAGAAATAAAATACGAATTAGAGCCATATAAACCAATTTAAAGTAAGAAAAAATTTGTCGTCAGCCGCCCCGACATATCGGGACGTCGCGGCTTTTCAGACCGCCGGAAAAACTTGAAATCGCCAAAAACGAACGGGATCGAGCCCGAACGGCGAGGCGAACGCCTCAATTCCCCCCAGACCCCCTTTCGCTTTCGCCTCGCCTTATTCTTTATATTTTTTCTCAAATTCCGTTCGTATTTTTTTCAAAAATCCCCACAAATATAAAGCCACCCGTGCAATTTTTAGCCGGGTGATTTTTGTATAGT
>PFAT01000022.1 GCA_002773575.1 Candidatus Falkowbacteria bacterium CG10_big_fil_rev_8_21_14_0_10_44_15
TGAATTACACAAACTAAACCCTGATTTAAAAGTATTTTCGCAAACCGCACCCCTGCTTGTTCCCTTAATTGAAGAAGGCTGGATTGACAAGCCGGAAACCAAAATGATACTGAAAAAATATCTGCGGCCGCTCAAAACCAAACAAGTGCAAGCGCTTATTTTAGCTTGCACGCATTACCCGTTTTTACTGGCTGATATCCGCCGCCTTATGGCTAAGCGCGTGTTCGTGCCTGACCCGGGGCAAACAGTCGCCACTAGCTTAGCTAATTATTTGCGGCGCCATCCGGAACTTAAAATACAGCCGTCCTCTGTCCCGGCCGTCCATTTTTTTACGACTGATGAGGCAACGCGATTTAAGCAGTTGGGAGAAACATTTTTGGGCAAGAAGATGGAGAGGGTGGAAAAAGTAGAGTTACAAACATTAAATTTTTAATTTTATAATTTTTAAATTAAAAAATTAAAAATTATTTTTCTATGATAATTTTCCTCTACGGCGCCGACAGTTTCCGCAGCCGGCAAAAATTAAACGCCCTGGTTGAACAATTTAAAAAACAGCGCGATCCGCGGGGCAACAACGTGGTTAAAGTAGACGGCGCTAAAACGAGCCTTGATGAAATCAACAGTAAAATCGCTTCTGCCTCGCTACTGGCGGAAAAACGGCTGCTGGTCGTTGAAGAGTTATTCAGCCACCGCGAGGAAACTATTTTTAAAGCGCTGTTGGCATACTTGTGGAAAATAGAGAAAGACGAAAATGAAAATTCGTTAATTTTTTACGAACCAAAAGAGTTAGAAAGTAAAAAATACGGCGAAAAACGGTTGACTGCGGCGCGCAAGCAATTGTTTGATTATTTAGCCAAACAAAAATTTTCCGAGCAGTTTAAGCCGCTGAACGCAAACGAGCTGTCGTTGTGGATTAAGCAATATCTGAACAAAAAAAATATGGCCATTAATCCGGCGGCGGTTAACTTGCTGACTAACATCAGCGGCGCGGACCTGTGGGGCTTACACAATGAATTGGATAAGTTGACTAATTTCGTCCAGCGGCAAAACCGAACGGAAATTACTGCCGGCGACTTGGGCCAGCTCGTCAGCGGCACGGCGGCAGAAAACATTTTCGCGCTCACCGACGCCCTCGGCAGTAAAAATAAAGCGCTCTTTTTTTCTTTACTGGAAAATCAGCTGGATGCCGGCGTAAGCCTGCAGCAAGTCTTAGCCCTGGTAGCGCGGCAATTTAAAATAACTTTGCAAGTTAAAGAATATCTAATCGCCGGACAAGCGCCTCAACAAATCGCTGCCGCCTTAAAGCTGCATCCCTTTGTGGTGCAGAAAACGATACCGCAGACGCGCAACTTTAGTTTGGATTATTTAAAAAATGTTTTGGGGCAAATAGTTGAGCTGGACTATAAAATAAAGACCGGGCAAAGGGACGGGTTGACAGGGTTAACTTTACTTTTTTCTGCTAATCTCTAATTAATAATTTTACTTCAGTTTCATTAGATATTAGGATATTGGTGGGACTTTCAAGATGCCAGCATTTAATATCCAATATCTAATATGCTAATATCAATTAAAAAGTCTCCCTGACATCAGAGAGGCTTTTATTTTTAAAAAAAATGGTTATTTTGCCATTATGGCATTAAACTTTTTCATCAGCCGAGATTTTTTTCTTTTGCCCGTGTTGGGTTTTATTATTCCTTTCTGCGCCGCTTTATCTATCGCCTTAATTGCTTGCTGAATTAAATCTTTGGCAGTATCAGACTTAGCCGCAATCGCCTTGCGCGATTTCTTTATGAAACTTTCAAGATTGCTTTTAACTTTAGTATTGCGTATCTGCAACTTTTTACTTTTTCTCAAGGCCTTAGCGGCCGCTTTGATGTTAGGCATAATCTTTTTAAATGACAAATATCAAATAACAAACGACAAAAATGCTATCTGGATTTGCTTTTTTATTTTTTAATATTAATAGCTTGCTGTATCGTACCAGAGATTAGAAAAAAAAGCAAGGATTAACAAATGTGGTTCCATCACTCCCCGTCATTAGCATCGTACGGGATTTTTTTATAATAAAAATAAATTAGGTAAAAAATACTAATTATTAAAATCATTGCGCTTAGCCCTTGCGTCGCCCGCACGCCAAAAATATTGCCGGCGGTCGGGTCAATGCGCAGAAACTCCAAACCAAAACGCAAGATTGAATACAACAACGCATAACACATAACAATACTCACGTAACACGTAACACGTAACACGTAACCATTACTTGTCAATTTTGGCTCGTCACCCATTCCTCGTTCCTCGTCCCTTGCCTTACGCGTAAAAAACCAATGCATTAGCAACAGCAATATAAATATCGCGATATCTCCAACGCTCTCGTACAAAAACGCCGGATGGAAATAACTGAAACTGGCAAAGCCAGCCGGACGATTAATAAACTCAATCGGAATGCCCCAAGGCAAACTCGTCGGCAGTCCGAACAATTCCTGATTAAAATAATTTCCCCAGCGGCCAATCGCCTGGCCCAAGGCAAGGCCGGGCGCGATAATGGCGGCCAAAATCCAAAAGACCTCTCCCGCCTTCGGCACCCTCTCCTTAGTAAGGAGAGGGACTGGGGTGAGGTGGCGGCAAAACCACCACACCGCCAAAGCGCCAAACAAAATCCCGCCGTGAATCGCAATCCCGCCCTGCCAGATTTTAAAAATTTCCAGCGGATGCTGCCAAAAATAAGCCGTATTATATAAAACATAAAAAATGCGCGCGCCGATAAAACCAAAAATAACTACGTAAAAAAATAAATCGTACATTGTCTCTTTGTTAACGCCGTGCCAGCGTGCTACGCGCACGCTAACCAGCAACCCCGCTAGTACCGCGAGCGCCATAAAAAAACCGTACCAATAAATAGTTATTGGACCGAGTTGGAGAAAGATTGGTTGCGGAGAGTATAAATGAAAAAAATTTATCATGGTTTTTCTGTCATCCCCGCGGAGGCGGGGATCTCGTATTTATTGTATAAAAATTGGGATTCCCGCCTGCCTGCCGCCTGCCTGCCGGTAGGCAGGGTAGGCATGGCTTTCGCGGGAATGACATAGGAAACAATTTTACAAAAGGGCGCTACCGCCTTTAACGATACCGCCCTTCGCCCCTCTAACGCTTATTCCTAATCCTTCTTATTTGCTGATAATCTTATCAATAATTCCGTACTTTTTAGCCTCTTCCGCGCTCATAAAGTAATCGCGGTCGGTGTCGCTCTCAATAGTGGAAATTTTCTGGCCGGTATGTTTGGCTAAAATCTGGTTTAACTTGTCTTTTAATTTCAAAATATGCTCGGCTTGAATTTTAATGTCTACCGCCTGGCCTTCGGCTCCGCCCATAATTTGATGGATCATCACCTCGGCGTTCGGCAGAGCAAACCGTTTGCCGGACGCGCCGGCCGCGAGCAGAATCGCGCCCATGCTCGCCGCCATGCCGACGCAAATAGTGGAAACGTCGGACTTTACATACTGCATGGTGTCGTAAATCGCCATGCCGGCCGTGACCGAGCCGCCCGGAGAGTTGACGTAAAATTTAATGTCTTTGGTGCCGTCCTGCGCGTCTAAAAACAAAAACTGCGCGATGATGATGTTGGCGACCACGTCCGTGATTGGCTCTCCCAAAAAAATAATGCGGTCCTTGAGCAGGCGCGAATAAATGTCGTACGCCCGCTCGCCGAATTGGGATTTTTCAATGACTGTGGGAATAAGGGGCATAAAAGTTTAAAGTTAAAAGTAAAAAGTTAGGAGTCAGAAGTATAAAAATTTTCTTACTTCTTGCTTCTTACTTCTTTTTGTTATTCTACTCTCCAACCATTCTCTACCGGCATTAGCTTGCCTTCTACCTCAAACCCCGCCGCCTTTTTGTGCCCGCCGCCGCCGAAACTCTGCGCCAAAACGCAAACATCCACATCGTCTCTATTGGTGCGCAAACTGCCTTTTACTCGGCCGTCGCCCAGCTCATAAATGACTAACACTATTTTAGCATCTTTTAAATTATTGAGAAAGCTGGCTAAACCTTCCAAATCCTGTTTGCCGATGCCCAAGTCGGCTAAATCCCGCCGGGTCAAAACAGTATAAGCAATGTCATAATTAGGGTTATATTGCAAACGGCTAAGAGCAAACCCCCAAGCTTTGAGGGTGGCTAAATTTTTGTTCTTAGCCGTAGACGTTAAAATATTGCGCGCGTTAGCTCCGCTCATTATCATTTCGCTTGCTACCTTAAAGGTGCGAGGGTTGGTCGCCGCATAGGCAAAGTTCCCCGAGTCGGTAATAATGCCGGTTAAAATGCAACTGGCCAACTGCCGGCTGATGTCTGCTTTCCCGTACTTAAAAAGTTCATAGAGAATTTGCGTGGTGGAAACGGCGTCCGCGTCAACCAAATTAATAGCGCCGAATTGGTCGTTAGAAAGATGGTGATCAATGTTAATAATGGGGATGGGCGCGGCTTTGATGGCAGCCTCCGCTTTGGTCCGGCGTAAACTGCCGCAATCCAATATTATCGCCAAATCAAAACGGGAAAAATCAAGATTCGCCGTCAGCTTGTTTATTTTGGCTATCTGCGGTAAAAAATGAAAGCTCGCCTCCGCTTCATCGGCGCAAGCAAGATAAAAATTCTTGCCCAGCGCCGTCAGCCATTCGGCAACGGCGCAGAGAGAGGCAACGGCATCGCCGTCCGGATTTTCGTGCGTGGCTAAAAAAATATTTTGAGCCGATGTTACCTTGTTGATGATTTCACTGTAAACAAATTTTTTATCCATAAGCGAGGTCTGATCACGCCGGGGTCAGATCGTGAGATATGCTCTCTACCTCTGCCGCCCTTTTTTCCGTATCGTCAAAAACAAAAATAAGCTGGGGCATCCTCCGTAATAAAACTTTTTTGGCTAATAAATAACGGATAGAGCCTTGCTGCCGCCGCAGCCGCCGCAGCGCCGAGCCGGTCTGATTATCCGGCAGTACGGAAACCCAAACTCGGGCCGAATCTAATTCGCGCGCGCAATCGACTTTCACCACCGTTACCATCACTCCCGGCAATTCCAGTTCCCGCTCAATAATCAAAGCGATTTCTTTACGCAACATTTCATTGACTTGTTCTATTCTTCTGCTCATATCGCTGGTTGCTTTTTCTCTTCCTCTCGGTAAACTTTGAGCACGTCTTCCGCTTTGATCACCGGCTCGCCTTTAAACTCAACGCCGCATTCCTGGCTCTCGGCAACGGTAGCCACGTTCTGCCTGCCCGATTGTAAATTAATAAGTTCGCCGGCGGCAATGACGGCATTCCCGCGCCATACCTCAATTTTGGAGTTAGGCTCAATCAAACCGCTGATCACTTTGCCGCCGATAATTTGGCCGCTCTCGTTAGTTTTAAAAATCGCCAGCACCTTGATATTACCTAACTCTTTTTTAACCAGCTGTTTAGTAAATAAGTTTTCAATTTGCCGCTTTACTAAATCAACTAATTCGTAAATAATGTTAAAGCTGTTGATGGCGATATTTTTTTCCCGCGCTAGCAATTGCACCGCTTGGTTAGCCTGCACATTAAAGCCTAAAACGATCGCTTTGCTCGCGAGCGCCGTATGAATATCGCTTTCCGTAAAATTGCCCAGTCCTTTTTTGATAATTTTAATTTTTACTTCCGCCGTATTCAATTTTTCCAACGCCTCTTCAATCGCTTCAACGGAGCCGAGCACGTCGGCGCGCACGACCAGATTTAAATACCTGACGCTGGCTCCTTCTTCCGCCTGCGCCGGGCGCTGGGTTGAAGACGGCTTAAAGCTGTCTTTCTTTATTTTCCCTAAGCGCATTTTTTTACTCACTCCGGCGGCGGCGGAGTTAGTCCGCATCACCTCTACGATGTCGCCGATGCTCGGGCTCGCTTTCAGCCCGGATATTCTTACCGGCATGGAGGGCATGGCTTTGGCCGCCGTTTCCCCTTTATAATCCTTCATCATCCGCACGCGGCCGAGCGGCTGATTATTAAAACCGATAATTTCTCCGGGCCGTAAAGTTCCGTTCTGAATTAAAATAGTCGCTACCGGCCCCTCGCCCTTATCAATTTTTGATTCAATCACCGTGCCCACGGCCGCCGCCTTGGGGTTAGCCACGATTTTATTTTTTTCCATCTCGGTGATGAATAAAACCGCATCCAATAATTTATCAATGCCCGTTTTTTCTTTAGCCGAAATCGGCACGCACATGATTTTTCCTCCCCAATCGTCCGGCGTGATGTTTAGTTGGTTGGACAGTTCGCTTTTTACTCTGTCAATATCGGCCTCCGGTTTGTCAACTTTATTAATCGCTACGACGAACGGTAATTTTGCCTGTTCAATGATGTGGTAGGCTTCAACCGTCTGCGGCTTTACGCCGTCATCGGCCGCTACCACTAAAATAGCGACATCGGCTACTTTGGCCCCGCGGCTGCGCATAGCGGTAAAAACTTCATGGCCGGGCGTATCGATAAAAGTAATGATTTGTCCTCGCTGTTCAATTTGGTACGCGCCGATATGCTGCGTAATCCCGCCGGCTTCCCCCTCAACCACCTGCGTCGTGCGAATGGCGTCTAAAAGCTTCGTTTTGCCGTGGTCAACGTGGCCCATCACCACCACTACCGGCGGTCGGGCTTGCAGGGTTGATTGATCCTGGCTGGCAATAATGTTTTTTAACTTACTGCCGTCCGAACTCTCGGCCGTCTGCTCGCTTTGGTCTAAAACGACGTTAATGTTTAAATCTTGGCCAATGATGGAGGCGGCGTCGAAATCAATTTTTTCGTTCATGGAAATAAAAATTCCGTTTTTCATCAGTTCGCTTAAAACTTTACTGACGTTAAATCCGGCCAGTGCGGCAAAATCGCGTACGGTTATCGTCGCGGGGACAGTAACGGTCTTTTTGGCCGGCAACGCCTCGGCTGCCGCTTGAACATCCGCTAACGGCGGCGCTAAGGTTGCTAACTGCTTTTGATAAATTGACCAATTGGCAATAATTTTATAAGCAATGTGATCGTCAATTTTAATGGCGCGCCGGCCAATATCAAAACCAAGCCGCGGCAAAATGTCAAACAGCTCGTTCGTGGTTATTTTTAATTTTCTCGCTAATTCAGTTACATTCATAACATAGTTATGGTAATTGAAAATTGATTTAAAGTCAAGGAAATTGATTAAAAAGTTTAATTAAGATAAGATGTAAATAGATTAATTTATTAGTTTATTAACTTATTTATCGCGCATGGATAGCAATCGTACAAAAGATATTATAATTATTGGCTCTGGTCCGGCGGGCTACACCGCCGCCATTTACGCGGCGCGCGCGGATTTACGCCCATTGGTTTTAGCCGGCCCGGAGCCGGGCGGTCAATTAACGACTACTACGCTCGTAGAAAATTACCCCGGCTTTCCGGACGGCATCGACGGGCCGGTTTTGATTGAAAATATGCGCAAGCAAGCCGAACGCTTTGGCGCGGAAATAAAATTTGACACTGCCGCTAAAGTGGACTTTAGCGGCGAGATAAAAAAAGTTTATGTTGGCAATACGCAATATTTAGCCAAAGCGGTCATTATCGCCACCGGCGCTCGCTCGCGCACGCTGGGGCTTCCGCGAGAAAAAGAATTATGGGGCAGGGGCCTGCACACCTGCGCCACTTGCGACGGATTCTTTTACCGCGGCAAAACAGTCGCGGTTGCCGGCGGCGGCGACAGCGCCATGGAAGAAAGCGGCTTTTTGACTAAATTCGCTGACAAAATTTATATCATTCACCGCCGCGATGAATTTAAAGCGAGCGAAATTATGAAGAAGCGCATTTTAGCCAACAAAAAAATAGCAGTGATCTGGAGTAGCGAGGTAGAAGAATATTTAGGCCAAGAAAAGTTAAACGGCCTTAAAATAAAAAACGCCGTTACGGGCGAAACGTCAACGCTGGCGGTGGACGGCCTCTTTTTTGCCATCGGCCATGTCCCCAATACGGAAATTTTTAAAGACTATCTGGAGCGGGAGCCAAAGTTTGGATATCTGGCGGTTAAGGATGCCGTTTATACTAATGTAGACGGGGTCTTCGCGGCCGGCGACTGCGCCGACTATACCTATCGCCAGGCGGTTACGGCCGCGGGCTTAGGCGGGATGGCGGCGATAGCGGCGGAGAGATGGCTGGAAAAACAGTAAAATTATTCTAATTGACCTAATTATTCTAAATTGACCTAAAAAATGTCCAACCATGCCAACGTCCAAAAGAGAATCTATGATTTGGAAAAACGAACGGCAAAGTTTGGGGAAGATATTATTAAATTTGCAAAAAAGATTCCGGTGAATTCAGTCACCCAAAGACTTATTCCGCAATTAGTTGGCTCCGGGACAAGCACGGGAGCGAATTATTGCGAAGCTGATGACGCAGAGTCTAACAAAGATTTTAAACATAAAATAGGTATTTGCAAAAAAGAGTCCCGAGAGACAAAACATTGGCTGCGTATGGTTGCCGCGGCTGTGCCTGAATTTATAGATGAAGCCCGCCTGCATTGGCAGGAGGCACACGAGTTAAACCTTATCTTCAATTCTATCAACAATAAATTGAAAAATAAAGATAAATAGATAGTTAGCTATTGGCGATTGGGAAATTATTTAGAATAATTAGAGTAATTAGAATAATTAGGTTAATTTATGCGACTTACCATTTCTTCCAGCCAGCTCCGCGAATCTCCGCCTAATTTCCTCCGCCGCGCCGGCTATGCCTATATTCACGATCGCCACAGCGGCCAAAGCAGTTTTGTTCGCCGCCTGACGCGCGATTTTTATCCGCGCCTGCATTGTTATGTTTTTGAGCAAGGCGGGCAAATTACTTTTAATTTACATCTTGATCAGCGGCCAACCCGCTACGCGGGGCAAACGGCGCATGCCGGCGAATACGACAGCCCGCTGGTGCAGGAAGAACTGGATCGCCTGCAGGCGATGATGGACCGACAATCTGGCGCCAATCAATCTTTCGCCAATGTTGTTAAAGCGGAGCCGTCCGCCCTTGTTAAAGCTATGGCGGATAAAAAGAAAAAAAGCTGGTGGCCGTTCTAACAAAATTTTTAATTTTTAATTTTTAAAAATTAAGATTTGCGCATGTTAGACTTGTCATACGAACTTAAACTTCGCGATCAAGGTTTTACATATATCGCCGGCGTTGACGAAGCCGGCCGCGGGCCGCTCGCTGGGCCGGTGGTGGCGGCAGCGGTAATTTTTGACTTTAAGGCCGTACCGGATGAATTAAGCAAGCTATCGGATTCAAAAAAACTAAGCGCGGAGAGGCGCGAATACTTTTCTAAAATAATCATGGAACGCGCGGCTGGCTGGAGCCTCGGCCTTTGCGATCACGCCACCATTGACCGAATCAACATCCTGCAGGCGACCTTTTTAGCCATGAAAAAAGCGCTAAGCGCGCTTAAAGTTAAGCCGCACATAATTTTAGTTGACGGCAATCTGCCGCTCCCCAACTATTCCTCTCCCCAGCAGGCGATCGTCAACGGCGACAACCTTATTTTCTCCATCGCCGCCGCCTCCGTCTTGGCCAAAGTAACGCGCGACCGGATTATGCGGGAAATGCACGCCCAATATCCGCGCTATTTTTTTAACCGGCACAAAGGCTACGGGACTAAACTGCATTTAGACGCGCTCAAGCTCTACGGGCCGTGCGAGATACATCGGCAGTCGTTTAAACCAGTTAAACAACTGCTAAATATCAAATAACAAAAATTAAATAACAAACAAAATTTAAATTCCAAAATTCAATATCCAAACGCGCTGTTTAAAATTTTTAATTTATTATTTAGGATTTGTTTGTATTTTGTCATTTGTTTTTTGTTATTTTATTAATATTTGAGATTTATAGGCAATTCTTGTATACTATAAATGTAATTTAACTATTTACTTATGACTAATGTTACCGGCGGCAACGTTTTAATTGACCCGCAAATCGTCATCACCAAAGCGCAAATCGGCGAGCGGATGCTGGTAGGCGATCTTGGCTGCGGCCGCACGGGGCACTTTATCTTTCCGATAGCGGCGGCGGTGGGCGAATACGGGACGGTGTACGCGGTTGATATTTTAAAAGACGTTTTAACTAACATTGAACACCGCGCGCAACAGGAAAACATCAAACAAATCAAAACCGTCTGGTCAAATCTGGAAATGTTTAAAGCGACTAAAGTTGAAAGCTCTTCGCTGGACGTCGCCTTACTCATTAACATCTTATTTCAATCCGATAAGCGCAGCGAAATTATCCGCGAAGCGGTGCGCCTGTTAAAGCGCGGCGGCAAGTTATTAGTGATAGACTGGAAAAAAATCGCCGTTCCTTTCGGCCCTTCGATTGAGGAGCGCATTAATAAGGAAAACTTGATAGCCGTCTGCCAGCGGCTGGGGCTCGAACTTTTGGAAGAATTCAACGCCGGCGAGTATCATTTTGGGATGGTGTTTCTCAAACATTAAATCCTAATTTTTAAAAATTAAAAAATTAAAAATTTTATGAGTAATTGGTTAACATTCAAGCTGTGGTTTGGTCTTTACCCCGGGCCGCTAACGCCATTTTGGCAAACGACGCTGTTAATAATTACTGTTATTTTTTTGGCGGCTATCGTCGTTACTTGGCGAGGTTATAACCGCGACAAAAAAACGCTTTACGCGAAGCTTTGGCTGGCCGGTTATAACTTTACTCTAACCGGCACGATTATCAGCGCGTTATTATTGTTTTTTACTTACGAAAGCGTGCCGTTTTTGTCGGCTCGTTTTTGGTTCGCGCTCTGGGTTATCGGACAAGGCGCTTGGGGCTATGTAATTTTTAAGCGGCTGAAGCGGCTGCCAAAAATAAAAGAAGACATTGCGGCGAAAAAAGAATTCAACAAATACATACCGTAGGAAACTGCGGTATTTTTTTGCCATTTGACATAATATCATATATGATATATAATGAGGAGGAATATAAAGTTAAGTATTATATCAATAGCCAAACCGGCGAAGAGCCGGCTCTTGAATTTATTTCAAAACTAGACAGTAAGAGTATGGCTAAGGTGGAAAAATACATACAATATTTAAAATTTCACCGGGGGTATTTAGATGAACCATACTCGCGGCATATAACCGGAAAGATTAGGGAATTAAGAGTTGATTTTTCTCATAATCACTATAGAATTTTTTATTTTACTTTCTTGGATTCTAACTTCTAACGCAACAGCGTTGGTTAATTAGTTGATTAAATACCTCATACGGTTTTCGGAAATTAAGAGCCTGTCGGGGGCGTC
>PFAT01000002.1 GCA_002773575.1 Candidatus Falkowbacteria bacterium CG10_big_fil_rev_8_21_14_0_10_44_15
AATTTAAAAAAAATAAAAAGACGAAAGAATTGCTTTAATGTTTTAATGTTTTTATGTTTTAATGACAGAGGTTTTGGCGTTTTGGAAGTAGTGGTTGTTGCCGGCATCATCGTCATTGGCTTATTGCCGCTGGTGGCGCTCGTAATGCAAAGCGTCACTTCCAGCCAAGTAAATAAAAATAAGTTGATCGCGATTATGCTGGCGCAGGAAGGAATAGAATTAGCGCGCAACCGGCGGGACAGCAACTGGCAAAATAGCGTCAGCTGGGCGGAGATGACGGCTAATCCGGTGGCTGCCAACGGTCTGAAAGGCGACGGCAATTACCGGGTGGAAAATAATTCAGGCGTAATTTCCTTTGCTGACGTTACCGGCGTTAGCGACGCCAATGCGCGCTTAATTATTGACGGTGACGGCGTTTATCGGCACAGCGGCGCCGGAGAACAAACTCCCTTTTACCGTCTGATGGAAGCGGGCAATTCAGCGTCTTGCCTTGAGAGCGAATGTTTAATCGCCACCTCAACGGTGCAATGGCAGGAACGCGGCGGCGCAAAAAATTACAGCATAACGGTAGAGATGTATGACTGGAGATAGTATTAAAACATAAATTTAAATTTTAATGTTTTTATGCTTTCATGTTTTAACAATAAAGGATTTACTTTACTGGAAATGGTCGTGGCGGTCGGTATTTTTGCCATCATTGTGGTAAGCGCTACCGCTATTTTTCAGAGCGTGGTGGAAGGGCAGAAACGGGCAATCGCGGCGCATAATACGCAGGAAAACATCCAGTATATTTTTGAATCCATCTCCAAAGAAATTCGCAACGCTAAAGTTAACGACGATACCCTGCCCGCCTGCCCGGACATCGGCGCGGGCAAAATTTTTCAGCTTGTTTCGGCTAGCGAAATTAAATTTAAAAATCAAGCCGGCCAGTGCGTTACTTATAAGTTGACCGGGGGCGCCTTTGCCATCTCGCGGGTAGCGCCGGGCAGCGCCGACAGTTTCCTGCCGTTGACGCCCAACGAATTGGCGGTAACGAATTTAGCATTTTCCCTTAAGCCCGCGCCGGCTTATCAGGAGGCGGTGGCGGTGGTGATGACGATTGAAAATAATTCTCCCGACAGCCGGTTCAGAACGCCGATTAATATGCAAACTACCGTTTCCAGCCGAT
The DNA here is from genome assembly GCA_002773575.1 of Candidatus Falkowbacteria bacterium CG10_big_fil_rev_8_21_14_0_10_44_15. Taxonomy (GTDB): domain Bacteria; phylum Patescibacteriota; class Patescibacteriia; order Patescibacteriales; family XYC2-FULL-47-12; genus 2-12-FULL-45-10. The sequence goes on from PFAT01000002.1 coordinate 1,169, forward strand.
ATTATGTTGAATAAATCCTTAACCCCTCTGCCCCGTCCCGAGTAACTCGGGACGGGGCGCCTCCCTGACACGACCCCTCCGTCCGCCGAAGCGGCGTCCACCTCCCCTTAGCAAGGGGAGGAATAATGCGGAACTGGAATCTATTCCCCTCCTTTATAAGGAGGGGTGCCCGAAGGGCGGGGAGGTGGGGGAAAGCCGAAGGCAAAGGAGTCTTGGGGGGGTCAGGTAATTTATAAATTTAACAGTAATGTTAGTTTGGATAAAATTATATTTATGACACGGAGTGCAGGAAATAACGAAGGCAGCGCTTTATTGATTACCATTTTAATTTTAGCCAGCATGCTGACGGTTGCTTTTGGCGTCAACGAATTAGTGGTTCGCGGCCTGCAAATTTCCCGCACCTCCAGCTTATCCGGACCGGCTTACTTAGCTACCGAAAGCGGCGCGGAAAAAATATTGTGGCTCGCGCGTAAATCCGGCGTTGACCCTTATGCGGCGTTTACTGACTGCCGCAGCGGCGGCTATTTAAGATTGGATGTAAGCCCGCCGGTATGCTACGGCAGCGCTCCTTACGATGCTCCTTATTGGCATAATTTAGGCGGCAACAATTTAACTTACAGCGTTAAGTATACCTATAACGAGGCGACCAATAAGGACAATTTTGTCATTGTCGGCCGTTACGGAGAGGCGCGCCGCAGCATCAGCGTCAGCTACGAACGCTCGGATTAACATTATGTTTTCTAAATTTTTCTTGTCAATTTTTTTAACGGCAGTATTGTTGTCCGGAATATTTTTTTACTTTAACCAAGCCGCCCTAGCGGCACAGGTTACTACCGACTACCTCTTTGGCGGCGACGCTACCAATGTCCAAAGTTTGGCGGAACAAAGCGGCCTGGGGCTGCAGGACCCGCGCGCCACGGTAGCTAAAGTAATTAACATCACTTTGGCCTTTTTAGGCGTTATCGCGGTGGTTTTAATTGTAATCGCCGGTTTTTTATGGATGACCGCCGCGGGCAACGAAGAAAAAATAGCCACCGCCAAAAAATTAATGGCCGGGGGCGTAATCGGCTTAATTATCGTCTTAGCCGCTTTCGGCATCGCCAGATTCGTCATTAATTCTTTAATTAGCGCTACGGGCGCGGACAGCGGCGGGAGCGGCGGTTCAGCCAGCAGACAAACGGCGCTAACGCAATCACAAACATCTCCTGCCTTGAATTCAGCGGCCGGTAATTTAAATTCCGGCGGGAGCGGCGGATTGCTTTCTAATGAGACGGAAATAATTACTCCCGGAAATATTACTGCCGAACAAATTATCACCGGGGTGGAAGTTTCCATCATTACTAATTAACGGTTTAAAAGTTTATGCGCAAGCACAGGCGCAAGAAAAAATTATTTCACTATCACTATTACTGGATAATAACTGGGGTGGTGGCAATTATTTTATCTATCAGCTCAATAGTCACAACGTTATCCGCTACTTCGAGCGAGCCGGCCAAAGTAAGAATTGCCTGGCGCACCAATCCGCAATATCAAAATACGGTGCAATATTTTCGCGTGTTGAGGATGGAGAATGACAATGAGTTTGTCTGGTTAAATGATATGGGGCCGCAACATAACGGCATTTTGCCGCCGAATTTTTATTATGTTGAAGATCGGCTGACTCAAGCCGGCAATTACCGCTACTATGTGGAAGCGGTGACCAAAGACGGCAAAACTTACAGCTCTTTACGGAATCAACTGCCGCTCACGGCGGTTAATGTTGTTTGTAACCAAACCTGCCAAGCCTCCCTCGGGAGTGATGCTAACGCTGCCGCGCTTGAAACCGCGCCGCTAGTTAATAGCCCGCTTATTCCGGCTACTTATCAAAATGGGCAGAAAACTATCGCCTGTTTTGCCGCCCGCACCCAACCCTGGCAAGACCTCTTGCGTAATTGCGAATTAGCCGCTGATAATTTAGCCGCTCGTTTAGATGCCAGCGTTACGGGGCGGGTGGAAAGAAAGATCCCGCGCGACAGAGATAATCATGGTTTTTTATGCCTAAACGGCGGAGCAGATAATACTTGCCGTTGGGAGCAGACTCAATTTTTTAGTAACGCCGCCGACGCCGAATGCAACGGGCAGTTTTACGTTTGTAATTTGTATTATAATTTAGACGGAGATAATTACGCGCAAGGCAATGTTATTATGAGCACGCTTAGTGATTCCGCCGGCAAAGACTGCCTGATTGACAGTAGTAGTGCGGCCGGTTACTGCTCGGCGTACGGGCAATGCCTCGCTTGCGCTGATGATGGGAGCAATGACTTATGCCAAAGCGGCAGTACGGGCGCCAAAAACATTTTAGCCGCTAAGGCAGTAATTAGTCCGGTTAGTTGTCCGGCTGACAGATGCGCCGGTGTCGGAAACATTAACGAGATCAACGCCGCCGCTTGCAGCGGCCGAGGAAGAAGCTGTAACTTCAGCCAGGTGGAACAAAATTGCGCCGTAACTACCGCTTCGGGAAGTTGTTACGGCAACCAAAATAATCGCATTTGCACCATTAACAATGAAACTTGCCCGGCTAGTTTAACCGCTTGCGGCACTGATTGCTGCCGGGCAGATGAAGCTTGCGTTCCCGTTGGCTGGGGAAATTCCATCTGTCAGGCAACGCCGGCTAATTGCGAGTCGCCTAATGTATTTTGCCCAAACGATAATGCCACAGTAACGGCAGAAGTGCGCGGCAAAGGGGTTTGCTGCGGGCCGGATTACGGCTGCGGCGTAGAAAAAAACAACGGCTACGCTTTTTGCACTCAAGCCAATAGATGCGATACTAATACTGAAATTGAATGCAGCGGCGGAATATGGAGTAGAGCTTTTTCCTCTTTAGACATGAGCCAACTTTCTTTATGTTGCGACAAAGCAACCGAAGTATGTTATCAAGACGGCCAAAGCATCAACGGCACGATTATCACGGGTTTTACCAATTGGCCTTTATGCGTCGCTAAAAACGGAATAAAAGAATGCGGTACCGGCACGACCAAATGCCAGGGCTCTTCAAGCAAATACCAAAACATATTTGTCTGCTGCCAAAACGGAGTAGAATATTGCAGTCATACTTCCGAGACCGTGCCATATTGTAAAAGATGGTAGAATAAATAGCATAATTTATCCATACACCTTCCAGAATACCCCCACACCAAATTTTGGTGTGGAGGAATGCCCAGCGGTGAAGGTGTTTGGATTTATTTAATATTAGCTTAATTTATATTAAATATTTAATTTGACAGAATATTTTTTTTATGCTATAATTTAATTCTAAAATAGATCATTAAAAAAGAGGTGGAATCATGAAAAAGTTTACGGGCGCATCAGTTTTATTTTTTGTGTTTTTTTCAGCTTCAGTTTTGTTTTTGTTCCTCCCTAAGGAAAATTCTTTTAAGGAATGGGGAGGAGAGGAGGCGGCAGTTTATAATATTGCCGCTCAAGATTTGGCCAAGGGCTTATGCCCGCGGCTGGGATTTTCCGAGGAAGTTTATACCGCCTGCCAAAAAGTTTTTGCGCAAGGGGAGGCGGATGAAAAATGGCTGGCCGAGCTTAGCCGGCTGGTCAAAAGATTCAGCGGGGGGAAAGTAAGGATAGAAGCCCCCTGCCGAGGAGATTTAGATGTCCCCGGCATATATTTTACTTTACGCTTCGGGGACATGGCGCAGGGGGTGAAGTTTACCCCCGAACAGCCATTTTTTAGGTTTCAATATCCGGTAATCGCCATGCAAGCAAGGTGATTACTGGGAGAATTTGCGAATTTTTTGTCTGCTGTCTGCGTCTGCCAGATTGGTAACGCAGACTTTTTTTTATGGTAATTTTATAAGAAAATAGGTATAATACAGTTATCAATGCTAGAATATCTTGAATTACGAAATAAGCAAAAATTACTCTTGTTGTCATTCCCGCGAAAGCGGGAATCCAGATTTTTTCTGATAATCACGAGATTCCCGCCTCCGCGGTAATGACAGTTTAGGGTATTTCGTAATTCAAGGTAGAATAATACCAAGTATGAATAAAGCTGATGCCAACATAAAAAATAGAATAGACAAATTGCGCCGGCAAATTGACGAAATGCGTTACCAATATCACGTGCTGGATAAGCCGGATATTGACGACCAGATTTATGATTCGCTGACGCGCGAGTTGCGCGAGTTAGAAACAAAATACCCCGAACTGCAAAGCCCGACTTCGCCGACAGTGCGCATCGGCGGCCAGGCGATAGTTAAATTTCAAAAAGTCCGCCACCCGGTCCGGCAATGGTCGTTGCAGGACGCTTTTAATTTTTCTGAAGTACAAGATTGGGAAGAAAAAATCCAGCGCATTTTGGAAAAAGAAAATATTAAAGAAAAACTCGATTACTCCTGCGAAGTAAAAATTGACGGGCTGAAAATAATTTTAATTTACGAAAACGGTGAATTCACGCAAGCGGCGACCAGAGGCGACGGCCAAATCGGCGAAGACGTAACCGAACAAATTAAAACCATCCAGAGCGTCCCCCTCCGCCTCGCCCCCACCTCCCTCCCGGCCCCCCTCCTTAGTAAGGAGGGGGGAGCTAAAAAAATAGATGCTACTGTCGTCGGTGAGGCGTGGCTAAATAAAGAGCATTTGGCAAAAATTAATCAAGAACGAAAAAAAGCGGGCGAGCCGCTCTTTGCCAATTCGCGCAACGCCGCCGCCGGCTCTATCCGGCAATTGGATCCAAAAATTACCGCCGCGCGCAAGCTAGATTCTTTTGTTTATGATATTGACGCGATTGCCGGAAAATTTCCCGCTACGCAGATTGAAGAATTGAAGCTGCTGGAAAAATTGGGGTTTAAAGTAAATAAAGAATATCGGCATTGTAAAAATTTAGCTGAAGCGCAAAAGATGCACGACGAATGGGCGGGCAAAAAAGACAAACAACCGTACGGCATTGACGGCTTAGTGATAAAAGTAAACAGCAAAAAGTTGCAGGATATATTGGGTTATACGGGCAAAGCGCCGCGCTGGGCGCTGGCGTACAAATTCGCGCCGGCCAAAGCGACCACGGTCGTGGAAGACATCACGGTGCAGGTTGGCCGCACTGGCGCGCTGACTCCGGTAGCGCACCTGCGACCGGTAGCGGTTGCCGGCACGACGGTCAGCCGCGCCACTTTGCATAACGAAGATGAAATCGCCCGCTTGGGCGTAAAAATCGGCGATACCGTAGTGGTGCATAAAGCCGGCGATATTATTCCGGAAGTAGTGGAAGTTTTAACTAAACTGCGCACGGGCAAAGAAAAGAAATTTTTAATGCCGAAGAAATGCCCGATTTGCGGCAGCGCGGTAGAGCGCCGCGCCGGGGAAGCGGCAACTTATTGCACGAATAAAAAGTGTTTTGCTCAAGGATTAGAAAAAATAATCCATTTTGTTTCTAAAAAAGGAATGAACATTGAGGGCTTGGGCGATAAAATCGTGGAGCAACTATTGAACGAAGGTTTAATCAAAGACGCGGCCGACCTTTATTATTTAACCGCCGGCGATTTAGAGCCGCTGGAGCGGTTTGCGGAAAAGAAAGCGCAAAATATCATTGATTCCATTCAACAGAGCCGGAAGGTGGAGTTGCCAAAATTATTGTACGCGCTCGGCATTCGGCATGTGGGGGAAGAAACAGCGCGCCTGCTGGCGCAGGCAATTTTCAATTGGCAATTTTCAATTGGCAATTTAGGAAATTTAGTCAAATATTTTCAGAAAGTAAAGCTAGGGGAGCTGCAGAGTATAGATGGGATTGGAGAAATTGTGGGCAAGAGCGTTTATGATTGGTTCAGAGATAAAAATAATGTTGAATTTTTAGAAAGATTGCGGGACGGCGGCATAAAAGTTAAAAGTGAAAAGTTAAAAGTTAAAAGTGAAAAGTTTAAGGGCAAAAGTTTTGTTTTGACCGGAACAATGGCTGGTTTGACACGCGATGAGGCGAAAGATAAGATAAGGGAGTTAGGGGGAGATGTTTCCGCTTCCGTCGGCAAAAATACCGATTATGTGGTGGCGGGCAGCGAGCCGGGGAGTAAGTATGATAAGGCGAAAAAATTGGGAGTGAAGATTATAGATGAGGAAAAATTTTTAGAGTTATTAAAGATGATTAAGTGATGCGAAGCTACGAATGACTATGCGAACCTACGAACTGCGAATTTGTGCATGTTCGTATGTTTGTAGGTTGGCATTAAAATTTGTAGTTTCGCATAAGTAAGTATATGAAACTATCCAAACAGGAAATTCAACACATCGCTGACCTTGCTCGTTTAGAGCTTACGGATGAAGAATTAGAGAAATACGGCAGCCAACTGTCTGATGTTTTAAATTATATTGATCAATTAAAAGAAGTAGACACGAGCAATATTGAGCCAACCGCGCAGGTAACCGGGATGGAAAACATTATGCGCGCGGATGAAGCGGAAAATTGGCCTTTAGACGAAACTGAAGCGGCGCTCGGGCAGGCGCCGGAGCGGGAAGGAAAATATGTTAAAGTGAGGAGAGTACTTAACTCATAGCACAAAACACACAACACATAACATTTTGATATTTTATGTGCCGTGCGTTATGAGTTGCGCGTTATGCTTTTTTACAAAATAAATAACCCTGCCGCGACAGATGAGTGTTTGAATACTCAACTGTGCGGCAGGGTTCGTGGGCGGAGCGGAGGGGCTCGTAAAGAGCCCTTGGAGTCTTTGTACGGAGTATCAGTACTCCGCTCCGGTACTAAAGATCAGGAGGGTATGGGGGCCAGCGCGGCAATTGCGCGTGCACGCGACTTATCACAACCGCACAGCAACCCCATTGATCGATTTGTCGGCGAAATTTTTGGTCAGGATTCAGCCCCGACCATCATCCGCCGATGCCCTTCCTGAAACTCCCGAAACTGACCTCTCGGGCTCTTGTAATCGTCTGAAGAGCCCGAGAGGAAAAACCTATTGCTAGCTTATGGCGTCCCCAGCGCCATGCCAGCAACGGCTCCGGGGTGCGATCATGTGTTTTCCCTCCTTTCGAGGATTTGCTGAACTTGCGGGTTTTTGTGATCGCCGTTAAACCCGCAAGAAAAAAATCAAAGTAACTAACGAAATCCTACAGGATACCGGTTCATTTCGTTTTCCCCTTCCCCTTTCCTAAAGAAAATTTTACAGAACAAATTATGAAAGCAGTATAGCATATCAGTAAAATTATGTCAAGCAATGGATATACAAAAATAGTAAATTTTAGCCAATATTAAACAATAATAATATAAATAAAAAACTACTAAAATTTGTAAGTTCGTAGGTTCGCATTAAAATTTGTAGTTTCGCATAAGTTATGAAATTAAACGAATTAACAATAAAACAAGCGTACGAAGGTTTAACTAAGGGCGAATTTACCGCCGTTGAATTGGCTAAAGCTTGTTTAGCGGAGATAAAAAAGCGCAATCAAGCATTAAACGCGGTTCTGACTATTTGTGAAGAAGAAGCGCTCGCGGAAGCTAAAGCGGCGGATAAGAGAATAAAAGCGGGAACGGCAAAGGAGTTAACCGGCATTCCGTATTTAGCCAAAGATAATTATTTAACCAAAGGAGTAAGGACCACCGCCGCTTCTAAAATTTTGGCTAATTACATCGCGCCTTATGACGCGACTGTAATAAAAAAATTGCGGCAAGCCGGCGCGGTGTTGTTAGGCAAAACCAATTTAGACGAATTCGCACACGGCTCTTCAACCGAAAACTCCGCTTTTGGCCCGACTAAAAATCCGCATGACTTAACGCGCGTGCCCGGCGGCTCTTCCGGCGGCAGTGCCGCGGCGGTGGCGGCAAACTTTTGTATTTTCGCCTTAGGCACTGATACCGGCGGCTCAATTCGCCACCCGGCCGCTTTCTGCGGCGTGGTCGGATTAAAACCGACTTACGGTCGCGCTTCTCGCTTTGGCATAATCGCGATGACTTCTTCTACCGATGCGCCGGGCCCGATTGCTAAAACCGTCGCCGACGCCGCTATGGTGCAGGCCGTAATTTCCGGCCGCGACCAAAATGATTTTACTACCGCTGATGTGCCGGCGGTGGATTACGAAAAAGAGATGGGAAAAAACATCAAAGGCGTGAAAGTCGGCGTGCCGCACGAATATTTTTTGGCGGGGATGAATAAAGCGGTGGAAGATAAAGTTAAAGAGGCGATAGAGTCTTTACGACAGAAGGGAGCGGAAATTATTAATATCAGCTTGCCGCACACTAAATCCGCTTTGCCCGTATATTATATTATCACTCCCTCCGAAGTCAGCTCTAACTTAGGCAGATACGACGGCATTCGATATCCCCTCCCCAGTGATCCCGCAGTACTGCGGGACGGGGCAGGCACCCCCAACCCCTCTTCCCGCAACACTGCGGGGCGAGGGGAGACGGCGGATTTGATGGAATTATATAAAAAAAATCGCGCTCTTTTTGGCGCGGAAGCCAAACGGCGCATAATGCTCGGCACTTACGCGCTCTCGGCCGGCTATTACGATGCCTATTATCTGCAGGCGCAAAAAGTGCGCACGATTATCATTGAAGAATTTGAAGCGGCGTTTAAAGAAGTGGATGTTATCATTACGCCGACGACTCCCGATATTGCTTTTAAGTTTGGCGCCAACAAAGACCCGCTGAAAATGTATTTAGAAGACATATTCACTCTTTCCTCATCGCTTGCCGGTCTGCCGGCGATTTCGGTTCCTTGCGGCATAGTTGACAAAATGCCCGTCGGCTGCCAAATTATCGGCAGGAAGTTTGAGGAAGGAATGGTGATGAGAGTAGCCGGAAGGTTCGCATAGTCCCGCCCGAGGCGGGCATGGGTCTGGGCTGAAAGCCCATCCGCCTTGGGCGGAGAGTGCACATGTATGTATTATGTTTATATACTTTATAGTAAAAAATTAAAAAAGCGCTATATTGGGTCATCAAATGACTTGCAAAGAAGGCTAGTTGAACATAATAGTGGTAATTGTAGCTTTACTTCCCAGGGGACTCCATGGAAATTGATTTATTATGAAGTTTTTAAATTTGAAAAAGATGCAAGGCAAGAAGAATTATTTTTAAAAAGCGGGAAAGGCAGGGAAAGAATAAAATTTTTATTAGCGGAAACAATGAAAAATCTGTAGTATATTTTGGAAGGTTCGCATAGTGGTCGAGTGCGCACGCTTGGAAAGCGTGTAGGGCGTAAAAACCCTCGAGGGTTCGAATCCCTCACCTTCCGCCGTGAAATGAAAGCGGGGTGCAAGCCCCGTTTTTATGTTGTCTTAGGTTAAATTGCTACCGTCTTCGGCTTAGTGAGCACTGGTATTTTTTCCGCTTGCCCGACTCCATTGCCCAAATATTGCCCAAAAGAATTTAATTCAACCGGTTTGTCCAGCAGATTGATGGCCTCTCTCAAGGTGGTGGGGAGCAGGTGGGCGTATCTCATCGTCATTTTCATATCAGCGTGTCCCAGCAACTCCTGAATCGTTTTCAGCGATACTCCCTTGCAGACCAGATGCGAGGCGAACGTGTGCCGGAGCGTGTGCCAGCCTATTTTTTTTAATCCGGCCATTTGGCAGGAGTATTGCAGCATCAGGCGGTACTTATCATATCTCAAGGGCTTACCCTTGTTGCTACAGAATACAAAATCTCCCACCCTTTCTCTGTTATCCAGCATTTCGCATACTTGCGCGGTTAGTGGTACATCTCTGGTTTTGTTGTTTTTAGGGGAGCCGATGATACCTCCCACAAAGGAGTGTCTGACGGTTAAAATTTCTTTTTCCAGATTTACGTCCGACCAGCCCAGTCCCGCTAGTTCTCCAAAGCGTAAGCCCGTTTTAAGGGCAAGCAACGCCATATCGTGCAGCAACTCGTCATCTATAATATTGAGGAGCTTGTCGCTTTCTTCCGGCGTTAGGAAGCAAAATTTGGGCGGCGGGACTTTTAATAGCTTTATCTTTGGCAACATCGCCAGCCCCACCCATTCTTGAGCAATATGCAGGCATTTTCTTAATACCGCCAAATGGTTGTTGATGGTTTTAGCCGCCAGCCCGCCCTGTTTGCGTTTGGCCTTAAAATCCTCTACCAGCATAGAGCTAATCTTATCTAGCTTATACTTTCC
>PFAT01000046.1:0-1756 GCA_002773575.1 Candidatus Falkowbacteria bacterium CG10_big_fil_rev_8_21_14_0_10_44_15
GACGGCAGGTGGCATTATCTGGCGGGTACTATGGATTTTATTAACCCGGAAATTAAAATATATATTGATGGGATTTTGGAAGGTTCATCAAATACCACTTCCGGCGCTCCCAGCCTTACTTCCGCGCAAAATCCTGTTATCGGGCAGAATCCCAGTCTGACCGGCTCTTATTGGAAAGGATTAGTTGATGAAGTAAAAATATACGACTACGCCCGCTCGGCGCGCCAAATCGTACTGGACTATAACGGCGGCGGGCCGGCAGAGTACTGGAGTTTTAACGAGGGCAACGCCTCCACTACCGCCAATTTAGGATATTATTCTTCTTCAACGCTAAGCAATACCGGCAATTTAACCCTCGCGGACAATACCTTATGGGCGCCGGGCAAACTCGGTTTGGCGCTTTCTTTTGACGGCACTAACGACCAACTAAACGGCGTTACCAACGGGGTAATGAGCTATAACAGTTCTTCCAGCCATACCTATATGGCGTGGATAAAGCATACTTTACCGACGACAGCTACTGGCTACCGTTGGATTATTGCCGGATACAACGGCAGTACTGACGGTACGGCTTTTACGCTCGTCGGCCTGAAGCCAGCAATGTGGTATAAGGGCGGGACAACCTATGTGCGGGCAAACACAACGCTTGACAATAACTGGCATCATGTAGCGGCTACTTATGACGCTGATAAATATTTAATCAGCCTGTATGTTGACGGCAAATTGGATAAAAGCCAAGCGCCTACGCTGTATTGGGGCAGTCTTCCTTTTAAGCGCCAAGTCGGCGGCGTGGGCGTTTATTATTTTCAGGGCTTAATTGACGAAGCAAAAGTTTACGGTTACGCGCTGACGCCGGAAGAGATAAACAGAGAATATAACTCGGGCGGCAGTCCCAAGCCCGGCGGCTTAAATATTGGCAGCCGGTACCAAACTTTTGGCGCCACCGGCAATGAAGACGCTCTCGTCGCCTACTGGAAGTTTGACGAAACGACCGCCTGGGGTTCTACGGTGGGCGCGGTGAAAGACAGCTCGGGAATGAATAATAACGGCACGAGCACTAACGCGACCACGACGACGGACCAAGCGAAATTTGGTAGAACGGCGGGTTTTGACGGCAACGCAGGAACGGATATTGATATTGCTGCCAGTAGCGCGTTTAATTTTGGCACTGGTAATTTTACCTGGAGTTTTTGGACGTATCATCGCGGCGCCCAAACTAATGGCGAGCCGATTATTGACCATCGCGGCAGCGCCTGGGGGAGCGGAGATTACATGATTTATTTCGCGACCAATAATATTTATGTGCAGTATAATGATGGTTCAGACCATTGGATTGGGCCAATTACTTATACTATAAATACCTGGGCTTACATCACGGTCGTGAGAGAGGGCAATTACCTAAAGTTTTACAGCAACGGCGTGTTGCAAGCGCAATGGAATGTTACCGGCCTTAGTTTTGGCAGTAGCGAATTTTTAACTATCGGCGGAAATTCAGGACTTTCCATGGTTGGCTACCTTGACGATTTAAAAATCTTCAATCGCGCCTTAACCGAAAACGAAGTGACGCGCGAGTATGTGAGCGGTCCGGGGCCGGTGGGATATTGGCGGTTTGAGGAGCAGACCGGTACGGTCGCGTACGACGCGAGCGGGAATTTTAATAACGCGACCAATACCGCCGCCTTAATGCCGGCTTGGACGAGCGGCGGGAAAATCGGGGGAGCGTTAAGCTTTAACGGCACTACGAACGGCGTTACCG
>PFAT01000046.1:1816-11302 GCA_002773575.1 Candidatus Falkowbacteria bacterium CG10_big_fil_rev_8_21_14_0_10_44_15
TACGAACGGCGTTACCGCTTTACAAAATAGCGTTTTCACCCCACCCGACCTCACTATTTCTCTTTGGGTAAGTCCCAAATCTTTGCCGACGAGCGGCAATATCGTTGGACTGGTTGATAAAAGAGACCCGGTATTAGGCAATTCCGGATATGTATTGGAACTGTACAATAACAGCGGCACGCAGACCGTTTATTGGCTAGTGGCGCAAGGCGCTTTTGTAACTAATTACACCTTGCCTCTTAACGCCTGGACTCATTTAGCTTTAACCCAATCCGGCACTGCCGGCACCTTATATATAAACGGAGCTTTGAATAATACCGGCAGCGCCCCGGCGTTAGTGGATTATGTTAAGTCGCTTTGGATCGGGCGCAGAAGCGACGGGTATTATTTTGACGGCAAACTGGATGAAGTCAAGATTTATGGTTACGCCCGAGACTCGCGCCAAGTCGCGCTGGACTACAACGGCGGCGGGCCGGTTGCTTACTGGAGTTTTGAAGAAGGGTACGCTTCTACTACCGCTGACCGCGTCGGCGCTAACCACGCTACCTTGCAGGATAACACCGCTTGGACTTTGAGCGGCAAAGTAGGCAAAGCGTTAAGTTTTGACGGGACGAATGACGATATTATTATTGCCGATTCAACATCATTGCGGCCGTCTTCTTTAACCGTTTCTGCTTGGATAAAACCTGGCGCATCAATAACCGACTCTGATTTTATTTTAGTCAAAGATAGGGACACTGGCAGTTGGGATAGTTATGCTTTTAGTTTAAACAGCAGCAGAAAAATAAGCTTTGGAGTTCAAAACAAAACATTAGTACAGTATCCTTCTTGGTTAAGTAATGCTTCCTTATCTGCTAGTACCTGGTATCATGTTGCGGCAACATATGAAGGCAGAAATTTTAATGCAAGTGACGCGGTGATTTATGTTAATGGTAGCCCCGTAAGCACAACTTATACTGCTAATGGCTATACTTCCTCATTTACCATTGAATATAATACTCAAAGCGCTTACATTGGATCTTTTTCAACAAACAGCGCTACTAGTTATTTCAACGGTCTTATTGATGAAGTAAAGCTTTATAACTACGCCCGCACGCCGGAAGAAGTCAGGCAGGATTATAATTCGGGCGGCGGCGCCAGCGGTAAAAGCTCCAACATTGTCTTAGGCGCGGTGCGCAACAGCGCGAGCACTTGGGACGACGGCGGTTTTGGGGGCGCGGCGCCGGTAACTTGGTGGCGGTTTGAAGAGCAAAGCGGGCAGTATGTGAATGACTCGGGCAGCGCCACTTATACCGGCACACTGGGAGCGAATTCTACTGCCGCTTCCGACGACCCGGTTTGGACCGTAAACGGCAAAGCCGGGGGAGCGTTATACTTTGCCGGTACCGTTAGCGATCATGACATCGTAACGGTTGCGAGCAGCACCGCCTGGAATTTCGGCACCGGAGATTTTACCATTAACGTCTGGTACATGCCGAATTCAGTGGATACCGCCAAGGCTTGGGGGCTGCTTAGCACTTGGCCGCAATCGGGAGGGTACAGCAGACCATGGGCGTTAGTATGGCATTATACGAACGGCATACGATTTTATCATACCGGCGCTTACGCGGAAGTCGGCACGAGTTTGACTGTGGGCAAATGGTATTTTATTTCCATTGTGCGCAACAGCGGCACGATTAACTCCTACCTCAACACAGTTTTACAAGACTCGGATGCTAACGCTAACCAACTTAACGGTTACACTAATTTAGAGATGGGCCGGTTTTATTCCGGCTATGATAATTATTACGGCAACTTTTGGTTAGACGAGCCAAAAATATATAACTACGCCCGCACGCAGGCGCAGCTGAACTGGGAATATAAGCAGAGCAGGCCGGGGGGGGGATAGACACCGGCACCGCCTGTACTCCCAGCGCTACCGGCGGGACCATTACCACCAGCGGGGGCTATACGATTCACACATTCACGAGCAGCGGAACATTTAGCGTGGCATGCTCCCCCGGTTCTGTTCAAGCGCTTGTGGTTGCGGGTGGTGGTGGAGGAGGAATGAACAGGGGAGGTGGCGGCGGCGGCGGCGGATATCAGTATAATGCTTCTTATGCAGTAACAGCAGAAGATTATACAGTGACAGTAGGAGCAGGTGGTGCGGGGGAAATAAGTACTGATTTTTCTACAGGTGATAATGGCACTGATTCAGTATTTGGAACAATCACGGCAATAGGTGGCGGCGGCGGCGGATCAAGAAGAGTTTCTGATGGTGCTAATGGCGGATCAGGTGGTGGCGGCGGTTCAAATGATTCAACCGCAGGATTAGGCGGAACAGGAAGCCAGGGCTACAATGGTGGAGATGCTACAACTAGTAGTACTCACGGATCAGGTGGTGGAGGCGGCGCATCTGCGGCAGGAGCAAATGCGAGTGGAGATACTGGAGGGAATGGCGGCGATGGCATATCTAACAGTATCAGTGGTTCTGCTGTAATGTATGCAGGCGGTGGTGGCGGAGGTGCAGCGTCAACAGCTTCTGCGGCTGGAACAGGGGGCAGTGGTGGTGGAGGGCGAGGTTCTGGTTCAGCAGGTGTGTCAGTAGCAGGAACTGCAAATACAGGTGGAGGTGGAGGTGGTGGTACAGATGTACAAATGGAAGGCGCAAATGGTGGTTCGGGAATTGTAATAATAAGATATCCTACTCCCTAACCCTACCTCACCCCTAACCCCTCTCCTTAATTAAGGAGAGGGGAACCATCTCTAATATGAATGTCCTCTCCTTTTATAAGGAGAGGATACCCGAAGGGAGGTGAGGTTAATTCCTTCTCCTTGTAAAGGAGAAGGTGGCGCAGCCGGATGAGGTAATAAAAAATATGACCAAAATATACAATATTCAAAAAATGCGGGAACGGAGAAAGCAGTTAAGAAAAGAAAGCACTGTCGCCGAACAAGTAATGTGGCAGGCGATTCGCAATAGTAAGTTAAGCTATAAATTCCGCCGCCAGTATAGTATCGGCCCTTATGTTACAGATTTTTGTTGCCCAGAGTTGAAATTAATAGTTGAATTAGACGGGGCGTATCATGACTATGATGAACAAGTTATTTATGATAAAGAAAGAGAATATTATTTAAGAGAATTTGGTTTTGATATTTTACATATTAAAAATGAAGAAGTAAGGTATAATTATATAGAAGTGGCAGAGAAAATTAAGGAGGCATGCCTACGCAAAGAATTACAAAACTAAAAATTTAAACATACTAATATGAAACTGCCCGAAACCGACGACTTCGTCGTTGACTTAAGAAAAATTAAATCAAGGGGGGCGGAAAAATTTGACACAATATCTTTAAAGATATAAGATGAATATGCTCAATGTCGTTTATTACGTCCGAAGCGCGGACGGCACCTCGCCTATTAAGGAAGATCTGGAAAAAATCAAAAAAGATTCAATTAAAGCTAAAATAAAAGCCGCGATTGCGCACGTGGCGGAAAGAAATGGCCGAGCGTCGTATGTTATATCCAAAAATATCCGCGGGTTTCATTTCTCGGAAATACGAATAAAGTTTTCCCGGAATTTATACCGAGTTTTATATTTTATCTGGCGCGATCGCAAACTAATTTTGCTTCACATGTTTGTCAGGCAAGAGGGCGAAGAAACGCCGGTAAAGGAGTTGTCAGCGGCAGAAAAAAGATACGCTGATTTTATCAGCCACGCTAATTCATATTAATCATTATGAACAAAAAAAATATAAAAAAAATCGCCAATTCTTTTAAGAGCGATTTAGGGAAAGATTTACGGCGACCCCGGTTTAAAAAATTTTTTTATGGGGAGTTGTTAAAATTGCAGATAGCCGAAGAGATAGTTAAATTGCGCCAAAAAAGAGGATTGACTCAAGCCGGCTTAGCCAAAAGAATAAAAACCACGCAGGCGGTAGTGTCGCGCATTGAAACCGCGCAGGTGTACCCCAGCACCGATATCTTGCAGCGGATCTGCGATAAATTGGAAGTAGGAGCGAAGTTTGAATTTTGCAACGTTAAATAACGAATCTAATTTTTGCTATTTGTTGTTTGATATTTATAACTAGAAATATATGCCTAAACTACCCGAAACCGACGACTTCGTCGTTGACTTAAGAAAAATTAAAGAGCAAGCGCAGCCACGCGGAATTCCCGCCCGCCCGCCGGCGAGTTTGGTTGCCGCGCCGCTTAATATTGATAGTGAGCAAGAGGAGGAAAACCAGCCGCGCCATTTTTTTAAATCTAAAGACGCGCCCCAGATGAAATCATGGCTTGATTTTATCCAATATAACAACGCGTTTTTAGTGCTGCTCGTAATCGGCGTAATTGCTTTTGGCGGGCTGACTTTCGCGAGCGAAGAAGTGCGGGACGCGACCATCGGCGGGCAAAAAGTTTACGCCGAAGGCGTGGATAATACGATACTCTTGCGGCAGGATTTTAGCCGGTTCAACATGGATTTTAAAATCACGGGCATCGTGGAAGATGAAGAAAGCTATGTGGTGGGATATAGTTATGTTGATTTTGACCTTACCTCACCCCTAACCCCTCTCCTTGATAAGGAGAGGGGAACCATTACGTCAGATGGCGCGATACCTTCTCCTTACCAAGGAGAAGGTGCCCGAAGGGCGGATGAGGCGGGTAATGTATGGCAATTCGTGGAAAAGCAGGCGAGCCGAAAAATTGACAAGCCGTTCCGGCAGGACTTGGGGCTGTATTTAGCCGAGCAGTTGCGCCAGGAGGCAACGGCGCGCCTTAAAGAGCTGAAAAATTTGCAGGCAGAGGAACGGGCTAAAGGCGAAACAAAAATCGTGCAGGTTACCGAATATTCCGGGCTAATCGGCAAGGTGCTGGATTTGTCGGCGGCGGTATTTCCCGGGTACGAGCCGGTAAAAAAAGTTGAACTGCCCACGCCGGCGGCAGACGAGCAGATTGCCCTGCGAACGCAAAGCGGCGGTAGCGACAACTTGACTAATATTTATAATAATTGGGTGGCGGAGAATTCGGCGGCGGTGGCGGAGTTGAATGCGGGCGAAATAACGCCGGCAACTACAACAGCAGAAACGGCAGGAACGAGTGAGGAGGGACGAGGGACGGAAGGCGAGCAGCCGGCGGCGAACGCGCCGAGCGCGGGGACAGCCGAACCAATAGCGGAACCGGCGCTGGTTGAAAATTTACCGGCAGTCGCGCCGCCGACAATAGAGCCGGAAACGCCAGCGGAAAATGCGCCGGCGGAAAATGCAGGGACGGCTACAACTCCGGCAGAGATGCCGGCGGGACAGTAAGAATTTTCAATTTTTAAGCACAACCCCTCTGTCCCGAGCAACTCGGGACACCTCCCCTTAGCAAGGGGAGGAATACCCCTCCACCTCGCTAACGCTCGGCGCCCTCCCCTTAGCAAGGGGAGGAATAATGGAAGAATAATACGGTATTTATTCCCCTCCTTTATAAGGAGGGGTGCCCGAAGGGCGGGGAGGTGGAGTTAATGGGAGCTAGAGGAGGTCTGGCATGACATTAATTTATAACAAGCATAAGCAGAAAGAGAAAAGAAAATTTTTACGCAATCATAGCACTTTGAAAGTTCCTTTGTTAGGAGCTTTTTTGTTATCGTTTAGATTATCGTCCACATTCCCGCTAAAAATATTATTTGCAAGATTAGGCCGAGCGAAAAGGGAATTTCGTAAGGCAAAAGATTGACGTGCAGGTAATAGTGGAAATTTTGCAGGGGGTCAAGCAGCCGGTGCAAAGTGCGGGCAAAGCGATTGTCCCATTCTTCGCTTAAGCGATGAATCGCCATCAGCCAGTCCGGCAAAATAGCGCCGCTGACAGCAACGATTACCGGCAAGGTAAAGATAGCCGGTGTTTTGAAATAAATTAAAAGCATTAAATTTAACAGCAGAATCGCCTGGTCAATGATCGCCGCCCAAGCCATGCCGGCTAAGGATAGTTTCCCCAATTTCACTTCATCGCCGTGCGGGATGATGTCAAAAACATAATGCGAAATCAGCCCAACTAGAAAAGCGGTAAAGGGATTGGGTAAGTATTCGCCGATGACGACGCCGAGAGTGGAATGGACGGTGAGGAACATATAAGTAGTCTATAAAGTCCATAAAGTCGAAAGTCCATAAAGTCTAAGGAATTTAATTTATGACTTTATAGACTTTAAGGACTTTATAAACTTTTAACTGATATTGGTGCCGCCGGTCGGACTCGAACCGACACGGTATTGCTACCACATGATTTTGAGTCATGCATGTCTACCAATTTCATCACGGCGGCAGATACTTTTTTATCTTAACTAAAAGATGAGGGGTTGTCAAAATACTTTAATTATTATATAATAATGTTAGAAATTACTTGAGAATTAACTTTAATTTCATAAATATCATTTAATAGAAATTTAACAGTAATTGAATAGTAATTGAACAATAATTAAACGGTAACTTAGACAGTAATAAAAAAATTATTGTTCAATTATTGTATAATTACTGCATAATTATCGTTTATTTGGCGAAATAAAATTTTGATATTATTATATCTTTATATAATGAGCAAGATTATTTCCATAATTAATCAAAAAGGCGGAGTCGGGAAAACGACCACGGCGGTAAATTTAGGGGCGTATTTGGCGCAGTTAGGCAAGCGCGTGCTGCTCGTGGACATTGACCCGCAGGCGAATGCCACTTCGGGTTTAGGCATCAACCACCAAGAGTTGCCGCACGGCGTTTATGAAGCGATTATCGGCGCCGTGCCGCTGCAGCAAACCATCCAGCATACGGTGCAGGAAAATTATAAAGTGGCGCCGGCAACCATTGCCTTAGCCGGCGCGGGCGTAGAGCTCGTTAATTTACCGGCGCGCGAGTTTCGGCTGGAGCAAGTTTTGCAGTCCATCCGCAGCGAATACGATTACGTCATCGTTGATTCGCCGCCGTCTTTGGGGCTATTGACCGTCAACGGGCTGGTGGCGGCTGACGAAATTTTAATTCCCATTCAATCCGAGTATTTTGCGCTGGAAGGTTTAAGCCACCTGCTGCATACCATCAGTTTGGTACAAAATGGTCTAAAGCCATCGTTAGGCATTTTGGGGGCGGTGATTACGATGTACGACGCGCGCAACCGGCTGTCGCGCGAAGTGATGAACGAGCTTTACCAATATTTTCCCAACAAGGTTTTCCGCACCGTTATTCCGCGCTCGGTAAAACTCGCCGAAGCGCCCTCTTTCGGCCGCTCCATTCTGCATTATGACCCGTATTCGCGCGGCGCGCGGGCGTATGAGAAATTGGCACGGGAAATAATAGATATAGAACGGTAATTTAACAATAATTAAGCAGTAATTATATGTCCGAGGGGTATGTGAAGTTGGGTGATTTGTTTGTATATAAATTATCCGTTGAGTTGTGCGATCTGGGCTGGGAGATGTATCAGCAGTTTAGCTGGCAGACAAAAAAGATTATGGGTGATCAGTTTATTACCGCGGTTGATTCCAATGCCGCTAACATTGCCGAAGGTTACGGCCGGTTTCATTACTTAGACAAAATTAAATTTTATTATAACGCCCGCGCATCATTACTGGAATCTAAACATTGGATATATTTACTGTATCGCCGAGCCATTGTCACTAAACAGCAATTTGAAGAATTTCTAAAACTTACCAGTAACGTTCACTATCACTTAAATCAGTTAATCCAATCATGTTATCAACACAAGCAATCCTAAAAAATTATTGTTTAATTTCTATAAAATTTTTGTTTAATTATTGTTAAATAATTATAATATTATGGCAAAACAACAAAATACAACATCTCTTGGTCGGGGGCTTAGCTCCCTCATTCCTCCCAAAGGCGCGCCGCAAAGCAACAATACGGTTAGCAACGAACAACCGTTAGAGGAAGGCGTGCTCGTGCCGGTGCAGCCGGAAAATTCCCAACGGCCAGATGTCGGCGGCGAGCTAAAATACGTCCCCATACATTTAGTTTCCGCTAATCCGCACCAGCCGCGATCGTCTTTTGCCGAAGAAAGTTTGGAAGAGATGACTCGCTCCGTCAAAGAGCAGGGAATCCTGCAGCCGTTAGTCGTAACCGCTCAAGACGGCGGGCGGTATGAATTGGTGGTGGGCGAACGCAGACTGCGGGCGGCGAAGCGCGCCGGCCTTAACGCGGTGCCGGTGATTGTCAGGGAAGCAAGCGAACAGCAGAAGCTGGAATTGGCGCTGATTGAAAACATCATGCGCGAGGATTTAAACCCGATAGAGCTCGCGCTCGCGTACCAGAAGTATTTGGACGAATTTGAGCTAACGCATGAAGACGCTTCGCACCGGCTGGGCAAATCGCGTTCGGGCATTTCCAACACGATGCGCTTGTTGCAGCTGCCGGAAGAGATCAAGCGGGCGGTGCGCGAGGGGCGCTTGTCCGACGCGCACGCTAAAATTATCGTCGGTTTGCCGACGGTTGAGCAGCAGCTTGACATGTACAGGCGGGTAGTGGAGCGCGGGCTTTCCATCAACCGGATGCGGGTGGAAATCCAAAAAATGGGCGGCACCAAAGAGGCGCGGCTGAAAATTTATCCCCAAGACGAGGAACTGCAAAAAAAATTGCGCCAATACTTAGGCACTCGCGTTTCCATCCAACGGTCGGGGTATAAAGGTAAAATTATAATAGACTTTTTTAACTACGACGAGATGGTGGAAATCGCCAATAAAATATTAGGAGAGAGTAAATAGGCGGTAAGAAAAAATTTTTTTACTTCCACTTAATAAACTTCATGAAACCGCCGCCTTCTTTCAGGGCTTGTTTTATTTTTTCGCGGGCGCGGCTCGTTTTCGCGATTTTCATCCAGTCGCGGCTGGGTTTTTTATTTTTATCGGTGATGATTTCTACCGTATCGCCGCTTTTAAGGGCGGTATCCAGTTTATTGATTCTGTCGTTAATCATCACGCCGACGCAGTGATGGCCGATGTCGGTATGGACGGCGTAGGCAAAATCAATCGGCGTGGAGCCCTCCGGCAAGTCAATCACGTCGCCTTTGGGGGTAAAAACAAAAATGCGGTTGCGAAAGACGTCAATTTTCGCGAACGACATAAACTCCTCGCTGTCTTTAGCTTGGCGCATCAATTCCAAAATATCGCGCACCCATTTCGGCTGTTTGCCAATCCCGAGTTCTCGGGATTTTTTATTTTTATAGTACCAGTGGGCGGCGATGCCGTAGAGGGATTCTTCGTACATTTTGCGGGTCGCCACCTGAAATTCGGTTACTTTGCCGTGCGGCCCAAAAACGGTCGTATGCAGAGCTTGGTAGCCGTTGGGTTTGGGCACGGCGACGTAATCTTTAAAGCGGTTGGGCTTCGGCTTCCAAAGGGCGTGGATGACGCCGATGGTTTTATAGCAGTCGGCGATGCTCTCCACGATGATGCGCAAGGCAAAAACGTCGTAAATTTCCGAAAATTTCCGCTCCTTATTTTGCATTTTTTGAAAGACGCTGTACAGGCT
>PFAT01000046.1:11314-13008 GCA_002773575.1 Candidatus Falkowbacteria bacterium CG10_big_fil_rev_8_21_14_0_10_44_15
TTGAATTTCAAATTTTATTCCCGCCTCTTTTAATTCGGGGATTAAAATGCCTTCCGTTTCCTGAATAAACTGTTTGTTGCCTACCTTTTGTTCAATTTCATATTTAAATTCCAATTTTTTGTATTCCTCCGGATAAAGATGCTTAAAGCAAAGGTCTTCCATTTGGTTTTTGAAATACCAGATGCCCAGGAGACTCGCGGTAGGAACGTATATTTCTAAAGTTTCCCGAGCGATGCGCAGCCGCTTGTCTTCCGGCAGGGCGTCAAGCGTTTCCAAATTATGCAGACGGTCGGCAAAACGGATTAAAATCACGCGGATGTCGGCGGCCATGGCGATAAACATTTTTTTCAGGCTTTCCGTGTGGCGCTCAATGCCGCGGTATTTTACCTTGCTTAATTTGGTAACTCCCTCAACGAGCGTGGCGATTTTTTTACCGAATTGTTTTTCTAAATCTTCCAGCGAGCGGCTGGTATCTTCAGGCACGTCGTGCAAGAGTCCGGCGATTACCACGTCCGTCTCCGCTCTGATGGCGGCTAAAGTCAAAGCGGTGCGCAGCGAATGTTGCAGGTAAGGTTCGCCGGAACGCCTGGTTTGCCCTTGATGCGCCTCGGCCGCGTACTCATAAGCCAATTCCACCAAAGTAGTGTCGGCTTTGGGGTCGTTTTGCCTGATTTGGGCGAGAAGTTGGGAGAGAGTGAGAGGCATAGAAAAAATTTTATTTGCATTCTTTATTTGAGCATTTCTCTCCGTCTTTACTCTCAACCATTAAAGAGCCGCACTTAGAACACTTTTGCCCGGTTGGCTTTCCCCAAAGCGTGAATTTGCATTTAGGGTAGCTGGAACAGCCGTAGAAAAATCCCCGGCGGCTGCGTTTGCGGGTAATTTCGCCCGAGCCGCATTGGGGGCAAGGAATGCCGGTGCCGTTGGTATTTAAAATGAATTTGCATTGGGGGTAATTTGAACAAGCCATAAAGGGGCCGTACTTGCTTATTTTGGCAACGAGCGGCGAGCCGCACTCGGGACATTTTTGCCCTTCAAAGTTAGCCGCAAATTTTTTTAGTTCTTCGCTGTCCTTAGTGCCGTCGCGGTCTTTGTCGCCGTTATTCAAGTTCTTAGCGTTTTTACATTCCGGATAATTAGTGCAAGCTAAAAATTTTCCGTAACGGCCCATTTTTATCACCATAGGCGAGCCGCATTTCTCGCAGGTTTCGTCAGTTTTTTCCTCGGTCAGCTCTTTTTTAGAGAGTTCTTTGCGCTTTTGTTCCAAATTTTTGGCGAAAGGCTCGTAGAAGTCGTCAATAATTTTTTGCCATTCCTTGCCGCCGCGCGCGATATCGTCTAAATTTTCTTCCATCTCGGCGGTAAATCGGTAGTCAACGATTTCCGGGAAATGTTTAACCAGCACGTCATTGACGACCAAGGCGATTTCAGTGGGCGCCAGCTTTTTATTTTGGTCGCGTTCCGCGTAATTGCGCTCAATAACGGTAGAAATGGTCGGCGCGTAAGTTGACGGCCGGCCAATGCCGTATTTTTCCATCGCTTTCACGAGCGTTGCGTCCGAGTAGCGCGCGGGCGGTTCGGTAAAATGCTGGGCGGCGATAATTTCTTCTAAGTTTAATTTTTCTTTGGCCGCTACGGCGGGCAAGATATTTTCTTTGGCGCTTTGCGGGTAAATTTTCAAGTAGCCGTCAAAG
>PFAT01000024.1:0-10895 GCA_002773575.1 Candidatus Falkowbacteria bacterium CG10_big_fil_rev_8_21_14_0_10_44_15
CACTCTCTGGCCGCTACGCCGGCCAACTCTGTCTTGCTTCGCTCGCCCCCGGCTTCGCCGGGTACTCGCTACGCGAAAAACAAAAAAGGGAATTTTATTTATTCGTTACCACTCCAGTCTTTGCAGAGTAAATTTGCCTGCTCCAAAACTGTTTGGGTAGCATTTCCCTGCCTGTCCGGCGGGTAGTGGTATTTTCTCAACAGCTTTTTCACATATACCCGTAACTTTGCCTGAATGCTTTCTTTGATCGTCCAGTCGATTGTCGTATTGCGACGCAACATCTCTACCAGTTCCCGGGCAATCTGCATTAAGATTTTATCTCCTAATTCTTTGACCGCACTTTCATTGACACACAGGGCATCATAAAAAGCCACTTCTTCCATGGTTAAGCCGATATCTTTACCCCGGCCTTTTTCAGTCCTGATCTTTTTAGCCAAATCAACCAGTTCGGAAATTACCTGCGCCGCTTCAATAGTTCGGTTTTGGTATTTCTTGATAGTTTCTTCAAGCATTTCAGCAAAAGAGCGGGATTTAACTAAATTGCTCTTCATCATGGAGACAATTTCGTTATTTAATAACCGCTTTAACATTTCAAAGGCCAAGTTTTTATGCGGTAGATTTTTGACTTCGGCTAGAAACTCATCGGATAAAATGGACAGATCAGGGGTTTTAATTCCAGTGGCCGAATAAATATCGATAACTTTATCAGAAACAATCGCCCCGGAAACGATCTGTTTAATCGCTTCCTGATAGTCGTCGTCGGTCGGGCCACCACCACCTCCACCTTTACCGCCAAGACTTTTCCTGATTCCGGCATTGACGGCCTGGAAAAAGGCCACCTCATCCCGGATTTTAAGTGATTCTTCGTTCGGTACAGACAGAGAAAAGGCAAAGGATAATTCGGTGACTGCCTGAATGTAACGTTTGGTGCCGTCTTCTAATCCCAAAATAAAATCCATACCAGAAGCGATTAATCTTGTCTTTTGCGCCGCCGAACCAAACAAGTCTTTTTTATAGTCAAAACCATGAAATAACCCACAGACAATTTCGTATTTTTCCAGCATGATCCGGACCGCTTCTTCCTGCGGGATGGCCACTTTCTTGCGGTCGTTATCGGCATAATAAGCCAGTGCATCTTTGAGTTCCGGAGCAACGCCCAGATAGTCAACAATCAGGCCGCCGGGTTTATCCCCGAATACCCGATTGACCCGAGCGATTGTCTGCATCAGGCCATGGCCTTTCATTGGTTTATCAAGATACATCGTGTGAAGACAAGGTACGTCAAAACCGGTCAGCCACATATCCCGGACAATCGCCAGCTTTAATTCGTCGTTTGAGTCTTTCATTCGGTTAGCCAAGTCGTGCCGGGCGGATTTATTTCGGATATGTTGTTGCCAATCAAGCGGATCAGCCGCCGAACCGGTCATCACCACTTTTACAAACCCCTGCTTATCGTCTCTGTTTTCCCAATCCGGCCGGAGTTTGACAATTTCCCGGTAAAGTTCGACGGCAATTCTCCGGCTCATCACCACAATCATGCCTTTGCCGGAAATAGTCGATAACCGCTCTTCGAAATGATCAACAATGTCCTTGGCAATTAAAGTAATCCGCTTTTTGGAACCGATCAGGGCTTCCAATCTGGCCCACTTACTTTTTAGCTTTTCTTTTCGTTTCACTTCCTCGCCTTCGGTTAACTCCTCAAACTCCGGATCGATTTTCGGCCGCTCATCGGCCTTCAAAGAAATTTTGGCCAACCGGGCTTCATAATAAATCGGCACGGTTGCCTTGTCTTCCACTGACCTGCTGACGTCGTAAATGTCGATGTAATCACCGAATACCGCCCGGGTGTTTTTATCGGTCAATTCAATCGGCGTGCCGGTAAAACCGATAAACGAGGCATTAGGTAAAGCATCGTGGATGTGCCGGGCAAAACCATCGATAAAATCATATTGGCTCCGGTGGGCTTCATCGGCAATGACTACAATATTGCTACGGTCGGAAAGCCTGGGGTAGGCCAACTGGCCGGTTTCCGGCAGGAATTTTTGGATTGTGGTAAAAACTACTCCGCCGGAAGCCACTTTCAAATACTCTTTTAACTGTTCCCGGGTATCTACCTGTTTGGGCGCTTGCCTTAATAAATGGCTGCAGCGGGAAAAAGTGCCGAATAACTGATCGTCTAGGTCGTTTCTGTCCGTCAGTACAATTACAGTCGGATTATTCAAGGCTTGGATAATTTTACCGGAATAAAACACCATAGTCAGGCTTTTGCCCGAACCTTGGGTATGCCAAACTACGCCGCACCGCCGGTCGCCCTTTTGACCGGTGGCCTCAATGGTTTTCTTAACCGCTTTATTAGTGGCGTGATATTGGTGGTAAGCGGCCAGTTTTTTAATTATCTTTTCGCCGTCCTTTTCAAACACAGAAAAATTAGTGACAATATCTAAAACTCTGTCTTTGGCCAAGATTCCCTTTAGTAAGACTTCAAGCTGAGGTAAGGAATTGGGCGCGATCGTTTCGCCGTCAACTGTCCGCCAGCGGGTGAACCACTCCCAGTTGGCCGAAATAGTCCCTACCCGAGCTTCGTTACCGTCGCTAATAATGGCCAGTTCGTTATAGGCAAAGAGTGAGGGAATGTCTTGCTTGTAAGTTTGGATTTGGTTAAAAGCGTTTTTAACCGTGGCGTTAACGTCGGCCGGGTTTTTCAGCTCGATAATTCCCAGCGGCAGACCATTAATAAAAATCAGTACATCCGGGCGGCGATTTTTGTTTTGCTCAATTACGGTAAATTGATTCACTGCTAAGAAATCATTTTTGTCTGGGTCAGTGACATCTATTAGTTTAACTTTATCTCCGGCAATCGAGCCGTCCGGCCGCTGATATTCAACGTCAATTCCGTCATGAAGCAGGGTATGAAAGGCCTGATTATTTAAAATCAGTTGCGGGCTGAAATTAGCTGATCGTAAAACTTTTTTAAACGCTTCTTCCCGGGCCGGTTCGGGAATATCCGGATTTATTTGATCAATAGCTTTTTTTAATCTGCCTGCCAACACCACATCGGAATAACTATCCCGTTCCGGTTTTTCTCCGTCCGGCGCCGGAGCAATCTCCGGCCCGCCGACCACGCTATACCCCAACTCTTCAAGCCACTCGAGCGTCGCTTCTTCTAATGTTGATTCTGTGTATTTCATTTAATTAAACCAGTAAATTTTAAATATCTTATACCTTTTTCACTAACTTTTATTACTGAACCATTTTCCTCAATCAGGCCGTTAGTTAATAAAGCGTTAAAAATAGCTAGTCTTTCAGAGAATTTATCGATTATTGTAGTCGGAACAAAAATATTAAGTTTATAATAATCACGATCATAAGAACCACTGTTATATAAACTCAGTAAAGCCCATCTCGTATTTGGAACCAAATAACTATTTATATACTTAAATTCAAAAAATTCTGATCTCTCCACAAGTTGAAGAGCCAACTGTCTCAAGCTTTCAGCCAGTTGTTTTAATGAAGTGTTTTTTTTCTGTAAATCTTCAACGCTCTTAGCAATATTTTGGACATCTTCTTTTGAAAACTTAGCTTCTTTTTTCGTCTTTCCTATTGTTGTTGACTCGTTTGGTAGTAAATTTTTTTCTTCTTGAGTACGAGCTTCAAAGTCTTTGTACTTAATCCATAAGTGCCTAATTAAGTAGTCAATAGCAGAACGAAATTTACAGGAAAAAGTGGCAAATATTATTAATACAACTGATGGCCATCCTAGTAAAATTTTAAGATATTTCGTGATGATTGAGTTGTATTCTATTTTCCAAAACTTAAGAAAATTCCAACCAAATTTATTTACAATAACTGCTCCAATTATCATTCCTATAAAAAAGTTCATCGGTTTTAAATTTAATTTTAGCCACTCAATTATTTTTTTCATAAAATCAACTTCCTATTATTAATTCTGTGTATTTAGTCATGCTGTTTTAAAATAATTTTCAAAATTTTGTTTTATATTTTCAGGAATTATTTGCTTTTTTGCCTTGTATAATGTTTCAAAAAAATCTTTTACATCAGGATCGTCTGATATTGTGTAGATTTGATCGTTTGCTGATGCGGCCTGAATTAGACTTTGAATTTCTTCATTAGAAAAATATTTGGAGTAATCTTTGATTTTTTCTATATATGCATGCGTTGAAGCAAATGACGCTGTGCTTTTAAAATTGCTAATATAGTCAGGAAAATTAAAATCAGTGTATCCCAATACTTCTCTAGATAAAAAATCAATCTCAATAAAATAAGTTTTTTCACCAGACACAGATTTTATTACCCAATTTTCTTCTATATTTAACCAGATGTCTTCAATATTTTTAGCTTTAATTTCTTCACCCATTTCTTCTTTAAGACGGCTAAGAAAATAATTATCCTTGAAATAATCAATGTTATATTTTTCAAACTCATCATAATCTCTTACAATTTTTAACTTAGGGTATTGTTGAAGTGCTAACTTTAAACGATCATCTTTTGTAACAACAAAGATCATTTCATTCTTGCTTTTATTTAAAAATTCAAGAATCGTAAAGTAAATGTAGGCATCTTTAAAACCTCTGTCAGAATTCACATCGAATGGCGGTAAATTTTTTAAGCAAAGGTTTCTAATCTCTTCAAAAACTTGTTCTTTATTTTTTGTTAGTAAAATTATTTTATATGGTATTTGTTCCTTCTTTTTTAGTTCTGAAATCCATTCCTCAATGTTAAATTTTTCTACCTCTTCATTATTTAAGTTTAATAAATGGCGAAACGGATTAGACAAAAATGAATCTCTTTTAGTTATTAAATGTTTAATTTTTTGACACTTAATTTCTTCAATTACCAAATCAGGAATAATAATATCCGCAACTTTCAAAAATCGTTCAATTTCTGATCTTCCTCCTAAAAAATCTAAAGTTGATTCAGCATTCCTTACTGAGTTAGTGTCAAATATCACATTGTATTTCATATTCTCAATTTTCCACTCATTAATCTTGGTAAAAGAGAATCTTTAATTAGCGAAAGATTGCTAATTTGTTTTGTGTTTTGAGTGATCTTATTCCATATTGATTCAAGAATAAGTTTTGAATTCTCAATAATTCTTTTTGTTGGTAACACAATTTTCGTTTCTTCAATTACTCCCTTGCTTATATTTTGTTGTGCTGCACCAACTGCGATCGAGTTAAAGTAATTTCTTAAATTTAATAACCAATAATAAACATGTAGATACGAAGAATATTTTGTTTTTACTACTAACCCAGTACAAGCTTGATTTGTGGTGGCTTCATGTTTTAAAATCCCCAGGCGACCAACTGTTGGAGCAGCATAAATTGCTATTACAATAGAATTTACTGGTAAAAGTTTTGCAGAAGATTTCTGTAATCCTAGTTTCGATATTTTTTCTTCGCTATCGAATATAACTCCATCATTTAATTCACCTGTTTTAATCCATAAAATATCTTTATTTTCCCAATAATTATTTATTTGTCGTGATGGTGTTCCTCCATTAGTGATTGAACAAATTTCTTTTAGTGTTTTTACTCCCCATCCTTCTGGTATTTTCCCTAATTCCGAATCTACCATTTTGCCGCCGCAGGATTTGTATGGCTTTCCATTTTCATTTGGAAATTCAAAATCCACAAACCAGCTTTTAAAAAGTGTTTTTCCGATTTCTTCTAGAGTTTTATTCATTTTCAGATTTAATTCAATTTTATTGTCGAGAGAAGAAAAAATTGAGACAATATTTTGTTGTTCATCTATTTTTGGAAATACTACTAAAAGTTTTCTAATTGTTTCTTGATTTATTGCTGGTTGAGCACTTGCAGAGCTTCCATTCTTTAAAAAATTTTGAGCGTATTCATTGATAAGCCAATAGTATAAAAATTCGGAATTAATATTTTCTTTGCTTTTTAATAAAGCAACATTGGGATTGATTGTTGCCTTTCCAATATCAAAATCGACAATAGCAACATCTCCTATTGAATTTCCAGTTTTTGTAATAATAATATCTCCTTGTTTTACAATAATTTCAGGGGATTCTAAATATTTCTCTTCAGATAAATAAGTTGGTTTTGATAAATCTATTTTATTATTTACAATTTGAGTACCTCCTAAAACTAGAGAACCGCTATCCCTAAGATCATTTATCGTGTATCCTCTCCATCCAATTCTTCCTTTAACCTCAACAACTTCACCTAGCGATTTTACTTTCCAATCTTCAGGAATTTCGCCAATTTCTGTTTGTTTAAATTTGGTTGAATTTAAATTCATTTTATTTTCTATCGATTAAATCGTAAGCTAAACTGGCTAATACAATGTAGTGAATTGCTAAATTTTTCTCTAAATTTCGCGCCGGAGTATGAGCTTTTTCATTTCGCAAAAACTGAATCGCCATATGTAAAAATTTAACACCCTCAAAAAAATCTTCTTCAGCTGTCCCAATTGGTTGTCTTCCAAATATCTTGTTGTAATTTTCTTTATTAAAAGCTTCCGTGGCTTTTTCTTTTCCAGTAACGTTTTTTAGCTTTTCCCTGACAATTTTATAGGCTTCTTCAACAGCGTTATAATAATGACCATCGTTTAATAAACTTTGAACGTGATCGAAAATTTCATCTTGCAATGTAATATTAATATTTCCGTTTTCAAAAGTAGCTTCAGTTGTAATATCTTTAGTACTTTTAACTCCGTTTAACAGTTTTTTTGCGATTTGCTTACCTATTTCTATTCTTTCATTAGGAAAATCATTTTTAATTATGCAATCTAATAATATTTGGGTTTCGATGTATTCAATTAACTTTAAAATGCTTTTGCCAACGGTTTTATTTTCTTCTTTTATCCAAAATCCCCTCATAAGATTTGCTTTTGAGCAGCTCGCGTATCTGTATTTTTCGTCATATATATCTATGCTTAAATCGTCTCTAAAAAATTCTTTGAATGTTCTGTTGTCAAAATTTAACACATAACCGCTACCCATTTGAAATAACTTTTCAAGTATTTGTTTATCTGTTGTGGTGAGACTTGCCATACTTATATCTCAAATCCAACTTTTTTTAAACTCTCTTTTATTTTTTGTTCCAATTCTTTTGATTGTTTAAATTGTTCTGAAAGTTTTTTAGTTAGCCGGGCCATTTTTGCCTCAAAAACTTCGTCATCTTCCATGACAAAATCAGTGCCCACGTAACGGCCGGGAGTCAAAACGAAACCGTTCTTTTCAACTTCGACAATCTTGGCGGCTTTACAGAAACCTTTTAAATCCTCGTATTTGCCGGTTTTATTTCTCCAGTTGTGATAAGTTTCGGAAACTCTTTGCAATTCTTCTACGGTTAATTCGCGGTGGCGGCGGTCAATCAATTTTCCCAGCTTACGAGCATCAATAAACAAAATTTCATCATGCCTGTCCCGGAATTTGTGATTGTGGCGGTCGCGGGAAACAAACCACAAAGTTGCCGGGATTTGAGTGGTATAAAATAATTTATCCGGTAAGGCAATAATACAATCAACTAAACCGGCCTTAATCATTGTTTCCCTGATTTTACCCTCGCCGGAAGTATTAGACGAAAGCGCGCCGTTGGCCATGACAAAACCGGCAATCCCTGACGGTGACAAATGATGGACAAAGTGCTGAATCCAGGCGTAGTTAGCGTTACCGGTTGGAGGAGTACCGAATTTCCAACGGACATCTTCACGTAAAGTTTCACCGCTCCAGTCACTATCGTTAAACGGCGGATTGGCTAAAACAAAATCCACTTTTAAATCCGGCAGTTGATCGTTGGTAAAACTATTGCCGTATTTAATATTGGCTTCAATTCCCCGAATGGCCAAATTCATTTTACAAAGACGCCAAGTAGTATTGTTTGATTCTTGGCCGTAAATAGCGATGTCTCCGGTGCGGCCGCCGTGCTCGTCAACGAAATTTTCGCTCTGGACAAACATTCCGCCGGAACCGCAACAAGGATCGTAAACCCGGCCCTTGTAGGGTTCGATCATTTTGACTAACAATTTAACGACTGATGAAGGGGTATAGAATTCGCCGCCACCTTTTCCCTCGGCACTGGCAAACCGGCCGATAAAATACTCGTAAGTCCGGCCGAGTACATCTTTTGACCGGCTTTCTTTATCGCCTAAACCAATCGTGCCGATCAGGTCAATAATTTCCCCTAACCGTTGTTTGTCCAGATTTGGCCGGGCATAATCTTTGGGAAGCACGCCTTTAAGCGACGGGTTTTCTTTTTCGATGGCCACCATGGCATCATCAATCAGTTTGCCGATTTCCGGCTTTTTGGCATTATCCAAAAGAAAATTCCAGCGGGCTAACTGTGGCACCCAAAAAACATTTTCGGCAGAGTATTCGTCTTTATCTTCTGGGTCGGATAATTTGTCAGATTTTAATTTTTCGTGTAATTCTTCAAAAGAGTCGGAAATATATTTTAGAAAAATCAAACCTAAAATGACGTGTTTATATTCCGAGGGATCCATGTTATTGCGCATTTTGTCTGCGGTTGCCCACAATTTTTCTTCAAAACCCAAATTAGCGGAAGTTGATTTTGCCATATGGTTTATTTTATCACTGTTGACTTAGTTTTATGCTACTATTTAAATAGGAGGTAATTTATATGTTTTCCATAATTTTAGGCGGTTTATTGGGCGGAGCCTTGCGGGGAATAATGGGTATTGCCAAAAGCCTGATTTTGAAAAAAGAGGAACAGATAAATTATGGCTGGTTTTTTGTGAGCGTGGCGGTAGCGATGGCCATTGGAGTTTTTGCCGCCAGCTTCATGGGTGGAGGGTTTGAGATTGCTCTACTATCCGGCTATGCCGGATCGGACCTGCTCGAGTCATTAGTTAAACTGAAATTCAAGGAAAAATTTGAGAGCGCGATTAAGCTGAAAGTCTAGTTTTTCAACTGCCAGGTATTTTTCATCATTTCAGCGAAGTTATAGGATGCCCGACTCATTTGGTTTTTACTAATCAGCGGTTTATCAGGTAATTCTTCTTGCCACATGTCAGATAATAAATAGTAAGCTGTATTGAAGTCATCGCCGGATAATTTTGCAAAGAATTGGTCTTGGCCGAAGCGGTAAATATTCCAAACCACTTTCCGGCCCCGCCCGCCTGCTTCCCGCTTGGCAATCTCGATCATGTCTTCAACTTTGCTTTCCATGCCTCCGGCTGAAAATTCATCGCTAATCATGGTTTCGATATCCGCCCCGATTTCTCCCAGCTTGGGGTATTCATCGACAAACTCGACTACTTCCAGAATTTTATCATCGTCAATGTCAATCGTTAGCAATTCGCCCAACTCTCCCGACCAAAAGGTGCAGTCTTGAAACGACGTGTATTTTTTGACCTTGCAGACCGGCGCGATTACCGGCATATCTCCGGCTTGGGTGAAAAAGAACGTTTCCGATGAATGAGGGCCGGCAAACACATTGAACCTGATTGTTTCTTTGGGCAGTTCGGAAATTAATTGGACCGCTTCCAAGCTGTCTTCAAACGGTTCCGGGAAAAATATTCCCTCGGCCATTCTGGCGGTTTCCTTGCCGCTTTGGTCGTAGGCGACAAGAATGTAGGCGCGGTTGTTTTCGTCCTGGGTTAACGGCTCGACATTAACTTTTTCCCTCGTGCCGTCGCCGTTTATATCCGCGAAAATAAAAGGGTAATTGCTTTGATCCGATGATTGCGGGCTTATTAATGCTTACGTGCGGCGGTATTTTAAATAGGCAAAAATTGCTCCGGTAACGACCAGAGCAAAAAGAATTAATAATATTATTATGTGCCTCTTTTTCATAAGTTATCTATTGTAACCTAGTTTCGATACCATCGAACCAATCTATCCCTGATTGTCAACTTCAAATATTTTTCCCATCAATAATACTTTTTTACCTCGTAATCTAAATCCAAATCTATGGCTCCCTCACACTTTTTACAGGTTAATGATCTTTTTGTTTTTGATGTGGTATTGTATTGCCCACAAAAAGGACACTTAACAAGCATGTTTTTCTCAGTCATATTTGAAATTCTGGGTTTGCTTTTCATTTTTTAATTGATTCAAAAAAATCTTGATTCCACCATTCGATAATACCGTTTTTTGTTGATAACCATTTTTTTTCTTTAGGAAAACTCAAGGCAACAATTCCTTTGTTTAAATATTGACAACACAAACTCTCATCGCTAATTATATTTTTTGTGAGGATTTTTAAAGGAATTTTATATATTAAAAAATAAGCAATTTTTGACCATATTAAAAATATAACAATAAATGGAATTTGCTGATACAAAATATAGTGAATTATAAGACCTAAAACTGATATCAACCACATTTTTCGTATACCCATAAGTCCAATTGGAATTGCAAAAAACAGAAGAAAATATTTCTGAGAAGTAAAAGCAACAATAAGAGTAGTTAAAACTAATAAATTTATTGATATGGGCAAAAAGATCAAGACATATCTGGATAAATTTTTATTTGACGAAGATATTCCCCACTTTCTAGTAAATATTTCATTTATTCTCAGAATGACTCTATTGTTCCTAATTTTAATTACAAAATCTTCGAAACTTTCAAATATTTGGTTATTATTGCGATCTTTAATATCTGATATGGAATCAATTTTCCCATTAGGTAATTTAACCTCCTCTAATATTCCTAATTCCTGTAAAGATGTATGTTTTTTATTATTCATAAAACCTTTGCTCATTTGAATTTTACTTCCACCGGCCTAATTTTTCCTGCTTGGTTTGGTCTTTGACATTTACTAATTAGTCCTAATACTTTGGTCATATTGTAATTTAGATTAGCTGATTTACCTCGCGGCTCTGCCGCGATTTCCATATAGGAAGGTGCGGAAACCTTGGTTGCCGCTATAGAATAAGGGCATGGCCCT
>PFAT01000024.1:10965-14982 GCA_002773575.1 Candidatus Falkowbacteria bacterium CG10_big_fil_rev_8_21_14_0_10_44_15
AAAGATCGGGGTTGACCTTGACCATATCCACATCCTCGTCTCCTTTCCACCCAAGTACGGCGGCAGTGATGTGGTCAGGATTTTCAAAAGCCTGACGGCCAAACACCTCTTCCGGCGATTTCCCGAGCTCAAGAAAGAGCTGTGGGGTGGTGAATTCTGGAGCGACGGGTTTTACCTGGCCACCGTTTCCGAGCGGGGGAACTGGAAAGTGGTCGAAAAATACATCGCCAACCAGGGAAAAACCAAGGAAGCCGTCCAACTTCGTCTGCTCATCTAAGGGCCAAGCCACTACTCATACCCCGTCGGCTCTGCCGCGGGGTGGTTGATTAATCTTACCTCCCACTAAATGGAATTATAAACCTTTATCATGTAGGCAAAACTCATATTCTTCATTGCTGGCTTTTACTTTCCATTCTTTTGCTGGCTCATAAGGTTTATAACTAGAATATTCATTAATAACGGACTTCACTTTTTTTTGACATAATTCCTTAGAAATATTTCCAAAAAATTCTGTGGAATATTCATTGTCAAGATACTTTTTGTCACAGTCTTCAATTAAACCGGCATTAAGCAACTCCTCTTTTGTCATGGGCTGTTTTTCAGGAATTGCATCAGAGTGTTGTTTTATCCAAGAACAATCATGCTTTATTTTTGCCGGTCTGATCTCATACCAGTAAAAAAGTCCAAGACTTACAATGATTAGTAATAATCCTCCAACGGGAAAAAACTTATATTTACTAGGTTGATAAGATTTATTTTGCTCCTCACCTAATTGACCAACAATCTTTCTCTTATTGACTCTTACAGAAAATAAATATGTTGCAATAGCAAACAAGATGTATAAGAAACCAACACCAAAGCTAGCTAAACCTATGTAGTATGAATCAAGACTAAAACCCCCGGCAATCATATTGAAAAAACTTAACAACAAACTTATATAAGCTAAATTACTGAAAAACTTTCCTTGTTTATCGGGGAACAGCTGTACAAGGGCAATAGTAGAGCTTGAAACGATCAAACCTAAAAATCCAATTATCCAACTTACGAGATTTAACCAACCAATTACATTTGCAATTGTTAGATTTAACTTTACCCTTTTAGATAGCCAATTTGTCAGCTTGTAAATACCTATACCAACAATTAACCAAATAAATCCAATTAGCAAAATCCTGCGTAAAGATAATCCAAAACCCTCGCTAACCATGACTTTATAAAATGAAACTGTAAAAATAGCAATTAACACGTATCCAAAATCTAAAAGTAGATGCAATATTTTTTTCATTATTTTATTTACTTCCACTTGCCTAATTTATCACTTTTGGCTTGGTCTTGGGCCTCTAATAATTGATCCTGATATTTTAATTTGGCGCGCTTTTTATAGATAGCAACTTCACAAAAACCTTGACGGATTAGTTGTTCGTTGAGGTGTTGGCCGTTAATAAAGACATAAGCCAGGGTGCGGCCATAACTGTCTTTGGTGTAAATGGGTTGGTAATCGAGGGTGACTTTTTGGGTTAAGGCGATTTGGGTTAAATAGTCAATGGTTTCTTGTGATAGTTTCTCCCCTTTTTCCTGGCAGGAGACAGCGTAAAGACGGACGGATTGTTTGTTATCTAACTCAATGTTATCTGCATCAATAATTCTGGTGACTGTGCCGCTGGTAGTTAGGCTGGACTGTTTTTGCTGGTTATAAAAACTCCCGCCAAAAAATCCAATGATTAAAGTAAATAAAGTCAGACCGGCAGTAAGAAAATTTTTAGGGAGTTTAGGTAACTGGGAATATTTGGATTTAGTCATAAGAAATTTTGCTGGCAGTGATCCGGATAAATGGTTCTGATTTTATGTATTGTTTGAGCTTGTCTTTTAAATCCTCTGACAGTTGGTTTTTATCATAGGCTAGGCCTAGTTTAACAATGTCAAAAGTAACCGAGTATTTCCACTCCTGGGATTTATACATAATGTCCATGACTTCGCGGCGGCCTTGTTCTTCGGCTTTAGGGAACATCGTCCTATCCCCTTGTGAAACTTTGAGGCGGGTATTGCCGGATTGAAGTTCGTTAACCTGACTATCTTTACAAAATTTGGCCAAGGTTTGTTTCATTAAGTCTATTTGAGATTGAATGGTTTTCTGATCGGCCAGAAGTTTAAGGTATTGGTCGGCTAAATCTTTGGCTTGGGTAGAATTATCTTTTGGCATCTTTAATTATCAACTGCTTTTTGGATTTGTTTAGTTCAACCGATAAATTCTGGTTCTGGCGCCAGCCTAATGACTTTAAAAATTCCCGGGGAAGATTGAGGGCTTTGGAGTATTTGCCGGAAGTGGAGAGTTTGCGGGTAACTTTATTCATATTATTTATTTTGCGATTTTTGGTAGGCTAAATCCCTTGCTTCAACTCTAGACTTAACGGTCATTCTGTCATTTTCTCCATTAGCACCGTAAAGCCAATAAGTTCGTCCGGTTTCCTGACCATCAAAAGCGCCGATCAAAAAATACTGGTCGGTCATTAAATATTGCTCACCTTTGTAGATTCCGTCGCGGTCAACAATTATCCTTTGGCCTTTATTAAAAACCTTAACACTTTGAGTAAAGCCGTTTTCTTTTTCCGGAATTTGTAAAATTCTTTGCGCATCCTGATCAGTCATTGGTTGTTCCGGAAAGGTCATAAAATCTATTGAGCGTGGGCTTTTTATCCCCATGTCTCCGAAAACGGCAAAACCGTGAGGGAACGGTTCATTAACCCCCCACCTGACAGTTAAAAAAGCAGATTTTTTACTCAAGAATTTGACGGCGCTTTCTAAGGCTGATGCTCCTTCGTAATCAGTTTGAGCTTGGTAATGTTTGATAATAACTGGCCTTGTTTTTCTCCAAACCATGCCGCTGGTTTCTTTCAAAAGCAAGGATTGATCATCAATGCTGTCCATTAAGAACTGGAACACTCGAAGTTGATCGTGAGTGGGATTAACCGGTTTAAGCTTGGCGGTAAGATTATCGTTTAAAAACCCCATCGCTTCACCGGCAAAAGCTTCAGCTAAACCGGATGCGCGTTCGTGAACCTCGCTGGGCACTATCGAACGGTATTCTAAATTATGCTTGGCGTCGGAAATGGCAAAACCGGCCATAGTTTTGAAGTAGTCAATTTTCGCTTTGATTAGTCGCCAGTCCGGTCCGCCGGTTTCACTCATGAGAATATCTTAGATTTATTCAAAGTCAAATACAAGAGCGTTGGGTTCACTCTCAAAAAATTCCCGGCTGTTTTCTTTTTCTCTTCCCGCCCGGCAGTAACCCTGGTTGGCGGGTAGCGATTTGTCCGGGCGAAAGCGTAGGACTTTCATGGAGTGAAATATAAATAAATTTGCTTGGCGCAGCCGCCGATCCTGAAAAAGAAAAAATAACCACTGACTCTGAATTAATGTATTGGGGTACAAGTAACAGTTTGACTTATAAAGGACATGAAGCGCCGCGACTGGGGGGCGAGTGAAACGAGCACTGCCCCATCGGGGCAGTAAACCGGGCAACACAAAGTAATAAAAAGATTAAATCCGTAAATCGGACGATGACTTATGGATTAGTAAAGCGTGCCCGCTGGCCGAGCACGGGGTTTTACCCTGGAAGGCGATACTTTGCCGCTCCAAGGTAAAACCTGAAACCCGCAATCTGAGAATAGGAATTAAAGAAAACAATAATCCAAAATAAAAAGATTGGATTGTCCGATTACCCAAATAACCATTTAATTCTGAAGGGCCGCGCGCAGGGCAGTTGAGGCGCCCCCACGAAGCCGGAAATAAACCACTAAAGTTCAAAGTCATATTTAGCTTTCGTGATGAAGCGGAACCCCAAGGTGGAGCGAATGATGACTATAAAGTAATTCATTTGTGCGGAGTGGGGGCATGGCGCGCCAGCAAATACAATTTTGTATTTTCTTCTCTTTCAGTCAAACTACAATTGAAAGGGTGGGTGGGATATTTATATTTCTTCTAATTCCCTTTTTTGTTTTTCGCGTAGCGAGTACCCGGCGA
>PFAT01000023.1 GCA_002773575.1 Candidatus Falkowbacteria bacterium CG10_big_fil_rev_8_21_14_0_10_44_15
ATATTGCCGAACAAACGAAAGGACAGGGAAGCGATTTTAGCCAGCTCGCCGACAATTTCTACCAAACCGACGAAAGCTTGAATGGGATTAACAAAAATTACCGTCGGCTCTTTTACCGCCTTTTTAGGAATTTCCGCCAATGCTTTAAGATTGATAAATTTGTTAAAATGCTTCCAGACCCCGACTTTAAAAATTCCAAACAGGTGCGAAGCGATAATCGCGATTAACGCTAACGCTAAAGTCGTGTTTAAATCGGCCGTGCCGCCGCGCAGATACGGCACTAACGCCTCTTCGCCGTCTTCCACTACCACCTGGCCAATCGTGCCTACCCCCGGCAAAAGTCCGAACCAGTTGTTTAATAAAATAAAAATGAAAAAAGCAAAAATCAGCGGGAAAAATTGCGCGGATTTGGCGCGGGAGCCGGTAATGGAATCAAAGGTGGCTAAAAACCATTCTATCGCCATCTCATAGGCGCCCTGTATTTTGCCGGGAATTTTTTTTATTCCTAAGCGCAAGGCCAGAGAAAAAATAATAATAATCGCCACTACCGCCCAGCTGACCAAAAGCGAGTTGGTAACCGCGAAATCTCCCAGATAGTAAATCGGCTCGGCAAAAAGGGCCTGTTCGTGCTTAATTTCGGCAGTTAAGCTTTGGGTTCCGATATTATTTTCCGTATTTATAAAATTGTTTTGTCCCTCTCCCATCTTTTCTAACTTTTAATTTTGTAATTTTTAATTTTTAAAAATTATTATTTTTTATCAAATTTCTCTATCTCCTTCATCGCGTCCTTTACCAAACCAACGATAGAAATTAGAAAGGCGGCGCCGATAGAAACTAAAAACAGCCACGGTTCGGTATCATAGCGCTTGTCCAGCCATTTGCCTAAAAAGATGGCTAAAATTATCGGGCCTATTATCCAGCCGGACAACCGCGAAAACATTAATAACGCCGGCTGCCACCACGGCGCTTCCACTTTCTTGGCTGGCTCTTTGTTATCGTTTTCCATGCTAATTTGTTAGTGAAAACAAAATACCGCGTTGAGCCGCGGGAACGCATGTTTTCCATAATACTTTCGCTTAAAATTATAGATTAAAAATAAGATCGGGTCAATTGACAAGTGGATAATTATGTGGCGCGCTAAAAATAATAAATCAAATTACTAATTGACAATTTTTTATTAACAATTTAATATTACCGACATTGGGGCTGTAGCTCAGTGGGGAGAGCGCCTTCCCTGCACGAAGGAAGTCGCGGGTTCGAACCCCGCCAGCTCCGATTCTTCGCTCATTATTAGGGCGCGTGGAAAGTAAAAAATAGTCAGCGGGCCTGGACTATTGTTTACTGGAAACGCGTCTTTTATTTTACTCAAATTTTAAATAAATTGCTTGCGTTTTCACTTGTCGCCTGCGCCACGCTCTCTAATTTAATATTTTTTAACTCGGCAATCTTTTTTGCCGCTTCCACTACGCGCGCCGGCTCATTTCTCTGCCCCCGGAAAGGCGCGGGCGACATAAACGGGCTGTCGGTTTCAATCATTAATTTATCCAGCGGGCATTTGCGGATCAATTCGTCCCAAGAGTCGTTGAAAGTAATCAAACCGGTAAAAGAAATTAAAAACCCCAAAGCAAAATATTGCCAGGCTAAATCCCAATTGCCGGAAAAACAATGCAGTACGCCGCGCAATTTTTCTTTAGCCACCCGATGCGCGCGGCAGAAATTATCTAACAGCGGCAATAAATCATCGTGCGCTTCGCGGCAATGGATAATCGCCGGCTTATCTAAATCATAAGCCAACCGCAGTTGTTGCCGCAAGGTTTCCTGCTGCAACTTTTTTTGCGCCTCCGCATTTTCTTGGGAAAGGTAATAATAATCTAAGCCGATTTCGCCGATGGCCGCTACTTTGGGCGATATTGCCAATTGTTCATAAAAATCGCGGTCAAAGCTCTCGGCTTTAGTTATTACTTTAGTCCCCTCTTCTTTAAACTCCGTTTCCTGCAAATGCACCGGATGCAAACCAACCGCCGCGTACACGCCCCGGTCGTAACGAGTGGCAATGGTTATCGCCCTCTTAGAACTTTTATGTTCCGCCCCGACAATTATCATTTCCGTGCGCGCGTCTAAAGCGCGGCGGATAACCGCGTCGCTGTCGTCTTTAAAAGCGCCAAAATTAAGATGGCAGTGCGTGTCCACTAATTGCAACCCGTCAGTCATAAAGATTAAACTTAAATATACTTAAAAAATTTGTTACGTAGAAAATGGAAATTAGTAATAGAAATTGGAAAACAGAAAACAGCAAGTTGCTAACAAACCGGGCGCGCTAATTTCCAGTTTCTTTTTTCCATAACTAATTTCCAACGTCCAAACAACTATTTTCCTTCTTTAATAATCGACTCTAAATCCCCCTTACGTAATATGATAATTTTTCCGCTCCGCGCGTCCGCTAAAGTTGAGCCGAACGATGGCGGCAGCTTTCCGGCGTCAATAATAACATCCGGTTTAAACTTCCGGCGCTGCCAATATTTTATTACTGTTTTAGCCTCGCTTGCCGCCGGCCAGCCGGACAAATTAGCCGAGGTGGAAATAAGCGGTTTGCCCAATTTTTTAACTATCAAGGCGGCAATTTTATTGCTGGAAATTCTCGCGCCGGCGTCAAAACTTTTTTGATTGATTGACTTTTTAAAAATTTTTCTGCCGTTGGCGTTAAAATCCAAAACCAAAGAAAGCGGACCAGGCCAAAATTTGGCGGCGAGCATTTTAGCTTGACGGTTAAATCGCAAATATTTGCGTGCCATCTTAATATCGGAAACCAAAAAAGGCAGCGCTTTATTACGCTGCCGCCCTTTGATTTTAAAAATTTTTGCTACCGCCTGCGCATTCGTCGCGTCGCAACCAATCCCGTAGAATGTTTCGGTGGGATAAACGACAATTTTACCGCGCTTTAAGGCACTAACAATTTCATCAATTATTTTGGGCGAGGGGCGTTGAAAATTGATTTTAAAAATATCCATTACGATAAATTTTTAATTTTTAAAAATTATAAAATTAAAAATTATTTTATTTCTTCCAGCTCTTTCAAATCCTCTCGTATTTGTCGCTGCAACGCCTCCGCATTGGGGAATTTTTTTACGTCCCGAATGCGCCTTATCACTTCAACTTCAATCGTAACGCCGTACAAATTACCGACGAAATCAACTAAATATAATTCCAGCGACGGACCCAAATCAAAGGTTTCGCGGTAGCCGAAGTGCAGCAGCCCGCGATAAGTTTGCCCGCTAAAACGAGCGCTGACTAAATACACGCCGTGCTCCATGTCTAAAGTTACTTTATCCAAATTAGCAGTCGCAAACCCCAAAACCCGTCCGGTGCCGCGCCCGGGAATGGTAGTGGCGGAAAATTTTATCGGTCCCGGACGGGCCTCTTTAGTCGCTAATACCACCGCGAGCAGCAGTACGCTGCCAGCCGCAATCTGTAACGGCGTCAAGGTGTTACGGTTAATAAAATAATCAAGCGCTACGGCGGATACCGGCCAAAACAGCTCGCAGATGGTAGCCGCCGAAGCGGTTACGCGCCGCAAGCCGTAATAGTAAATAAACAGAGCGGTTGCCCCCGAAGTTACTACAATGACGCCGAAAAGCCGCCACTGCAGAGGAGAAACTGCGTTTACCAGCCAGATGTCGTCGTTAATCAAAATAAGAATTAAAGCGAGGATGGCGGTAATGCCAAAACGCAAGGCCGCCACCGAGCGGAAGTCCAGATGGTTGACGATTCGTTTGCCAAAAACCGTTGAAGAGCCAAAAGAAAAAGCCGCTAGCAGCGCAAACAAAGTCGCGCGATTCTGGATCAAAACATCGCTCCAGTTTATTCCGCTCTGTCCAAAGGCAAGCACATAAGCCGCGC
The DNA here is from genome assembly GCA_002773575.1 of Candidatus Falkowbacteria bacterium CG10_big_fil_rev_8_21_14_0_10_44_15. Lineage (GTDB taxonomy): Bacteria > Patescibacteriota > Patescibacteriia > Patescibacteriales > XYC2-FULL-47-12 > 2-12-FULL-45-10. Next base: position 3,898 of record PFAT01000023.1, read on the forward strand.
CAATGGCTACTATCGCCCAGCCGTAGAATTTAGCGGCTAATTTTTCCCCCAGCAGCAGGCGCGCTAACACTAAGGCAAAAATGGGCTGCAGTTTCTGCAAAAGAATAACCGTGGCAAAAGTAACTTCGCCGTTAACCGCGGCAAAAAAAGCTTTGGTAATCATGATGGTGCCGATCAAGCCGCCGAAAACGCAAATCCAAAGCAGCGAGCCCCAATCTTTGGTGGTTAAATTCTTAATCCGCCGCCAGCCCAGCCAAATGAAAGGCGCCAGCACGATAAAATCAAAAGCGTGTTCTAAAAAAACCACCAAGCCTGCCGACAAAGTGTAAAGTTTCGGCCGGATGATAACGCCGTCCATGCTCCAAAGCAAAACGGCGACTATTATCGCTCCCGCCCCTAACCAGGTGCTTTTTTGCATTTGACTCCCAAAAATCATAAAAAAAATAAGGTTGTTTAATTATCAACCAATTATATTAAAAATTAATAAAATAGTCAATTGCCTAAATAAGAGAATGCAGTTGCCGTAAAATTTCCGGCAACAGCGGCGAAAAAAATTCGCCGAAACGAAGCAGGAGTTTCGCGACCTTTGAACTGACGAGCAGCTTATCAAAACCAAATCCGATTGAGTAGCGGCTTAAAAAATAAACGGCGATGCCTAAAAAAATGCTAGTCGTTAAAAAACCGACGGCCGCGCCGGCGATTCTGTTAATCGTCCAAAAAAACGGGATGATGCTGATAAAATTTAAAAGACGGTCTAACAACGCGACCGCCAGCGAAACCAATTTGCGCGTGACGGCGAGCAGCAAAAGAAAACTAATGGCTTTGCCGACATTGGCATTGCCTAAGTATAACGACTGCGTCCAGTCGTAAAAGAGCAGAAAATAGTTCCCCGCTACCCAAATGCCGATTAGCACCCCCACCAAGTCCCCGATCATGCGGATAATGCCTTTCCAAAATCCGTACACGGCCGCGGCTAAAACCAATACGATTAACACCGCGTCAAATAAATTTATGCCGGATAATATTGCTAAGTCCATATGCAATTATTATACTATATTTTTGCGGCAATGAATAGTGAACATGGGTTATCGTCACATTACTGTAAAAACAAAACAGCCCGGATAAATTCCGAACTGTTTTTTTTTTATAATGAATTTAACCTCTTAAACTCTCGGAAACAACCCCTCGCCTTTTTTAATTTTTGGCTCGCTGAATTGCTTAATTACTTTGGCGGCCGTTTCCGGCATAAAGGGCTGCAGTAACTCCGCCGCGTTTAAAATATCTTGGGCGACCGGCTCTAATATTTTTTTTATTTCTTCTTTATCATCCAATTCCCACGGTTTGCGCGCGCTCAAAGTTTCATCCACCCGCCGCAGAACTTGCCACAATATCTCCAAAGCGCGATCTAATTTTAATTCCTGCGTGGCGGCGGCGTAATCTTTTTTAAAATCGCTGGCGCTGATTTTAATGTTTAAAGTAATGTTATTTTTTTCTAACAAGTTGGAAACGCGCGCCACTAAATTTCCCCAGCCGTTCGCCAAATCCGCGTTGTATTTATCGTCAAATTTTTGCCAGCTGACGTCGCCGTCGCCGCCAAAAGCAGTCGCGCTCATTAGCAGATAGCGCGTAGCGTCAACGCCATAGCGAGTGATTAAATCTTGCGGCGCAATCACATTACCTAAAGATTTGCCCATCTTCTGCCCGTCCACCAAGAAAAATCCATGAATAAATAACTCCAGCGAGGTGGGCAAACCTAAAGACAATAGCATCGCCTGCCAAATGGTCGCATGCACGCGCAAAATGTCTTTACTCATTAATTGTACTTCCGCCGGCCACATCTCCGGACATTTATCTTTTGGGCCTTGCCAGCCCAAACCGGTCAAATAATTTAAAAAAGCGTCCGCCCAAACGTACGAGGTATGACTTGAATCCCACGGCAAGGGAATGCCCCATTTAACATTTTTACGCGAGAAAGAAACATCCTGCAGCCCTTCTTTCCGAATAAAGCTCACGATTTCGTTTTTACGTTCTGCCGGCCGAATTTTTATCTCATCGCTTTTAATCTTATTCAGCAATTCCTGTTCGTACTTGCTCATTCTAAATAAATACGTTTCTTCGCTCATTTGCTCGGGCGCGGTTTTATGTTCCGGGCATAAGCCGTTTATTAAATCTTTTTCATTTTTAAACTGCTCGCAGCCGCGGCAATACAGCCCGGCGTAATTGCCTAAATAAATATCTCCTTTGTCGTACATAAACCGCAGAGCGGTTTGCACGGCCTTGACGTGTTCGGGGTCGGTCGTCCGGATAAAATTATCGTGACTGATATTTAAACTTTTCCAAGCCGACTGAAATTCCTGCGCGGTTAAATCAACGAACTGCTGCGGCTCCTGCCCCGCTTCGGACGCTTTGGCGGCAATTTTTGCGCCGTGTTCGTCCGTGCCGGTCAAAAAGAAAGTCTTATCGCCGATTACGCGATGGTAGCGCGCCAGCACATCCGCGGCAACAGTCGTATAAGTATGGCCGATGTGCGGACTCGCGTTTACGTAGTAAATTGGAGTAGTGATGTAAAATTTATTGGGCATTTGTTTTTAATAATTTATGGTGCTTAAATCCATTTTTTATCATCCGCGCCATCGGCGGCCAAATATATTGAAATTTATCAACTTCATTTTCGGCAATCCAACGGCAACTCGCGTGTTCAAAACTTAAAGTGACGGCGGCGGCGTCATTGGTAATTAAATTGACAACGCCACACAGAGGAAAATCGTTCCGCCAATACATTATCGCGTAATCAGCAATAGTTAAAATTACAAAATTCTCTAAGCCTATTTCCTCTTTAATTTCCCGCCGAAACGCTGCTTCGCCTTCTTCGCCCTTGTCTATTCTTCCGCCGGGCAAATCCCACACATTTAACCGATCAGAACATTCTAAGATTAAACACTTGTCAGCGCGAATTAAAATTGCTTTTTGGCCGACTCTGAAAGATTCAAATTCTTGTGGCATAAAACAAAAAAGTTAAGGCTTTTATGCCTTAACTTTACCCCGTCTACCAAAATACTGCAAGTATATTCTTATAAATGAATATTGGGCGCATAAGACAAAACGCGCTGATGCCGTAAATTAGATTTTTGGTAACGGGGGTTACCTCTTTTACCAATAAAATGTCAAATAAATCTCCGCACCTTCATAGGAGTACTCTAGAAAGGTGCGGGGATAAAATTCAACTAACTAGTTTTAAATCCAAATGATTTTCAACGCGCGTGATGCGCGTTTCAAAACGGTCGTGCGCAGCGATATTGGCCGTTTGTTCTATTTTAATATCTTGGTTATCTTTAACAACACCATCAATAGCAGTTAAAATCTCATCTGTTTTCTTTTCAAAAACTTCCGTCGTAACACAGTCATCCACCTTTTTCTTTACTTGGAGTAGCTCTATTAAAATTTTATCCACCTTCTTATCGTTTTTATCCATTCTAGTGGTGTGGCTCTCCAACTCCATTAAAATTTTATCCACTTTTTTCTCTAAATTTTGCGACATAATCTTAGTCTAAACACTAATAAACTTAGTATAGCATATTCATTTTCCAATCACAATAACAAACTCCCCTTTTAAATTATTTTTGTCTTTTTGTATTTCAGCCAAAACTTCGGCCGGCGTACCGCGGTAAACGCTCTCAAACATTTTAGTCAGTTCGCGGCAGACAACTATGTCTAAATTTGCGCCCCCGCCTGCCTGCCGGAGAGGCAGGTTATCAATCAGTTCCTGCAAAAATTTAACGATGCGATGGCAGGATTCGTAAACAACCGCGGTTCGTTCGCTGGCGACAATTTTTTTCACCAGCGTCTGCCGCCCTTTTTTGTGCGGCAGAAACCCTAAAAATAAAAATTCGCTCGTAGGCACTCCGGCAATAGAAAGGGCGGCGGCAACGGCGGAAGGGCCGGGGATGGGAATTATTCGCAGAGACGCGATTAACCCGCCTGCTCGCCTCGCTGAAGCTCCGGCGAAGCGGGCCGGCGAGGCAAGCCGCGTCTCCGTGATTTTATGAATTAATTCATTCCCCGGATCAGCAATGCCCGGCGTGCCGGCGTCGGTAACGAGCGCCAAATTTTTACCCTGTTTTAACAGTTCAATTATCTTTTCCACTTTGGGCGCGGCTGAATGCTGGTGATAAGAAACGGTCGGCGTTTTTATCTCATATTTAGCCAATAATTTTTTCGTTACCCGCGTATCTTCGCACAAAATAAAATCAACCTCGCGCAGCACGCGCAAGGCCCGTAAAGTAATGTCTTCCAAATTACCGATGGGAGTCGAGATAATATATAGCATAAGTCTATAAAGTCCTTAAAGTCTGTAAAGTCTCTTAAAGTTATAATTCCTTATGACTTTATGGACTTTTGACTTTACAGACTTTACGGACTATTCTACGATGCCTTCTTTCCGCTCCTTCACGTACGCGGTCCACTGTTCAAACATCTCCACGAAAATTTTGAACGGCGCCTCAATGATAAAATCCAAGAGGAAAATAAAAACGTTTATCTGGGAGAATGTTTCCGTCAGCAATTTTCCCATCGCCACAATCGGCACGTAAAAAAAGTTGGCGATAAAAGAAAAAAGTCGTTCCCGCGTTTCAATTACCGAATAAGCTTTGGCAAAACGGCCCAACCGGATGCCGAAGAAACTGATTAAAGACAAAAAGAAAAGAAAAATAACGATGCTAACGAGAGAAAATTCAATTTGCGCCAGCGCCCAAATCACGAGGCCGAACGACAACAAAAAGGTAACGGTATAGAAAAATCCAAAAATAATGTTGGTAGCGGCTTTGCGCTTGGTCGGATAGGACAGCTTAACCGGATGCTTTTCCCGCTTTTCGGCAAACACTATCTCTTCAATGCCGGCTTGAATTTGGGCGGTATTGTCGTCCGCCGGCACCGAAGTCATTAAGGCGATTAAAAATAAGAGCGCCGGCGGAAATAATACGTTAACAACTAACGAATAATATTTAACTTCTTCGCCCAAAAACATCGTCGCCGGAATTTCCAAAATAAAAACCAACATGGCTTTGGTCAAAAAAATGTAAATAATGCTGCGAATGGCGCCGCGGCGCAGGCGGGAGCGCGACTCTTTATAGCGCCGCTCGCAAACTTTGGCGATTAATTTTTTAAACTGGTCCGGATGCTCTTTTAGCTTGTCGTAAGTTGCGGCCGGGTCTTCGGCAATGGCGTCCTGGAGAATGGAAAAATAAATGGTATAGCGCTGGACGACTTTGCCGACCTGTTTGCGGAAATAGTGCCGTAATTGCTGATGGATGACGTCGCGCAGCTCCCAGTAATGCTGGGCGACCAAAGCGATGTCTTCGTCCGCCGCCTCATTCCATTTGGGGTTAAAATAATGGAAGAGCATGTATTCCAGCATGGCGTCGTCGTATTTGAACAGCTTGCTGTAAATGCCGATATAAATTTGAATTTTTTTGTCGCGGCTGAATTCTTTACTGGCGCCGTTATCAACGATATTAGCGTTAATGATGTCAAACATGTGCCGCCCCATTACCTGGTCCACCCGATGGTCTCCCAATAACTCCTCCAGATTAGTGGCGGCTAAATTGGCTGTCCACTTTTTAACCGCGTCAATTTCTTGACGCTCTTTTTTGCCGGCGGCTAACACTAACTTGCGCAGTTTGTCAAAACGCTCAATAATGACAGCTACCTCGTTAATGGCCGTTTCCGGCACGCTGTTGTTGCCTAAATAGCCGGCGCGAATCAATTCCACGAGCAGGGTCTTGGCGATTTCCTCCGGTTCGTTATGCCCCATCATTACCAGCCGCCTTAAAATCCGTTCAATGGCGTTTTTGCGCAGCAAATGGTCGTCTTTGTAATCAACCGCGTTACGGATTTTTTCATAAAAAAAAGACATCTTACTGATGATTTCATTGACTTTAATTTTAGCCACGGCGTTATCTCCCTCACCCCCGCCTCTTTGCTGCTCCTGATAGATAGCCCGGAACAAATCTTTAACCGCTTCGGTCAAGCTAAAAAAAGCGGCTTGTTTGGTCATTAAATTTGGATTAGGCATACATTAAGAATGGATTAGTGATTTGTACAGATTTGTCTCTTAATTAGTGTTAATTCGTGATAGCAACATTCTCTCACTAATCATCGCGAATAAATAAACTAATTTTCACTAACAAAAATATTTTACTTAATCCGGGGAATAAAATCCTTAATTTTCCGCTTGATTTGGTATAGTTTTAAAGCGGCGTAAAACGAAATCCAGGCGGCGATCAAGAGCGCGCAGCCAAAAACCAAGCGCAGGAAAAAGTCGCTCCAAACGACCAGCACGGCAAAAAATAACAATAGTACCGCCCCGCCCGCTAAATTAATGATAAACCCGTTGAATTGACGGTCAATAGACCGAAAAAAATCCTTCATACGTTTACTTAATTATTAAATATACTTTATACTTTGCCATAATTTTAACATAATCCGCCGCAGAGAGCAAATGGTAAAATGGTATTGACTGGAGATTAAATTTTGACTACAATGATTGAGGTGTCTGCTTATTAACTCAATTGATAATTCGTAATTGTTAATTGCTAATTGAATATTTTCCCGGGTAGCGCAGCGGTAGCGCAGTTGGCTGTTAACCAATTGGTCGTCGGTTCGAATCCGACCCCGGGAGCC
>PFAT01000061.1 GCA_002773575.1 Candidatus Falkowbacteria bacterium CG10_big_fil_rev_8_21_14_0_10_44_15
GTAAACTTCCGGCCTGCGTCAGGTTCCCCCGCGCGTTCTGCAATTTATTCATCGCGTCGTCGCGCTTTATTTGGTACATCTTGACGCCGGTGGCTTCGTCAAAAAATTCCTTGCGTTCGGACTGCGTGGTGTTTAAAAAATTTTCCACCATTCCCTGGCCGATGACCGAATACGCCCGCTGGCCGAAACGCGCCTTAGCGAGCAACAAACTGACATCCAGCAGCCGCACCCGGCTGCCGTTCAATAAATATTCGCTTTCCCCGTCGCGGTACAGCCGGCGCGTCACGACTACGTCGTGGAAATCAACCGGCGCCGCTCGGTCCGCGTTGTTTAAATACAAAGACACCTCCGCAAAGCTCAAAGCGGCTTTGGTGCGGGAGCCGGAAAAAATAACGTCTTCGCTCTTTTTGCCGCGCAACAGTTTTACGCTTTGTTCGCCCAAAACCCAGCGCACCGCGTCCGCGATGTTTGATTTGCCGCTGCCGTTGGGCCCGACAACGGCCGTAATGCCGTGCTTACTTCGAGAGGAACCCTCGGTCTTTTGGGGTTTGCCCCCTCCTTTTTCCGCGGCGACGAATTTTAAAATGTTTTTATTGGCAAACGATTTAAAGCCTTGAATTTCCAGTTTTTCCAAATACATACTTAATAACAAAATAAGGGCAACCGAAGTTGTCCTTATTATTATACAATAGTTTGCTAAAAACAAAAAATAAATTCGCGCCTTTATTAATTGCCGGCAGACTGTTTTTATTTTTTTAATCAAAATTTTTCTGTTTGTCAAGAAAAAAATGTTAAGTTATAATGTTAGACATAGTATATTGGCCAACAATTCGCGGCATTCGCATCCAGCTGAGCCGATTTAAATCAGCGCGACGTGTTCGTATTAAAGGTTCACAAATGTTTTAAGTCCGTAAAAACTCTTTGAACTATGCCCATCCCCCAACTGTCTAAAAAAAACAAGCCGCCGCAAAGCTGGCGGCGGGACTCAACCACCGCTTCCGTCCGGGAGCAGATACTGCGCAGCCGCAAAATAAGGACCGGCGACTTTAAAAGCAGGGGCGCGTGGCGCTCGGCCGCTCCTATTTTTAAGAAAAAACGGCACGCCCCGGCGCCGATTTTTATTTACCGCGTCTTAAAATTAACTTTACTCTTGATTGTCATCGGCACTTTGTATTTCCTCTGGCTGTCGCGCGATTTGCCCAACCCGAATAAACTGATAGACCGCGATATTCCGGAAAGCACTAAAATTTACGACCGCGCCGGCGAAACGATTCTGTATGAAATTCACGGCGACCAAAAGCGCACGATTGTTAAGTTAGAGGAAGTCCCAGATTACGTTAAATGGGCGACCATTACCGCCGAGGACCGGACTTTCTACCAACATCACGGGTTTAACGTATTAGCTATCGCCCGCAGCCTAATTCTCAACCCTTTGTTGGGCAAGCGGATCGCCGGCGGCTCAACCCTCACGCAACAACTGGTTAAAAACGCCATTCTGACGAACGAGCGCAGCGTGGCGCGTAAAATTAAAGAGTTCGTCTTGGCTTACCGCATTGAACAAAAATTTTCTAAAGACGAGATTTTACAGCTGTACCTAAATGAAATCCCTTACGGCTCAACGGCTTACGGCATTGAAGCCGCCGCCCGGCGCTATTTCGGCCTCTCCGCTAAAGACTTAAACTTGGCGCAAGCCGCCGCTTTGGCCGCCCTGCCTAAAGCGCCCACCTACTATTACAACAACCGAGACGCTTTGGCGGCGCGGCAAGAATACATTCTAAAAGAGATGCAAAAATTGGGTTACGTCACCGACGGCCAGCTTAAAGACGCGCTTGCCTTTGATTTTAAATTTAAGGAACAAAACGCCGACATCATCGCGCCGCACTTCGTGATGTACGTAAAAGAGCGGCTAAGCGAAAAATACGGCGAACAGGTAATTGAACGAGAAGGATTTAAAATTTATACGACGCTTGACTTAGACAAGCAAAAAATCGCCGAAGAAGTTTTACAAAAGCAGGCGGCGGAAAACGAAAAAAATTATAACGGCTCTAACGCCGCTTTGGTTTCAATCGACCCAAAAACCGGCCAAATTTTAGCGATGGTCGGCTCGCGCGATTATTTTAACGAGGAAATCGACGGGCAGGTAAACGTAGTAACGCGGCCGCGCCAGCCCGGCTCCTCGCTGAAGCCGCTCGTGTACGCCATGGTTTTTGCCAAAGGATACACGCCGGACACGATTCTTTACGATGTGGTGACTAATTTTGCCGCGAGCGGCAAGCCGTACGAGCCGCACAACTACGATTCTAAGGAACACGGCCCGGTAACGATGCGCCAAGCGCTGGCCGGATCGCTTAATATCCCGGCGGTAAAAGCGCTGTATTTAGCGGGCGTCAGCCAAGCGATTGAGCAGGCGCAAGCAATGGGTTATACCACTTTAACCGACCCCGACCGCTATGGGCTATCGCTCGTGCTCGGCGGCGGGGAAGTAAAATTACTAGAGCACACGGCCGCTTACGGGGTCTTTGCCCGCGAAGGAGAATATCGTCCGCCGGTAGCCATTTTAAAAATTGAGGACCGCAACGGCAAAGTTTTGGAAGAATACCAAGAAGAAAAAAAAGTAGTAATGCCGGCAAAGATAGCCAGATTAGTTAACGATATTTTGTCTGATAACGGCGCCCGCGCTTTTATTTTTGGAGCGCAGAATTGGCTGACGCTCAAAAATCGTCCGGTCGCGGCTAAAACTGGGACTACTAACGACTACAAAGACGCCTGGACCGTTGGTTACACGCCATCGCTCGTTACTGGAGTCTGGGTGGGTAATAACGATGGCACGGAGATGAAAAGAGGAGCGGACGGCTCAAAAATCGCCGCTCCTATCTGGCACGACTACATGCAGCGCGTTTTAGGCAACGGTCCGGTAGAATATTTTAATCAACCGGAAAAAGAAGTTACCGGCAAGGCTATTTTGGACGGCCTTAACCCGGGAGAAGCGGCGGTAAAAATAGACAAAATCAGCGGCTTGCTGGCAAACGAAAACACCCCGCCCGAGTTAGTGGAAGAAAAAAAGTTTAAGCAACCGCACAGCATTTTATACTATGTTAAGCCAGACGACCCGCGCGGACCGGAACCGACGCCGGCGGAGCGCGACGTCCAATTCCCAATTTGGGAAGACGCCATTAGGAAATGGGCCGAGCGGGAAAAAATTACCGTTGATGCCGTGCCGACGGAATATGATAATGTCCATCGGCCGGAAAACATCCCCCAGGTCACCGTTAACTCACCCACCGACAACTCCGTGATTACCGGCAAAACTCTATCCATTAGCATTTCGGCCACGGCGCCTTTCGGCATTGGGCGAACGGAGTACTACCTTGACGACCGCTGGATGGGCTTAAACGAACAATACCCCTACGGCCTCTCCGGGGATATTAATTTTTTAAACAATGGGCCGCATAAATTAACGATTAAAGTTTGTGACGTAAAAGAAAACTGCTGGCGCGGCGTCCAACAGTTTAATTTTGTCATTAGCGATGCGGAGCGCGACACTGCTTTGGACTTAAGCTGGTCCTCGCCCGCCAATAACTCCGCTCTTTCCGCCGCTAGCTTCCCGGTCTCTCTAATTGCCGTTTCGGCGCAACCCCGACGCATAAAAGAGGTAAACTTTTATTTTCAAGCGGAAGGGGAAAGCGACGCCCACTTAATTTCTTCTGTCCAGAATTTTACCGGCAATGAGGCGGTTGGCGTTTGGAGCGGAGCGCCGGGAGCGGGAAAATATTTTCTTTTTGCCGAAGCAAGCGGCTGGGTTGGTAATACGAAACGGACGGAAAAGGTAAGAGTAAATAAGTGAATAATCTTCTTAGTTTGTATTAGTTGTGATGAGATTTGTAGATTTGCGGGCGATTATTTTTTTATCGGCATTATTATATACAGACAATCAACCCGATTTTCAATTCTAAAAACGACCGGCGTGGCTGAATCCACCACCTCCATAATTACTCTTTCTCCCTCAAAATTATTTAACCCGTCTAACAAATACCGGTAGTTTAACACCACACCGGTGTCTTTATTAGAAACCTCGGTTGGTATTTCTACCCGGCTTTCTCCGCTTTGGCCGCTGATGGAACTGATGGTTATTTTTTTAGCTGAAAAAGACAGATCTATCTGGACGTCGTTGATGTTGGTTTGGGAAAACAAAGAAGACGCCTTAACCGCCTGGGCTAATTCGCGGCGCTCTAAAATAACTATCGTTTTATTTTCTTGGCTAACATTAGGTATAATTTGCTTGTAGTCTGGGTACTGCCCCTCAATAATTCTTGACACCAACTCTACCTCGTCATACATAAAAAGAAGTTGGTTCTCCGCTATGTACAGCTTTATTTCTTTATTGGTTTTTTCTTCAGCCACCTCCACTTCATTGCTTCGTTGGGACAGGCGCGTTATTTCTATTAATGTTTTGGTGGGGATGATGAACTTTTTTACTTCCGGCAAGGTTGTTTTGTTTTTATATTTTATTTTCCGCTCAATTAAGCGGTAGCTGTCGGTTGCGGCCAGCGTCAGTTCGTTTTCGTTAAACTCAAAATAAACGCCGCTTAATTCAATTCTGGTTTCGTCGGTAGCAACCGCAAAAATAACTCCGCTGGCTATCTTTTTAAATTCTTCCCAATCAAAACTAAAGTAATTGGCCTTGTCCACTGAAGGAATGATGGGGTAGTCCCCGGCATCTTCGCTTTTTATTTTTGTTTTAAAATTGCCGCAAGCTAATTTTAATTCATCTTCCATTAATTCAATGTCTACCCGTCCGTTAGGCAACAAACTGACATAATCGGTAAGTAACTTGGCGTTAACCGTTATTTTGCCGTTTTTTTCTATCTTCCCCCGGACGGAAGCGGTTATGCCTATTTCCAAATCAGTGGCGATTAATTTTATCAAACTATCGGAAACATCAATTAAAGCATTGCTTAAAATAGGTAAATTGATGTTTTTGCCGGCAATATGAACTATATTTAAAAGACCGACTTTTAAATTTTCCTGGGTGCAAGAAAATTTCATATTGGTTTTTATCCAAACACCTTCTATAATAGCAGGCGACTTTTTATGTGAGAGTGAATCCCTACGGCAAAAATTTTAATGAGGTCGTTTAATACCTCGCAACGAAGGTGTTTGGATTTATTTAATAACTTAAATATATAATACAATAAAATTAATAAGGGTGGGGACGAAGGGGAAAGAGCTGGTTTTTATTTTAAAATTAGCTAAACGGGGGTGTGGTTAATAACTTAATTGTTTTGGGGCCAACTGTTAACTATTTATTTATAAAATAAAATTAAGCGTTTTTATCAACAAACACATTAAATTATTCAGCGTCTTTCGCGCAGCTTATCCGGTTGTTTAAAAGCTGTAGATTAGCTGTTTAATTGATTCTAGCTCTTGTCTTTTACGCTGGTCTTGTTTAATTTCATTGCCAACTTTATTACAGGCGTGGATCGCGGTGGTGTGGTCGCGGCCGCCAAACTCATTGCCAATCGTGGGGAAAGAGGTGTTGATTTCTTTGCGCATTAAAAACATGGCTATTTGCCTAGGAACAACCAGCTCTTTTTTGCGGCTTTTACCGGTTAAATCAATAATTTCTATGTCATAAAATTTAGCTACCACCTCAATTATTAATTTAGGAGTAACTGACTTTGAAGGAAGGCTGTTAATAATGTTAGCTAAAATTTCTTTAGTGCTGTCCAATGTCGGCTCGGCCTGATTAAATTGGTGGTAGGCGATAACTCTATTTAAAGCGCCTTCTAATTCCCTAATGTTGCTTTGGATAACGCTCGCGATATACGTCAAAATGTCGCTTGTCAGGGGGTAGGATTTTTCTCGGCACTTAGCTTCTAATATTGCCGCGCGGGTTTCTAAATCCGGCTGGACAATATCAACAATCATGCCCCACTCAAAGCGCGATTGCAGCCGTTGTTCCAAAGAAGGAATGGCTTTCGGCTGCCGGTCGGAGCTGACCACAATCTGGCGGTTAGTCTGGTGCAGTTCGTTAAAAGTATGAAAAAATTCTTCTTGAGTGCCGTCTTTGCCGCCCATAAACTGGATGTCGTCGATTAACAGCAGGTCAACATTGCGGTAAAAATCCTTAAATTCCTTGCCGTGGCCGGTCCGAACCGCCTGCACATAGTCGTTGGTAAATTTTTCGCAAGTAACATACAGCGGTTTTTTGTCGTTTTGTTTGGCTATTTCATTGCCAATCGCCTGCAGCAGGTGGGTTTTCCCTAAGCCCACCCCGCCATAAATAAAAAGCGGATTATAAGTTGACCCCGGGCTAGAGGCCACTGCCTTGGCGGCCGCGTGCGCCAGCTGGTTGTTTTTGCCGACAATAAAAGTTTCAAAAATATATTGGGTATTTAGCCCAAAGCGGTTTACTTTAAATTCTTTGGCCGCCGCTTCTCGCGGCAAGGAAAGCGCTCTGGCGTCGCTGGCGGTAATGCCGTCGACCCTTTCTCCGGCCGGAGTTTTCCTTAGCAGCTCTACTTTATAGATAATTTCCTTTATTTTTTTCTGGGCTACCTTTTCCAGGGCCTGCATAATGTCTCGATGATATTTTTTTTCTAACCAAGCCTTAGTAAAGGTGTTCGGCACGCTAATAATCGCCTTGTCTTCTTCCAGGGCGGAAATAAAAGTGCTTTTAAACCAAGTAGTAAAATTTGCCCGGGACAAATTAAGCTCCATTTCCCCTAAAACCGCCTGCCAAATTTCCTGATTAGTCATAAAATTATGAAGTTATAAAAAATAGTCCGTAAGTTTAATATAAAGAAGTATAAACTAAAATTAAGAATATGAAAATAGCCGCTTAAAGTTTATAAGGTGTTGATGGGGGGTGGATAAAATTGACACGACGGCCGCTAACTGATATGGTTAATGGTAGCTTAATCATTAAAGCGTTAAAATAATGTCAACTAAAAGAACATATCAGCCCAATAAGCGCCGCCGGAGCAAGAAGCACGGCTTTCGCCGCCGGATGAAAACTAAAAACGGCCGTAAAGTGCTTAAGCGCCGCCGGAGCAAAGGACGCCGGCAGTTGTCAAGGTAAACCAGCGCTATGTTAAAAAAAATACATAGAATAACTAAAACTAAGGAAATAGACGCCGTATTTAAAAATGGCCGCAGTAGTTTTGATAACATTTTAGGCGTAAAGATTTTGCCGGCCGAAAATAAAATTAGCCGGTTTGTGGTGGTCGTTTCCACTAAAGTAAGTAAAAAAGCTACTTTGAGAAATAAAATTAAAAGGCGTTTGCAGGAAATCATTCGGCTTAATCTGCCTAAGTTAAAACCAAGTTTTAATTTTTTTATTTTAGCGTTACCCGCGAGCAAAGACAGCGGGTATCACGAGCTGAAAAAGTCCCTCCTTAGTCATTTTAAGCGATTGGGAGTATTATAAGCCCCCGGGCCAAAGTTTAGGCGTGGGGACAAAAGCAAAAGCGCGGCCTAACATATGGAGAATAATTATCGCTACTTCCCTCGTTTATTGTTGGTAAAATTTATTCGCCTTTATCAAAAAACGCTTTCCTTTGATTACGGTTGGTTTTCTTTTTTATTTCCGCACGGCTATTGCCGGTTTCATCCTACTTGTTCGGAATACGGCATTCAGGCGATAATTAAATACGGGGTGGTTAAAGGCGCCATTAAGGCTAGTTGGCGCATCTTGCGCTGCCACCCGTGGAATAAAGGAGGATTTGATCCCGCATGAGCGGGAAAGTTCAAATGTCAAATTACCAATAACAAACAAATCCAAAATTTTAAATCAAAAATTAATTTTTTATGTCAGAATTATTTCACCTTATTTTTTATCAGCCCATCTTAAATTTGCTCGTCTTTTTTTATAATATCATTCCGGGCAACGATATCGGCGTCGCTATCGTCATGCTCACGGCGCTGATTCGGCTCATTTCGTATCCGCTTAACCAACAATCAATAAAATCACAGAAAGCGCTGCGCGACCTGCAACCAAAAATTGACGAACTGAAGAGAAAATACGCGGATAATAAGCAAGAGCAGGGCCGGGCGATGATGGAATTATACAAAACGGAAAAAGTAAACCCCTTTTCTTCCTGCTTGCCGCTCTTAATCCAATTTCCTTTTTTAATCGCCGTGTATTACGTATTTAGAGACGGCTTGGCCGGCAACAATGCGTTAGATTTGGTATATTCATTTTTAGCTAAACCGGAATCGCTTAATCCCATTACGCTAGGTTTTTTTGATTTGTCAAAACCAAGCATTATCTTGGCGGTTATAGCCGGCGTAGCCCAATTTTGGCAGGTTAAAATGATGTCGGTCCAGCGGCCGCCGCAAAAGTTAGCGGGCGCAAAAGACGAAGACATGATGGCGATTATGAATAAGCAGATGATCTATTTTATGCCCATTTTGACCGTTTTTTTTGGTTTCACTTTTCCCGCCGGGCTGATGCTGTATTGGCTGGTAACCACATTGTTAACCGGCCTGCAGCAGTTGTATATTTTTAAAAATCCGCCAATCAACGAATCGGCTGCAAATAATACAAACACCAGCAACTATTAATATCAGCCTTTGTGGGTTTTAAAACACTCTTTCTTTTCCAACAATAACTTTTAGCCCTCCTTTCACGACGGTTATCTCCGCTGGCGTAGCGACTTCTGCCGCGTTGTCAATGAGAAAATTTTTATGCGCTAAATTATTGGCAATCAGGCGGCTGGTTTGGATAAAGCTAACGTCAGTAGAACTGCTAATCAGCCCTTTTTTTGTCACTGACACCACAATTTCCAACAGGCCGTCTTGGGGGCTGCTTTTAGGGCTAGAGGCATCGGCGTTTAAGTTTATTATCTTGGTTAAGCCCGGCCCAGTAGGCTCAACGGTATATTTTCCGTTGATTTCCAAAATAGTTTCTTTATTAGCTATTTGGGCGGCAGCGATAAAATATTGCTCATTAATTTTGCCTAAACTGATGGTTTCCACTAAGCGGGCGGAAAGCACGTTACAGGCGCGCTCTTCGTCCTCAATGCCAAAACTTTGGGCGATGGAATTGTTGTCGCCTACCGGGATAATGCCGACCGTGATGTCGTTTTCCTCCAAAGCGTTTATTAGCTGGTTTAAAGTGGCGTTGTTGCCGATGGCTACTATGGTTTTGGGGTTATTTTTAAATTCTTCTTTAACGATGCTTTTTAGGCTTTTCAGCGGCCCGACATGGCAATTTTTGCCGTTTAAACCAAGGTCAGTCAGCCGCGTTTCAATTTTGGCCACCACCGCCTCATGGCTTTTTTGGTTTAGGAAATAATCAAAAATGTAAATATGCATAGTAAAAATCTCGGGTGTTTTTTGAGTTAAGCCTATAATCTTATCTCGGGCTCTGTTTTTTCTAACGATTGTTTTTTATTGTCTTTAATTTCGTTGTTAGTCATGGCGCATTTGCCGTTTAAAATTGCGCCGCGGGCGACGCAGATGCTTTTTGTTTCCACGTCGCCGAAAATTTTTGCGTTCTCGGTTAATTCTAAATCTCCCTTAATAGTAACATTGCCGTGGATTTCGCCGCTAATGAGAGCGTTTGCCGCCGTAACGACGGCGGTAATTTTAGCCTGCTCGCCGACGCGCAAGTTGCCGTTTGTCGTAACACTGCCTTTAATGACGCCGTCGACAATAATGTTTCCTTGGCCCACAAAATCCCCTTCTACTTTGACGGAGGGGCCAATAATCGTCTCTGCCTCCTTAAAGTTGTCCGCTTCCTGCTTTTTAAACATATTTTTGTTTTAAGTGAGTAACACCATTATTGTATGGCGGAACAGAACCGTTGTCAAAAGGCATTGCGTAGGATAAAATGATAGAAAAATGTCTCTATAGCTTTTATCCTGTCCCAAATGACGGGGCA
The DNA here is from genome assembly GCA_002773575.1 of Candidatus Falkowbacteria bacterium CG10_big_fil_rev_8_21_14_0_10_44_15. Lineage (GTDB taxonomy): Bacteria > Patescibacteriota > Patescibacteriia > Patescibacteriales > XYC2-FULL-47-12 > 2-12-FULL-45-10. The sequence goes on from PFAT01000061.1 coordinate 9,887, forward strand.
AGAGAGAATAATGCCATAACTATTTTAGCTCCCATAGTTCAATGGATAGAACAAGACACTCCTAACGTCTAGATCCATGTTCGACTCATGGTGGGAGCACAAATATTAAAAGTCTAAGAAATTCTGGACTTTAAATCATTATATTATTTTTCCACATATTTGTGGATAAAATGGTTAAATTGTGGATAAATAATGAATTATAGTCCACAAAATAGTAGACTATAAAAATGTAATTATTATTTATTGTCTACAATTTTGTAGACTTTCAGTGTGAATTATTAAAAATATTAAAATAGACAAAAATTAAATTTTATGATAATTTAATATAGTAAAATTATTTTTGGGCCGTTAGCGTAGCTGGTAGCGCGTCTCCATGGCATGGAGAAGGTCGGGAGTTCGAATCTCCCACGGTCCACCAGACAGGCAATTGCAAGCAAGAGGCAGTCGCCTCGCTTCGCTTGGCGACCAAATCGTAAGGTTTTCTGGGCGAAAAAATCAGTTGGCGATTCTGCAAAATGCAGTCCGAGCCGATATTTTTAAGAAATGTTGTCATCTCTGCCCTGTTTTCCGATTCAAGCAGTTTTGTGGCTTGATTTAAGGATAAAACGAACTCACGAGCAA
>PFAT01000003.1:0-15254 GCA_002773575.1 Candidatus Falkowbacteria bacterium CG10_big_fil_rev_8_21_14_0_10_44_15
TTTACCTCGCAGCGCATCTGGCCTTTTTCCATGTCGGCTTCGGAAATGGCCAAGTAGCGCAAAATTTGCCGGTAGCTCTGGCAGAATTTTTTTGCTTCTTCAGCGGTTTTTATGACCGGTTCAGTTACTAATTCCATCAGCGGCGCGCCGGCGCGGTTAAAATCCGCCAGACTATAATCTTTGCCGTTCGGGTGCGTTAGTTTGCCCGTGTCTTCTTCTAAGTGAACGCGCGTGATTTTAATCTGCCGGCCGTCAACTTCTAAATAGCCGCCGTAGCTTATGGGTAAATCGTATTGGGAGATTTGATAAGCTTTGGGCAAATCGGGATAAAAATAATGCTTGCGGTCAAATTTAGAATAAAAGTTTATTTTGCAATTTAGAGCTAAACCGGTTAAAATCGTCCATTCAATCGCCTGTCGGTTAGCTACTGGCAAAGTGCCGGGATGCCCAAGGCAAATTGGGCAAACCGTAGTGTTTGGCTGTTTGTTTAAATCCTCGTTTAAATTGGAGCAACGGCAAAACATCTTGCTCTTGGTATTGAGCTGAACGTGGATTTCCAAACCAATAATAACATCGTAAAGCATAAAAACATTAAAACATTAAAGCATAAAAACAAGAAAACAAATACTCATACTTTATCTTAACTAAAAAGAAGGCAAAAAACAAGGGCATTATGCGGTAATGCCCGAGGGGAGTTTTTGTTGGATATCTTGGATAGCATTAATAATTTTTGCAAAAACTTGCCCATTAGGATAATAGGCGAAAAAGTATTCAATGTTTTTGGGGTCCAATGAATTAATAAAATTTTTTGCGCGCATAACAGGTAATCCGCTGATCCAGATAATGGGGGAATCGGAGAAAAATTCTCTGAGTTGCGAGTACACTCGCTGAACATAAATTTTGTCCCAGATCACTTCTTGTAAGACAATAATAATCTGGGGCTTTTCCCGCATCAGTTTTTTCCCTAAATCACTAGTCTCATAGGATATAACATCGCATTTTAATGCATAACGAAAAATACTCGCAAGCATAGCGTTAGATACCCCCTTTTTAGCAATAAAAAGAACAGGCATAATTATCCTCCTATGATTTTTTGATTTTAGTTTAGCTTAAATACAGAAGAAAAACAAGCAAGTTGACTTTAGTTACATTTTCAGATAAGTTAAAGGTATTGTTTTGTAAATTAAACGTTCTTTATTAGGAGAAAAATATGAGTAAAAAATCTACTTTAATTGTCCTTGATTTTGACGATACCTTAATTTTGTCCGCCTTTACTTTAATTCCTTTTTACCGAGGCATTTTGGATAAACAGGGTTTTGGTTTAGCGACAGAGCAAGTTTGGCGGGCTCACTGGGGGAAAATTTTAGAAGAAGTTATCTCCGCCTGCTGTCCCAATTTAGATGAGTCACAAATTGAGCAAGCCTGCCTCCACATTCGTCAAAACGCAGAAAATTTTAAAGTGCCGTCCGTTATCGGCGGGCCGCCGGCTATTGAACTTTTAGAACAATAATTTCACCTTGGCTTATTAACTTCCCGAGGGCATTTTACCAAAGAGCTTTTGGCTGGCGCTGGCTATTCGCCAAAACACTTTAATTTTATTATAACTCAACAAAACGGAACGCCGTCTAAGCCGGATAAACAAGCCGCAATCCCTATTTTTGATTGAGCGCAAAACAATAATGTTACGGAGTGGATTTACATTGGCGACAGTTTGATTGATTTGGAATTTGCCAAAAAAGTTGGCGTGCCGTTTTTTGCCGTTACTACCGGTTTGACTGATAAGCAGACATTTTTATCTGCCGACCAGCCGAGGGGATTAATTTTTCCGAGCATTGTTGAGGCGGCGGATTATTTATTGCGGGGAAAGATCATTGAATGTACCGGCTGCAGAGGATGTGAAGAATGCAGGAAAGTTAAACATTAAGGCTTGTTTTAAGGGCTAAAACGCTCCGCTACTGCCAAATCCCCTATCGTCTCTTTGCGTTATGTCTAACGCGCCGACTGTCTGAACAGCCGGCGTTTCTATTTTTTGGATTAAAATTTGGGCGATTTTTTGGCCTTGGGCAATATGCAGGATGTCGCCGGAGAGGTTGATAACGACTACTTTGATTTCGCCGCGGTAAGTTGAATCAATAACGCCTCCGGCCGTTTTTAACCCTTGAGAGGCTAAACCGCTTTTATCCCAAATCAGCCCGGCGTAGCCGCTGGGAATAGCGGCCGCAATGCCCGTGCCGACAGCCACTATTTCCTGCTCATAGAGCGTATAGTTGTCATTGGCGTATAAATCAAATCCGGCGTCGTCGCTATGGGCGCGAGTAGGCAGTTTTGCTTCCGGCGTCAATTTTTTTACCGGAATAACTAATTCCAAAGAAAACTTTAACTTAGGTTCCGGAACTTTTTCTTCTGGTTGGAGAAAGCGCGGATTAGCGCCGCTGTTTTTGTTGGGCGAGGATAAAGGATTAATGACGGTAGTGGTATTGAAAGCAGGAGGCAGTTTATCCGTGCTGGCTGGTTGCGGGTAAGATTTTTTGATCATTGCCTCCAAGTCATGACTATCGTCCGCGGAGGGAATAATTTTTTTCACCTTCTCCCAAACCGCTTTGTGTACTTGCTCAATAGTTTGGTTAGCGTTAATAATCTGCCAGTTCCGTTCTTCGGCGAGGCGCAAGTGGATTAAACGAACCGTGTCGGTCAAAGTTTCATTTTGTTCATGCCGATGGTTGGTTTCTACGCTCTCGCTAAAGCGGTAGCCGTCCAATAAAATGGCCAAGTCCTCCTTTGCCAGATGAGAATTAATAAATTTTAAAAATTGTTCGTCTACGCCGGCGCCGATGCCCCAGGCTAAGCCGGTGCCGACATAATCTTCGGCGACTATATAAATTCCTTGCGCTAATTTTTGCCGCAAGGCCGTTTCGTACTGGGTGCGGTTAAGAGTATAAATTATTTGGGCTTCCCGCGGGGTTAATTTATGGAAATTGCCCTGGCGCAGATAATCGTTAATCAGCGTGCCGGAAGGCGCTAAATCATAAATAGGGTATTTGATATATTCCGCCGCTAATCCTTTCTGCCGCAATTTGGCTACCAGCATTTTCGCCTGCGTGGTTTTGCCCAAATTATTAATGCCGTAAATAACGATAAACTTGCCGGCGCTTGGGGTGGGCGCAGGTCTGTCGGTTTGATTTTGGAGCTGGGAGAAAAACATAACGAATTTAAGAATAAAAAAGCACGCTTCCTAAGCATGCCTCCTTTTAAATTAAATAACAAATCACAAATATCAAATAGCAAACATATTGTTATTTAAAATTTTAGATTTGTTTGTTATTTGTCATTTGCTATTTGGCGTTTATTAAATTTACGATATTATTGGTTTGCCCGTACAGTTCTGCCATCGTTCCTTCATTTATCACCGTGTAATCGGCTATGGCAATCGGTCCGGCTTGACGCAGGTTAGTAATTTGAGAATAATCGCGGCTACGGGCTTCGGCTTCTGTCAGGGGACGCGCCGGTCTTTGGCGCAGGCGGGCATAGCGCGTTGCGGGCGAAGCGTAAACCGCCAGCGTTTTAAAGTCGCTGCCCAGCTCTTCTTTTAAGTTTAAGTACTCCTCCCAGCTATATAAACTTTCTACCAGCAAGTGATTATTGGTTGCTAAAGCATCTTTAATTTTAGGCAAACTCTTAATGGCCATGGCAGCCATGCCGTATGTTTCCCGCAAGCTCTCTCTGATTTTGCGCTCATTAACTTCGTTGACTTCCAACCCCTGGTTTTTTAATTCATCCATCACGATATCGCCGAAATAAACTTTGGGGCAACTCAATTTTTGCATTAAATAATTTATTACTTCCGTTTTTCCCGAGCCGGGAAGACCGACGACGGCGAGGATTAGTTTAGACATAAGTATGAGTGTCATCCCCGCGAAAGCGGGGATCCCGTTAATTTTTTAGCCCGTCTTTTATGAGATTCCCGCCTGCGCGGGAATGACATTAAGACTTTTGCGTGATGTCCTGCGTCCCGCGTCTTACATCCCAATCATCCGGATTTAAGTCAGTTAAAAGTTTTAATTCCGGATCTATTTCCAACAGGGCTTGATGCATTTTGTGCGCGATGCGCCGTAAGGTCGGATGCACCGGAACGCCCGATCGCAACTCGGTCACGTATACCGCCGCCGGCAAACCGTAAGTAACGCGGCAAGGGACGAGAAAGCCCATGGAAACATAATACTGCTTATTTTCCGATTTGTCATTTAAATTGGCAATGGCTTGTTTTTGTTCGGCAATCAATTGCATCGCCCGCTCGCGCAAGACGGGCGGCAACTGCTCTAAGTACCAACTTTGAAAGCCGTGATCAGTCGTCAACAGCGGCATGCGGCAGACGCCGTTGCGGTGGCGCTGCAAATCTCGGAACGAGCCAAAGTCCAGTAAAAATTCAAAAGTAATTTGCCCCAGTTCGCTTAAAAAGTGAGGCAGGCCGGTTTTATGAGGCCGCGCTAAAATATCGCGGTATTGGTTTAATTGTTCGGCCGCGATAGTAGTAGCGTAAGAAAATTCGGGCGTTAAGTAAAGCGGCTGATAATAAGCGTATTTTTTCATTAACCTCTCGCGGTAATCTTCTTGCTCGGCCGTCGGCTCAAAACTAAAGCTGTGCGGATATTTTTCTTTAAGTTGATTTAAAATATTTGCCGCCAACTCTCTCGCTTCTGCCAGCGGATGATGAGCCATCAAAGATAGCTTATCCCACGCTTGCCGCAAATTTGTGTGCCAAGACAGTTGCGTCGTAATGCCGGCCGGCAAAAAGCCGCGCAAGATGTCAAAGGAGCGCGCCTGAATCGCTTTGTCATAAACAACATCTTTTTCCTCCGGTTTTTTAGGATACTGGCTTTTAAGGTGCGTTTGCACTTCTGCCAAGCTGGATAAGTAAAATCGCATCCATTTGTCTAAAATCGCTTTTGATTCCGGCGTACCAGCCGGATCAATGATTGATTGTTTAGACATATCAACATAGCGCGTGCTGGTTTCCTGCCCGGAGTAAAGCGGCCAATCCTGCACTACTTTATCCGCTAAAATACTTATATTTTCAATAAAAATAGTGGTGGAGCCGCAATCGGCAATGCTCGCGTGCCCGTAGCCGATGTAAAAGCGCTCCATAAATTTTCCCGAACCGGTTTCTTTTACTTTTTTAACATGTTCAACCACGCTCTGCGGGCTGCGCGAATACAGCGCCTGCATCATCGCGGTGTCTTCGGGAGTAAATTCGTCGTAGATGAAAATTTCTGCCATGTTATTTATGTCATTCCCGCGAAAGCGGGAATCTCATCAATGAAAGGCAATCCATAGCTAATGGTATTCCCGTTTTCGCGGGAATGACAAATTTAAATTATCTCCTCAAAAACAAATTCATTGTTGTCAATTGCGGCTGGAGAAGATTTGACGGTTGGCGCAGAGTCGTCAGCATCGGTCGGCGCGGCAAATAATTTTTTTATGTCGTGTTGCGGCGCGTATTGCCTATATTTAACGCCGGCTAAATCCAGCATTTTACGCGCCGCCACCCATTCTTCTTGGTCATGGTACCAGTCTTTTTGGTAGATAATTTCCTTGATGCCGCTTTGGATGATGGTTTTTGAACATTCGTTGCAAGGGAACAAAACGCAATAAAGCTTACAATTTTTTACCGGTTTGTTGGCGTTATAAATCGCGTTCACTTCCGAGTGCACCACATAAGCGTATTTAGTTTCCGACAATTTATACTTTCGATCGCGCCGCCAGGGCAAGCTATCATCCGAACAGCCGCGCGGAAAGCCGTTATAACCCAAACCGACGATGACGTTATTTTCATCCACAATACAAGTGCCGGCCTGCGTGTTAGGGTCCTTGGAGCGCTGGGCGATAATGCCGGCCATCAGCATAAAAGTTTCATCCCAGCTTAAGTAATTAGTCCGTTTTTTTTCCGAGAGATTGTGCTGTTTTTCCATATTTTTTGAGAGTATACCCCCACACTCATACATGAGTGTGGGGGTAAAAAATAAAGGTCCTTAATAAAACCTCCTTGTTGTTTGCTGTGGATAAGACAGATTTCTTTTGGTCTCAATATTTTAACAAATTAAAATCAAAAAAGCAAAAAACAAAAATATGGGCTTTCGCCCATATTTTAATATCTTAAAATTTAAAACTTATAACTGGTTTACAACTGTACCTTTATCCCCGGCCCCATGCCCGAACAAATAATAACCTTTTGCAAGTAGGTTCCTTTGGAACTTGCCGGTTTGGCTTTACGGATTGCCTCGAGCGCGACTTGAAAATTAGTAATCAGCTCTTCATCGCTAAAGGAAACTTTGCCGATAATGAGATGGACATTGCCGCCGGCGTCGTTTTTAAATTCAGTTTTGCCTTTTTTAATTTCGGCAATGGCGGTTTTTATGTCGGTAGTGACGGTTTTATTCTTCGGCGAAGGCATCAACCCCCGCGGGCCTAAAATTTTTGCCGCCGGCGCGAGCGTTTTCATCATTTCGGGCGCAGCAACCGCAATGTCAAAATCGGTTTTTTTAGTCTCAATGATTTTTTTAATTAATTCTTCGCCGCCGACGATATCCGCCCCCGCGTCTTTAGCGGCCTGTTCGTCACTCGCGCCGACAAAAGCCAGAATAGTTTTTGGTTTGGCTGCATTTTTCGGCAGGGTGATAAAGGCGCGCACCTGCTGTTCGCCTTTGCTTGGGTCAATGCCTAAGTTAGCGTGCAATTCAATGTTAGCGTCAAATTTAACTTTAGAAATTTTTTTCGCTAACGCGACCGCTTCCGCAATTGTATAGGATTTATTTTTATCAACTAATTTTTTAAGTTCAGACATTCGTTTAGACATAATCTATTTTTTGTGGTAATAGCGATTATTTTTTAATTTAATCTCCCACAGATTATTATATTAGTTTCTATTTTATCTTAATCCCCATCTGGCGCGCGGTGCCGGCAATAATTTTCATCGCGGCCTCAACATCATTAGCGTTTAAGTCGGACAATTTGATTGCCGCGATGGCGCGCAGTTGCTCGGTCGTGATGGCGCCGACTTTTTCGGTTAGAGGTTTGCCCGAACCTTTTTGGATGTTAGCGTATTTTTTTAGCAGTTCGGACGCCGGCGGTTTTTTCATTATAAAATCATATTTACGGTCTTTATAGACGGTTATTTCCACCGGAATCAATTCGCCCATTTGGTTTTTCGTTTTTTCGTTAAAGCGGGTGCAAAATTCCTGAATGTTTAAGCCCGCCTGCCCCAAAGCCGGCCCGATGGGCGGCGCCGGATTGGCCTGCCCGCCTCTGATTTGCAGTTTAATTTTAGTTAAAATTTCTTTCGCCATAATTATATCTTTTTAATTTGCAAAAAGTCTAAATTTACCGGCGTTTCGCGGCCGAACATGGAAACTAATACTTTGATTTTGCCTTTTTCCTGGTCAACTTCCGCTACTTTGCCTTCCATGTTCTTAAATGGGCCGTCCACGATTCTGACTGGCGCGCCGGCAGTAACATCAATAGTGAATTTGGGCTCTTCCACGCCCATCCGTTTCTGCAAATCCTGAATTTCTTTGTCGGAAATTGGAGTGGGAATAGTGCCGGTGCCGATGAATCCGGTAACGTTCGGCGTGTTGCGCACGACGTACCAAGAGTCATCGGTAACCACCATGCTGACGAGAACATAGCCGGGAAAAATTTTTTCTTCCACGACGTGGCGCTTGCCGTTTTTAATTTTTATCTTTTTTTCCTTAGGGATGATAATATCAAAAATTTTATCCTCCATGTCCATCGATTCTATTCTTTGCTTTAAATTACGCACCACATTCTCTTCGTAACCGCTGTAAGTGTGGATGGCGTACCAGCGTTTGCCTAAGTTGGCTGATTGTTTCATACTTCAACAAGTTATAAATTGGCTTGAATTACTGTAAAATTCTCTCCAGCAGCCAGTTAAAAATATAGTCCAAGGCGCCTAAATAGGCGGCTAAAACCAAACTAATGCCGATAACCAGCAGGGTGTAATTTTTTGTTTCCCGGCGCGTCGGCCATGTTACTTTTTTTACTTCTTCAATCGAGTCTTTGATATAAATGCCGATTTTATTAGCAATATCCATAAATATCTAGTTTAAAAAACAGTTCCGAAAGCTTTCGGAACAGTTTTTATTCTGTCCACAGTATATAACAGTTAAAAAAATATGTCAAATTTTTGTTTTAGATATCCAAATTTTGCACGTTTTTAGCGTGCGCTTGGATAAATTTTTTGCGGGGGATTACGTCCGAGCCCATTAAAATGTCAAAGGTTTCATCCGCCCGGGCGGCGTCTTCTACCGCCACCTGCAGCAAGACGCGGTTAGCCGGGGCCATGGTCGTTTCCCAAAGCTGTTCCGGGTTCATCTCGCCTAATCCTTTGTAGCGCTGGATATGGATTTTAGCGGCTGATTTTTTTATTTCCTCCGCTTCCGACAAGCCAACCTCCGCCGCGCTTGTTTCTTCTTCGGCCGCTTCGGCCGTTTCTTCTATTTCGCCGCCGCCTAATTGTTTTATAATTTTATTTTTTTCCTCATCCGAATAGGCGTATTGGGTTTCTTTATTTTTTTTAATTTGATAAAGCGGCGGCTGGGCAATGTAAAGATGCCCGTTTTCTACCAGTTGCCGGAAGTGGCGATAGAATAGCGTCAAGAGCAAGGTGCGGATGTGCGCGCCGTCCACGTCCGCATCGGTCATAATGATGACGCGATGATAGCGAAGTTTGGTTAAGTCCAGCTGTTCATCGATATTGGTGCCGAGGGCAATCACTAAGTTTTTAATCTCGTTATTGGCCAGCATTTTATCCAGCCGCGCCCGCTCCACGTTCAAAATTTTTCCCCGCAGCGGCAGGATCGCTTGGAACTCGCGGTTTCGGCCTTGCTTGGCGCTCCCGCCGGCAGAATCGCCCTCAACGATGTAGAGTTCGCAGTCTTCAGCCTTACGAGACGAGCAGTCGGCTAATTTGCCGGGCAAAGTCATTCCTTCCAGCGCCCCTTTGCGTAAAATATTCGCCCTAGCGGTACGGGCGGCTAAACGCGCCTGCGCCGATAATACGCATTTGCCGATAATGCTTTCCGCTTCCCGCGGATGCTCCTCCAAAAATACGGTAAAGGCCTCGCCAAAAACTTGTTCCACATAATTTCGCATTTCGGCGTTGCCGAGCTTGCTTTTAGTCTGGCCTTCAAATTGCGGGTCGGTTAATTTTACCGAAATAATCGCCGTTAAGCCTTCGCGCGTATCGTCGCCCGTTAAGTTTTCGTCTTTTTCGCGCAGCAGGTTTTGTTTACGGGCGTAGTTATTTAAGACTCGGGTCAAAGCGCTGCGAAAACCCATTAGATGCGTGCCGCCCTCGGGGTTATGGATGTTGTTGGCGAAAGCAAACACCTCTTCGTTGTATTCGTCGTTATATTGCAAAGCCACCTCCACTTTTGAACTATTAATGTCTTTTTCCGCGTAAAAAATAGTTTCGTGTTTAGGAGTGTTATATTGGTTGAGCGCTTTAATGTACGCTTTGATTCCGCCTTCAAAATGAAATTTAAAATTTTTTGGCCGGTGGTTTGGGCGCTCGTCAATGACGCTGATAGTGATGCCTTTGGTCAGGTACGACTGCTGGCGCATCCGGTCTAAAATTTTGCCCCAGTCAAACTCCAACTCGGTAAATACTTGCGCGTCCGGTTTAAAAGTAACGATGGTGCCGGTATCTTTGCAGTTTCCTACCGCGCGCACTTTTTTTTGGGGAACGCCGCGCTTGTATTCCTGCATCCAAACTTTGCCGTCGCGGCGCACTTCCATTTTCATGTATTCAGACAGAGCGTTAACCACCGAGACGCCGACGCCGTGCAGGCCGCCGGAAACTTTATAGCCGCTACCGCCGAATTTACCGCCCGCGTGCAATTTAGTCATTACCGTTTCTAAGGCGGAAACTTTTGTTTGTTTATGGGTTTCTACCGGAATGCCGCGGCCGTTATCGCTAACCTCTACCATGCCGTTAACGAGCATCTTAACGGAAATTTCGGTGGCGTATCCCGCCATCGCTTCGTCAATGCCGTTGTCTACCACCTCCCAAATTAAATGGTGCAAGCCGGCCGCCGCCGTAGAGCCGATATACATTCCCGGGCGCTTGCGTACCGGGTCAAGCCCTTCTAAGACGGTAATGCTTTCGGCGGTGTAATTTGATTTCTCGGTTGATTTTTTAGGCATATTTCAGATTATAGTTTTAAATAAAAAAATGCGAAATTTAAGTGTTAATTTCTGCTACCATTTTAGCATATTTTAATAGAAGATGGAAGTTGACAAAAATTTTATTATATGTTTATATTCTAACAATTGGGTCCGTCCCAATTCCGAGTCCGTCTCGGAAAAACATATCAGGAGGTGTCATTATGACACGCATTATAAGACGCATTGTTGATCTTTTTTGTGATGTTCCTTTTTGGTTTTATTGTGTTTTTTTTAAGTATCTCAAAAGGTTATATGATGATATCGGCTGGGATGACATATACCAAACAACCGCATTAGGATGTTGCGGAGACGATCTAATTGAACAATTAGAGGAGCATAAAATACTGCGCGCCGGCAAAAACGGTACCATCGTTTCTTTTAACCTGCGGCGGCTGCTAATGATAGCCAAACCATACACAGCCGGAATGGTTATCGGCTCGTTTCTGAAGTCTTGCCCCCTTGAGTTGCTAGAGGAATTCGAATGTTACTTTTCCGTGAGAATACCTGCCGAGCGAGGGCAGATCTCGCACTCTCTAGAGGGGCTTAATGATTTGAACAGTAATAAGCGCAAAGGCATGGCAGCGTACCTGATTGCCAAAATGCGCAAACTGTTAAGAAAACATCCCGAACTTATTTCAGAAGTTATTAGTGGCGTTTATTATCGCCACCCCAATCTCGCGGATGAATTAAAAGTTGAGGTGTACTCGACAGGTTACAATGCTTTATGCATATATAACCCTCTCGAGAGATCGTTATAAGTATAGTATAAAAGTTTGGATATCATTACATGGCGCCCTGCCGATGGAAAACACAGCGGGGCGTTTTATTTTGTTACTTCAGTTCTTTATGGTATAATAAATTAGTCAAAAGTCCATTTTTTGACTTTAAGGACTTTATAGATTTTAAGGACTAATGATTATGCCCAAAAAGGAGGAAACGGCAGCGCCAAAATTAAACAACAACTTAAAAAGCTATCAGCCGGTGGAAGGACCGACTAATTGGCAGCTTAGTTTCGGCTTATGGTGGGTGCAACGCCGCGCGTTATTGCGGCGCGTTTTAATTGGCGTAATGGCGGTTGTCAGTCTGCCGTTATTGGCGTATGGCCTTTATGGTTTAGGTTATTATTTTTATCAGGGTATATTGGCGGACAGGCAATTAGCGTATAACTTAGTAACCGCGACGGGCATTACTCATGATTTTATCGTGAGGCGGGGGCCGCAGAATTTAACGATTGGCCCGGTAAATATTTTATCCGGCGCCGGTTCGAGTTACGATTTAGCGAGTTTAGCTTATAATCCCAACAATAACTGGTACGCGAGTTTTGATTACTCGTTTATCATTCAAGGAAAAAAAACGGCCGCGCAGCCCGAATTTATTTTACCGCAAGAAAAAAAATACCTGACGGCGTTTTTGCGTACCGGCGTCCGGACAGCGACGACGGTCGTTTCCCTGACGGACATAAGGTGGCAGCGCCTCGCCGTGAAGGAATCCGAAGACATCGGGCAGACGATAAAAGAGCGCACGGATGTTTCAGTGTCGGACATAAAATTAGACAATTCCGGAGCGGAAAGGGGATTGCCGATAAATTCACTTTATTTTCGGGCGCGCAATAACTCGCCGTATAATTATTGGGAGGCGGATTTTTATCTGGTAGCGCAAGCCGGCGGCAATGTTATCGGCATCAATAAATACCGCTTAGAAAAATTTTATTCGGGAGAAACGCGTACCGTCAATATCCAATGGCCGGCGAAGTTATCCGGCGCGCAAATAACCGTCAGCCCGTCAATTAACATTTTTGACCCCGATAATTACATCGCTTTTGAATTAGGGCCGGGACAAGAAAAATAAAAGATAGTCAAAAGTCCGTAAAGTCCATAAAGTCAAAAGTCACTGAACCTGGATTTTTTATGACTTTATAAACTTTATGGACTTTATAAACTTTATGGACTTTTATGTTTCTTAGGTTATTTAATCATTTTAAGCGATTTGACTGGGTGGTATTCGGTTCGGTTATTTTATTGGTCGCTTTTGGCTTAGCCGTCATTTATAGCGTCGCTTTGGGCAGCGGGGAAGCCAGCCTGCTTAATTTTAAAAAGCAGTTGATTTTTGCCGCGGTCGGGATAATTTTACTACTGCTCGTCAGCTTGGTTGATTTCCATTCTCTTTACGGTTTAAACGCTTGGATTTATGCCGCCGGCATCCTTTCTTTGGTATTGGTGTTATTTTTAGGGGAACCGGTGCGCGGCACGCGAGCGTGGTTTGAATTTTTCGGCTTTAGCCTGCAGCCGTCGGAAATAGTCAAAGTAATAATCGTGCTGTCGCTCGCGAAATATTTTTCCGCCGCTTCTTATAAAATTAATCCGCTGAAACATTTAATCAGCACGAGTTTGATAGTGATTGCGCCTGTCGCCCTGATTTTGTGGCAGCCGGATTTCGGCTCGGCGATGATCATTTTTATTTTTTGGCTGGCTATTTTGGCTATTTTTGGTTTAAGCAGAAAACAAATCGCTCTCATCGCGTTGATAACTTTTTTGTTTTTTGCCTTGAGCTTCTTTTTCCTGCTGAAAGATTACCAAAAAGAAAGAATTTTAACTTTTCTTAATTTTAACATTAGTTCTTTGGACAAAGGTTACAACGTCGCCCAGGCAATCATCGCCGTGGGCGCCGGCCAAATGTTCGGCCGGGGCTTAGGCTTCGGCTCGCAGTCACAGCTTAAATTTTTACCCGAGAGCCAAACGGACTTTATTTTTGCGGTAGTGGGAGAAGAACTGGGGTTTTTAGGGAGCGCGTTGTTGCTGATTTTTTTCGCCGTACTGTTTTTCCGCTTAATCCACTGGGTCAAACGGCTGAATAATAATTTTGGTTTATATATTATTTTAGGCACGATTATTTTGCTTTTTGTGGAGATGTTTATTAACATCGGCATGAATGTCGGCCTCTTGCCGATAGTGGGGATTCCTTTGCCTTTCGTCAGTTACGGCGGCAGTTCGTTAATCGCCAGCTTAATTTTAATCGGCATAGTGGAAAGCGTAGTGATCCATGCCAGGCACAATTAAGCCCTGGCGGCGAGATTGACATTTTAGTCCGGTTAAGATATAAATAAGAATACTTTATATATTTTCTAACCATTGTATTTATGACTCAACTTAAAGCGGCGACGAGAGCCAAAGAAACATCGGTTAATAAACTGCGCGCGGACGGCTTTATTCCGGCAATTATTTACAGCAAAGGCCGGCCCGCAGCCAGCCTGACGATTAACTACATCCAATTTGAAAAATTATACGCCCAAGCAGGCGAATCAAGCTTGGTTGATTTGGTTTTAGACGACGGGCAGAATAAAAAAGTATTAATTCACGACGTGCAACGCGAGCCGGTAAAAGACAAAATAATCCACGTTGATTTTTATGAAGCGGATTTAAAGCAAAAATTAACGGCGGTGGTGGAATTAGAATTTAGCGGTGAAGCGCCCATTATTAAAAGCGAGAACGGCATTATCATTAAGCACTTAAGCGAAGTAGAGATTGAATGTTTGCCCGGCGATTTATTGAATAAAATCGCGGTTGATTTGTCAAGTTTAGATTCTTTTGACGGCGCTATTTACGTAAAAGATTTGCGCGTGCCTGAAGCCGTAACCATACTAAACGACCCGGCAGAAATGGTAGTTAACGTGGCTAAGCCCAAAGAAGAGGAAGAGGCGCCGGTTGAAGCGGCTGTCCCAGCGGAAGGTGAAACCCAAGCGGCCGCCGGAGCTGAAGGCAAAGAACAGCCAGCCGAGGAAGCCAAACCAGCGGAAGGAAAGAAGGAGTAGAAAAATTTACCCCGTGAAATAAATTTTATCCCGCAGTATTGCGGGATAAAATTAAGATTTGAGCAACATACTAAAGACAACCTATGGCAAGAGGTTTATTAAAAATAGACTCAAATCTTATTTCACGGGGTAAAGGAAAATGAAGAATAAAATTTTACAGTTCTTAAACGCGCTTAAAGTTAAAACTGCTTGGTATTGGCAAATAATAACTTGGCCAACGCTGGCAGTTTTAATTTTGGCAATTTTAGCCGGCGGCTCGCTGGGAGCTTTTTGGCTGATAGCCAGCCAAGCGACAAAACAAGACGCGCTGCTGGCGCTTAATTCTGGTCAAAAAAGCATCATTAAAATACTGACTGAAACAAAATCAGCCGTCCCTTCTTATTACGTCCGGCGGCAGATTGACGGCGTTTATGTTGACCCGCAAACGGCCAATAATTATCCGGTTGCCGTGATGATTGATAACGACCCGAACGGAAGGCCGCCAGCCGGTTTAGCGCGGGCCAATGTTGTTTATGAGGCCAAAGCGGAATCAGGCATCACGCGCTATCTGGCTATTTTTGCGGACGGGCAGACGCTGGATAAAATCGGGCCGGTGCGCAGCGCGCGGCCGTATTACATTGATTGGGCGCAAGGTTATAACGCGCTTTACGTCCATGTCGGCGGCAGCCCGGAAGCGCTGGCGCGCCTGCAAAAGGAGCCGACCGTCAATCTCAATGAATTTTATCAGGGCAATTATTTTTGGCGGGCGAATGATTACGCGGCGCCGCACAACGTTTTTACCTCTTCGACTAACATCAACCAGTATTTGGTTAAGATGAATTTAAGCAACGGCGATTATGACGGCTGGCTGTATAAAGACGAAGCCGAACTAAAAGCGCGCGCGACCAGCGATATGGCCGTCAATTTTTCGGTTTATGATTTTTTAGCGCACTGGCGGTATGATAAAGAAAAAAACGAATACGCGCGTTATTTAGCCGGCGTGCCGCATCAGGACGCCAGTCTCGCCTATCCTAGGCAGACGGACGGCACGCCGATAATAGCTAAAAATATTATTATTATGAAAGTATCGGCGCGCGTTATTGACAGCGAGTTGCGCCGGAAAATGGACACAATCGGCTCGGGCAAAGCGTGGTATTGTTTGGATGGCGGGTGCAATATCGGCAAATGGCGGAAAGAAAATAAACAAAGCCGGGAAAAAATTTATGAC
>PFAT01000003.1:15317-53551 GCA_002773575.1 Candidatus Falkowbacteria bacterium CG10_big_fil_rev_8_21_14_0_10_44_15
AATCTGGAACGGCTTTGTTTTTTATATATTTTTAAGTTTATGCTTTCAGCCCGGTATGAACTTTTAATTTAGTAATGTCGGCTTGAAATCGGTCGTGCGCGCCGATGTTAGCAGTAAGTTCTTGTTCAAAAGTCTCATGCTTTTTAGCAAGGCTATCCACCGCAGTTAATACTTTATCAATTTTATCTCCCAATTCTTCAGTAATTTCTCTTTTTAAATCTTTTAAATCATCTTTAGTAGCAAGTATATTAAATTGTTCTGGAGTCAGCGTCATAAATTTATAGTTGTTAATAACTTGAATATCATTGAATATTATTATACAGCAGGTTTGTTTGACCGTCAAAATTTCACAACGGCCGTTCGATCTCGTCCGGCGAGGTCTTTTTTTATCATTACTTTTTTAGCGAAAGAAAATATTTTTTTAATTTTTTTGCTTTGCGTCGGGTCAATTTCGCAAAAGAGAGATATTGAGATATTAGGATATTTGATATTAAATTGTCGAAGTTGGACGGCGAGTTGGCGATAGTATTTTAACCCGTCTGCGCCGCCATTCAGCGCGAGTTTCGGCTCGTGCTTGATGGTTGGGGATTGTTGAATTTGCGCTGGCGTGAGGTAGGGAAGATTGGCAACGATAAAAAAATTTTTAATTTTATAATTTTTAATTTTTAAAAATAATGGCCGTAACAAATTACCGCGGAGAAATTTTATTTTTTTATCAACGCCGTGTAAACGGGCGTTTTGGCGGGCGACCGCGAGCGCGCCAGAAGAAATATCGGCAGCAAAAAATTTTAAGTTTTTACAATATTGCAATTCTTTTGCCAGCGTGATTATGATACAGCCGCTGCCGGTGCCAACATCCACGATTGTCATTGCGAGCGAGTCGCCTTTGGCGGCGAAGCGCGGCAATCTCGTTGTTATTGCGGATGATACCGGGATTGCTTTGTCGCCCCGAGCGGCTCGGGACTCCTCGCAATGACAGAGTACTTCTTCCACCATAATTTCCGTTTCCGGCCGCGGCACCAGCACGCGCTCGTCAATATAAAACGGCCGGCCGTAAAATTCTTTCTCCCGTGTCAGGTAAGCTATCGGCACGCGCCGAGTGCGCTTTAAAATTAACTCATTATATTTTTCCGTTTGCTTTTTAGTAAGCCGCTCGGCCGGATTTGCCAAGAGCCATTCGCGCGGTTTTTTTAAAACATCAGACAATAAAAGTTCCGCGTCTAAATAAGCGGAATTTATTGGAGGAACCTGTAATTTTGGATAGGCCTTAATTAGAGCTTGACTAATTGTCATTTTGGGCGTTTAATAAGAGAAAAGATTGCTCTTTACATTATAGTGATCTTTAAAATTCTTTTTTAGAGAAAGAGGGATAAAGCGATGGAAACAACCAATAACCAAGGAGAGGGAGTAGAAAAAGTATTTGTTCACCGTAGTTTAAATGTTCTTGCCAGCCATAATTTAAGGGTGGTGATGGAGGTAGAGAGCGTATTTGCTTTTTTACAAACATTAATGTTGGAAGTTAGCATCCTTCCCATGCCTGATTGTACTTATGAAGGGCTAAACTTTACCGGAGAGGCGTTCAGAGGCAAGGAAGTAATAGCAACGGTACTGATGTTTTTAGAGGATAATAAAGGCATTAAGATAACAGCTGATGCTCCGGAAGAATTATTAGATGATTTGGTGTCTTTGAATTTTAAGTTGCAGTTTAATCCTGATTTTTTTGCTGAAGATTCTGATAAAGAAGATACCCCTCTTTTTCAAGGGGTGATTAGTATCCCAGACTCTTTGCCTGAAAATGACGGCGGGAAGGCCGCAGAATATGATGTAAACATCACCTTCACCGCCGCATGCACTCTAAGTTTGTTTGATAAGTAATTAGATAAGTAATTAATTTAAATCTTGGCGTAGCTCTTCAATCATGCCGCCCAGACCCCCGTTCAAAATCGTGGTGATGTTATGCCACGATTTTTTTATCCGGTGATCGGTAATGCGGTCCTGCGGAAAATTATAAGTGCGGATTTTTTCGCTGCGGTCGCCCGATCCGATTTGCTGTTTTCGCTCCGCCGATTCTTTTTTTTGCCGCTCCTCTTCCAGGTGAGCGAGAATGCGGGAGCGCAGAACTTTCATAGCTTTAACTTTGTTTTGCTGCTGGGACTTTTGGTCCTGGCAACTAACGACCGTGCCGGTAGGCAAGTGCGTAACGCGCACCGCCGAGTTAGTGGTATTTACCTTTTGCCCGCCCGGTCCGGAGGCGGCGTAAGTGTCAATTTTTAAATCTTCATCTTTAATTTGCACCTCAACCTCTTCCGCTTCCGGAAAAACAGCCACCGTGGCAGTGGAAGTATGAATACGCCCGGCTTTTTCCGTTTCCGGCACGCGCTGGACGCGATGCGTGCCGGCTTCGTGCTTTAAGGCGCCGTAAGCGCCGGCGCCAGTCACTTCAAAGATAATTTCCTTAAATCCGCCGATGCCGATGCGGTTAGAGTCAAGAATAGCCATTTTCCAGCCCTGCTTTTCGGCGTATTTAAGGTACATGCCGTAAAGGTTGCTGACGAAGAGAGTTGATTCGTCGCCGCCCGCGCCGGCGCGGATTTCCACAATCGCGTTTTTTTTATCCAGCGGATTTTTCGGATGCAACTCTTCTTCCAGGCGGTTAGTTAATTCTACTTGCCGCTGCCGCAACGAACGCAGTTCCTCTTCAGCGAGCGCTTTCAATTCCGCGTCTCCTTCTTTTTTAATTATTTCTTTATTGCCGGCAATATCCGCCGAGAGCTTCTCCAACTTCACGATTAAATCAACTAAATATTTAGTGTCGCTGTATTCTTTATTGAGCCGGCTCAATTTTTTAGTATCGGAAAAATTAGCCGGCTCGTTTAGGTCGGCTGCAAGTCGTTTTAGCTTTTCTTTAATGTCTTCGTACATACTTGCCTCACTGTCATCCTCGCGCAGGCGGGGATCTCGTAGAATAGGCGATATTGCTTCGTCAGCGGGATTCCCGCATGCGCGGGAATGACAATTAAGTGAATAAAAATAATGAGTTCCGCTAACTTTATTGTACCATAAACGGTACAACTAAGTAACAGCACTCATTATTTTAATGACGTTATTTTTTATTGTCTTCGGCTAAATCACTTGGTTTAATTTTAACCGTCACTTCTTTCTTTTCTTTTTTGGCGGCTTTGGCGGCGCGTTTGGCTTTTTTGCCTTTACGGCCGGCTAAGGCCGCTTTACTTACGGATTTGGCCTGGAACTTCTCGACGCGGCGGGCGGTATCAATTAACTTTTGCTTGCCGGTATAAAAAGGATGGCAGGCGCTGCAGATTTCAATTTTTAGCTCCGGCAAGGTTGAACCAACCGTAAAAGAATTGCCGCAGACGCAAGTTACTTTACTTTCCGGATAATAAGCGGGATGGATGTCTTTTTTCATAATAGAAGTTGTTTTGTGCGCACCTAAACGCATAAGCGATCCTTTAATGCGAATAGATTGTACGGACTTACATTGTTATTTTAATAAATGCGAATGCCGCAAATTGCTAATTTCGCGAATAATTTATACTAAAATAAAGACTATCATAAATTATTTTAGTTGACAAGGGTTGACTTTTTTCGCGATGTGTTTTAAAGTGTAAGCATAATTTATAAATCTCTCACGCCTCATAAATCCCACACCTTAATTTTAAGGTGTAGGGATAAATTTCCTTGCCTTGCTGATTGCAGGGTGGCAGAGGCGGAGGCAAACTTGTGAATTATTTCACAGGGTAAAGGAAACTAAAACTATGGTAAAGATCCCTACTTTGGAAGAGATGCTCAAAGCGGGCATGCACTTCGGGCACCGCACGAGCAAGTGGCACCCCAAAATGGCGCCTTTTATTTTTGGCCAAAGGGCGGGCGTGCATATTATTGACCTGCAAAAAACGCAAGCGATGCTTACCGAAGCGCTCGAATTCGTCAGCCGCATGGTCGCGGAAAATAAGACTATTTTGCTCGTTGGCACCAAGGACCAAGTGCGCGCGCCGGTCGCTAAATTAGGCCTGGATTTAGGGCTGCCCTACATTAATAATCGTTGGCTGGGCGGCACGCTGACTAATTTTTCGGTAATAAAGCGGCTGATCAAAAATTATCTTGATTTAAAAGAAAAAAAAGAAACCGGCAAACTGACTAAATACACTAAAAAAGAGCAGTTGGAATTTTCCCGCCAAATTGCCAAATTAGACAGAATGGTCGGCGGCATCGCGAGTTTAAAAAAGTTGCCGGATGTTATTTTTATCTGGGACATTAAGCACGAGCGGACGGCGTTAGCGGAAGCGAAAAAGAAAGGCGTGCCGGTGGTCGCCGTTTGCGACACTAACGTTGACCCGACGGGCGTAAAATACGTAATCCCCGGCAACGACGACGCCACCAAAACGGTAAAGCTCGTTTTAGATTATCTTCGCCAAGCGATTAGCGAAGGAAAAGCGCAGGCAAAGACAGCGAAGCCGGCAGAGAACGGACAAGGGGCAAAGAAACAATAAAGCAAAAAATAAAGAAAACAAAAGGAAAATGTTATCAGAATTTTTAATTTTTACTGTATGCCAATAACAATGGAAAACATAAAATTTCTTCGTGAAAAGCACGGGGCAAGCATCTCTGACTGCAAAACGGCGCTGGAAGAAAGCGGGGGAAATTTAGAGCAGGCAGCGGAAATACTGCGTAAAAAAGGCATAATTAAAGCGGCTAAGCGCGCTGACCGCGAAGCGGGCGAGGGCGTTATTTTATCCGGCATAAACGAGGCGGCTACGGAAGGGTATATGGTGGAGGTAAATTCAGAGACTGATTTTGTGGCGCGCAATGAACAGTTTCAAAATTTTGCTCGCCAAATTTTTGAATTGGTAAAAAATAAAAAGCCGGCGACGCTGGCGGAATTGCTGTTGCTGCCGCTTGCTGGTTCAAGCGTGAGAGAGCGGATAGAAAGTTTAAGCGGCGTCATCGGAGAAAAATTAAACGTTAAGAGAATGGCGGTGATAGCCGGCAATACGGTCGCTAGTTACATTCACGCGGGCGGTAAAATTGGCGTTTTAGTCTCTTTAGATAAACCGAATCAGTTAGAGTTAGCTCAAAATTTAGCAATGCAAGTTGCGGCCGCTAACCCCAAATATTTAGATATTAACGAGGCGCAAACCAAAGGAGCCGAGGAAATCGCGAGCGAGAAAGAAATTTACGGCGAGCAGTTAAAAGCCGAAAACAAGCCGGAAAGCATGCGGGATAAAATTATTGCGGGCAAACTGCAGAAATATTTTCAAGAAGTTTGTTTAATGGAGCAAGAATACGTTAAAGACGACAAGCGGAAAGTGAAAGAAATTTTGGGGGAGGTGAAAGTAACGGAATTTGTCAGGTATTCTTTATAATTAACGTATCATTGGCTATTGCTCAATTGAGTGATAGCCAGTTTTTATTTTTTTCTTCACTTATGGTATAATTATGGCAGTTAATTATTTTACCACTTTATATGTTTAACAATTTTCTTACTAACAAAAAAACAATCCGCGTGGCCATTAACGGCTTTGGCCGCATCGGCCGCAATACTTTTAAAGTCTTGCTGAACAATGAAAACGTAACCGTCGTCGGCATTAATGATTTAACCGACCCTAAAACGCTAGAGCATCTTTTACAATACGACAGCGTTTACGGCCGGTACGACAAAAAAGTTTCCAGCACGAAGGATTCTTTAACGATTGCAGGGCAAAGTTACCCGGTGTTTGCCGTTAAAGAGCCGCAGGAATTGCCCTGGAAAAAGTTGGCGGTGGATGTGGTGTTGGAATGCACCGGCCGGTTTAGGGACAAAGAAAGCGCGCTGCTGCATTTAAGCGCCGGCGCTAAAAAAGTGATAATCAGCGCGCCGGCTAAAAGCGACGAAATCAAAACGATTGTATTAGGAGTGAATGAAAATAAAATTTTTAAATCAGACAAGGTTATTTCTTTAGCTTCCTGCACCACCAACGCGTTAGCGCCCGTTTCCGCCGTTATCAATAAAAGTTTCGGCATAAAAAAAGCGGTGATGACGACCACGCACGCTTATACCTCCGACCAGAATTTAGTCGACGGGCCGCATCAAGACCTGCGGCGCGCGCGCGCGGCCGCGCATAACATTGTGCCGACCACGACCGGCGCCGCCATTGCCACCGCCAAAACCATTCCGCAGCTGGAGGGAAAATTTGACGGCTTAGCTTTGCGCGTCCCGGTAATTTGCGGCTCAATCGTGGATGTCGTATATGTCGTCAATAAGCCGGTAACCGTTTATAAAGTAAACGAAGCCCTGCGCAAAGCGAGCGGCACGGCGCGCTTAAAAGGCATTTTAGCCGTTACCAATGAGCCGCTGGTTTCTTCGGATATCATCGGCAATCCCGCGTCAGCTATCGTAGACTTGCCCTTAACCAAAGTCATCGGCGGCGATTTAGTTAAAGTAATCGCTTGGTACGATAACGAGTGGGGATACAGCAATAGGTTGGCGGAGATGGCGGAGATGTTTGGCAAATGATAATAATATGTCATTGCGAGGAGTCCCGATCCCGAGTTCTCGGGACTCGGGGCGACGAAGCAATCCCATTAAAATTTTTGTCAGTAATTTTCATATGTTTTTTAAGAAATCACCCAAACCGGTTGAGTCCACTCGCGTCGTTATCATTGGCGCCGGCTTGGTTGGCGCTACCAGCGCGTACGCGATAATGCTGCGGGGCATCGCATCCGAAATCGTTTTGATTGACATTGATAAAAATAAATGCGCCGGCGAAGTTTTAGACCTGCAGCACGGGATTTCTTTTTTATCGCCGGCTAAAGTTTGGGCCGGTAGTTACGCCGATTGCCGCGATGCCGATGTAATAGTTATCACCGCCGGCTTAAAACAAAAAGAAGGGCAAGCTCGTTTGGAGCTTGCGGTTGCCAACAGCAAAATCGTTGCCGAGATTACGCATAAAATTATTAAATATACTAGCGAAGCCATTATTTTGATGGTAACGAATCCGTTGGATGTATTAACTTATGTCGCGTATAGAGCCTCGGGATTGCCGGCTAATCAGGTGTTCGGCACCGGCACTGCTTTGGATTCCTCGCGCTTTCGTTATTTACTGGCGCAATCTTTGGGCGTAGCGGCCGAGAGCGTGGGCGCGTATTTAATCGGCGAACACGGCGACAGTTCGGTGCCGGTTTATTCGCACGCCAACATCATGGGCGGCAAACTTGCCGTTTTTCCTAAGTATAACAAGCAGGCGGTACAAGCCGCCTATCGGCAGACTAAAAACGCCGCTTATGATTTAATTTGTAAAAAAGGAGCGACTTATTACGCGATCGCGCTTGCGGTAGCGCGGATCGTGCGGGCGATTTTATATAATGAAAACCATATTTTTCCGGTGTCGGTTTACTTGAGCGGGCAGTACGGCATCAGCGATGTTTATCTGTCTTTGCCGGCGGTAGTAAACCGCCGCGGCGTCAAAGAAATTTTAAACATTGAATTGTCTGCTTTGGAAAAAAAGCAGCTGCACCAGTCAGCTAAAGTAATCCGCGCCGCGATTGACAGTATTAAAATTTAAAACGTTAATTAAAATATAAAAAAAGAAAAGCTCTGGGTGAAGCAGAGCTTTTTTGTATTGACGAATCAATATTTTTTTCTTATGATTAGCGATAAGTGCAGGACAATTAGCTCAGTTGGTTACCCGCCGCGAGCTGCGCACGCAGGCGGACACGCCTAGCTACCCGTCGCAAACTTCGTAAGCAGACAGGGCTGCTGGCGGGGAGCATTGCACTTACTCCTTTAGGTATAATATGGGTGGCTAGCTCAGTTGGTTAGAGCGTACGGTTCACATCCGTAAGGTCACAAGTTCAAATCTTGTGCCACCCACCTTAACTTGAAAAAGAAGCAATGGCTTCTCCTTCTGTCGCATAACAAGGGAGAATTTTATCAATGTTGTTTCTTTCTAAGACAGCTTTCGGTTCTGGCTGAAAGCCAAAAAATTTCATTTGCATCCCATTTTGTTTTGCTTCTTTAATAAGATGCGTTAAGGTACCGCAGCCGTAAGAAATAATTGCCGACACTTCATTCATATCAATAATAACTTTTTTCCAGCCAGCCGTCAGTAGGATGGCAAGGTAGTGTTGCAACGCATTGGCATGAGCTGGGTCTAAAGGTCCATCCAACCGTAAAATAACTATATCCCCGAGCTCTTCCATCGGTATTGGATGCATGTCAATTTCCTTTCTTGATAATTTTATCATGATAATACTTGTTTCGATAAAAGATTCAATACAGAAACATTAATCACTTCCTTTATATCCCAAATAAAGAAAGGAAAGAGCGGATAATGGGTTAAATTTTCCTTTAACTCGATTAAAGAGTTGGCTTGAATTATCGTGGCTGTCCCGCCAGTCTTAATCTCCCAAAAAGAAATCAATTTTTCCTCCTCCCATAATTTTTTCAATACAACCATAGCTTGCTCAACTAAAGAGCCATAGTGCATTCTGCTGACGCTCGCTGGCAGTAGTTTTGGTTTGGCAATGAGCAAAAATTTCATTGACTTTTCCTCCTTTGGTCGCAGTTTCGCTTACCTAAAGATTTGCCTAAAGATACTGATTTTTGTATAGTTAAATTAGGATTTTCAGACAAAGCATTATATTATACTTATTGGATTAGTTTTGTAAAGGGCGTAAATAAATAATATGACTATTCCTCAACAAATACAAGTTATTTTAGAAAAATTAGAGCAGACAGGATTTGAAGCGTACTTAGTCGGCGGTTGCGTGCGCGATTTGCTAATGAATAAAGCGCCAAAAGATTGGGACATAACGACCAACGCGCGGCCGAAGCAGATTATAAAAATTTTTCCGGACGCTAAATACGAAAATGAATTCGGCACGGTTTTAGTTAAAATTAGCGAAGAGGAGCGAGAAGAAAATTTAAAGTATGTTGAGGTTACGACTTATCGCTCCGAACAGGGCTATTCGGACCGCCGGCATCCGGATGAAATAAAATTTGAAGACAGCTTGGACAAAGATTTGGAGCGGCGGGATTTTACGATTAACGCGATGGCGTCTACTACCTCTCCCCTAACCCCTCTCCTTAGAAAAGGAGAGGGTTGGGGTGAGGTCGCGGTTATTGATTTATTCGGCGGGCAAAAGGACATTAAGCAAAAAGTTATTCGGGCGGTAGGGGAGCCGGCGGACAGGTTTAAAGAAGACGCGTTGCGGATGATGCGGGCAATCCGATTAGCGGTAGAGCTTAATTTTGAACTTGAGCCCAAAACGGCAAGGGCGATGGTAAAACTTGCCGGCGCGATTAAGTTCGTATCCAAAGAAAGAGTTCATGACGAATTGGTAAAAATTTTACAATCCGATTATCCGGCGGAAGGGATGTTGCTTTTGCACCAGACAAAACTCTTGCGCTATATTATTCCGGAGTTAGAGGAAGGCGTGGGAGTGGCGCAAAATAAGCACCATCCCTATACGGTTTTTAAGCACGCGATTGAATCCTTGCGTTACACTAAAAATAAATTTTATCAGGTGCGCTTGGCATCGCTGCTGCACGATATCGCTAAACCAAAAACCAAGCGCGGGCAGGGAACGGACGCCACTTTTTATAACCATGACTATGTCGGCGCGAAGATGGCGCAGCGCATTATGGAACGGCTGAAATTTTCCCGCGACGACATTGAGCGCGTGGTGAACTTAGTGCGCCATCACATGTTTTATTATAATGTCGGAGAAGTGACGGCGGCGTCGGTGCGCCGGCTGATTAATAAAGTCGGCCGGGAAAACCTGCAGGATTTGATTGATTTGCGCGTAGCGGACAGATTAGGCAGCGGCACGCCCAAAGCGATGCCGTACAAGTTGCGCCATCTGCAGTATATGTTTAAGAAAGTACAAAACGATCCCGTGTCGGTGAAAATGCTAAAAATAAACGGCGATGATTTAATAAAGATTTTAAAAATAAAGCCTGGACCGAAAATCGGCGCCATCTTGGACGTACTTTTGTCAGAGGTGCTTGAAGATGCCGAATTAAATACTAAAGAGTATCTGGAAAAAAGAAGCAAGGAATTGAATAAATTGGAATTAAACGAGTTGCGCGGCAAAGCCAAAATAGTCATTGAAGAAAAAAGAGAGCAAGACGATAAAAAAATAAAAGAGGAGTTTTGGGTTAAGCGATAAATAAAAGGGAAAAATTTATGTCCAAAAAATTTCGTTTTTTAGAGAATGTTTATCTGCTGATTTTACTGTTAATTTTTATCGGCATTACTTTAACGCCCTATATTATCGACAGCGGTTTTTTATTTTTACCGGAAGAGGCGGCAGAAGGAACGGCGATTATTTTATTGTTTATAGCCGGTTATTTTATGATGCTGCTGTATCGCCAGCAGGCGGCCAGAAATACGGAATTGATGGCGCAGTTAGAAACGGATAAAAGTAATTTAGAAAGCCGGCTGGAAGAGATGTTTAAATATATCGGAGCACTCAATGTTCAGATAGCCGAAATGCGCTCGATGTTTTCCGATATTAAAAAGTATCCGGAAAGTAAGCAGGATTTTAAATACATTTTAAAATTTTTAGCGGACAAAGTTTTAAGCATTGTGCCTGCGAATTGGGTTGTGCTGCGGGTTGTTGATTTAACAAATCAGCAGACTTTAACCGAGTACAGCGCGGCGCGCGGCGAAACAGCCGTGTTATTGAAACACAGCCTGGATAATAACGGTTTAATTAATAAGCAGGCGCCGGCCGGCCAGGATATTTTTTGTTCCGAGCAGGATAATTTAAAAATCAAATCTTTCTGCGTTATTGATGAATGCGCCGTCAGCCGAGAGCAGAAGATGTTTTTAAAAGTTATTGCCAACCAGCTGGAAATGTTGTATGTTATTTTTACTTCTCTAAACCAAGCTTAAAACATCAGATTTACCCATCGCTTATTTCAGGGGCCTATGGTCTAGTGGTATGACGCGGCATTCGCATTGCCGAGACGCCAGTCCGATTCTGGCTAGGTCCACAACCAGTCCAGATTTATGATTTTAGATTGAAAATGCAAATTTAAAATTAAATATAAAATTTACGGGGCGTGGTATAACGGTATTACGCACGCTTCGGGTGCGTGTAATCCGGGTTCAATTCCCGGCGCCCCGACATAATGATACTTTCCGACTTGTTCGCGGAATTAGCGCGCTCGCTTCGCTCGCGCGCAAGCGAAATTTTTTCCTGTTTTTCCGCTAAAATCAGCCATTCAGTTTTCCACTCCCACCCCACCTGCTTATCCAGCAGGCGGCGGTTCGTTCCAATTTTTTCCGCAAAAGATTTTATCTCCATAAAATCTTTAGATAAAGCAAGTTTTCCGGCGTGGTTTGCGTCTTTGAGCCACTCTCGCATTGGTTCAATCCAATTGTTTCCCCGCCTGCCTACGCCTATCCAGTTTTTGTTGAGATTAGACAAATTTTTACCACTAACATTTTTATTCACACTATTCCACAATAACGGCATTGGCGGGCAGGCCTTTCGCCAAAATCAGACTTTCCTTAATTAATGTTTTTATGCCTAATTTACAAAAAGAATTCCGCGAACGCATTTCCGGCTACATCATCGGCGCTTTTGGGCTGGCGGCGGACTACGGCGACAGTTTAGATTTTGACGCCTATATGTCTTTTGCCGACATTTCGCTCAGCGTTGGCTGGGAGCTAAATGAATACCTGTCGCTCGGAGCGGCGTTCAAGACGGTCTATGGCGATACGGACTTGCGTATGCCGCTGTTTGACCCGACCGGTGCGGCTCTGCTTGGCCTGACCACGACCGAAGCCAACGGTTTCGGCTACGGCTTTCAAGTCGGCGCGCTGTTTCGCTATGCTCCGTTTAAGCTCGGTTTGGTTTATTCACCGTCAATTAAAATTTCTACTGACGGCAAGACTAACTTTCCGGCCGGATTGGGCATTGCCAGCGACAATATGTCCGCCAACATCTATCAGTCGGAACGGTTCGGCGTCGGCGTCTCTTGGCAGGTGCTGGATGAACTGCAAGTCGGCTTGTCGTACTTCCGTACGGACTACGGAAAAAACGACAAAGTCGCCGTTCATTATGACAACCTGCCCACAAATATTTTGGACTTGGGCTGGGGAACGGTTGATGCGGTGCATGCCGGACTGGAATACGAGCCGGACGATGTCTGGACATTACGACTCGGCGGCGCCTGGATGAACGCCGGCACGCCGGATTATCCGCCGCCGTCTATTCCGGACGCGGAAGGATGGATTGTTACCGGCGGAGTCGGTTGCCGAGTTGCCAGAAATACCTATCTTGACGTCGGCGCCGGTTACTATTTTGCCGACCGCCGTATCCCGGTCGGCGTGCGCAACATTGGTGCCGGAGACGTTGATCTGAGCGGCTGGATGCTGGGTATTGGCATTCGGCAGGAGTTTTGATTTACGCAAGAAATAATTCAAGGCTGATATAGTCACAATGTCGACAATATTAGCCTTTTTTATATTCTTGCATTATATCGAATTGACTTTTTTATATATTTCCCCTAGTCTAACAGTATAGGTCGCTAATGCACCTATAGATCTTTTTATCAAAGGAGATTTATCATGCAAGATCCCCACCATCATTCGCGCTATTCGTTAAAAACTGATCATGAAAGTGGCCATCAGCATTACATTATTAGTGAAGATTTGTATCCTTTAATGCAAACATGGTCCGAAAAAACTCAGTTCATAGTACCTGATAAAGAATGGTTCGCTCGAAATCATCAATATTTGCGTGAGGCTGTAAACAAAGTATTAAATACCGGAACAAAGATATACATTATTGATTCACAGCCGTATCATTATATTGTCAGCGCACTCCAACCCATGATTTACGATTTTATGGGTAAAGAGATTGATTTTGATTCGGTTATCTCTTTAGATAAGGTGTACCCTTTAGCGTTGAGTTGTAAGGTCTTCTCTCTGCACATAACTCGCGGTATTGACGGCCATGGCAGAGACCTAGGTCGTCAGGTATATCCCCATACACCACCACTGGAAACGCAGATTAGTAATTTTCAAAAAACTGTCAGCGGTTTCAATTACAACGTGGTTGTGGTTGACGACGGCATGTGGACTGGCAACACGATGCAGTGGGCGCTACAAACTTTGAGAGAACATCATTACACAGTCGTCGGTGTCGTTGTAGGTCTATGCATTAGAAAGAGAGGGAAAGTTACTGATTTAGAACTGCCTCATCACAAAATATGCGCGGTGCAGACGTATGAATCTGACAACCGACCCGTGTTGGATTGGGTATGTGAGCGTGATTTTTTCCCCGGCATCCCTTTCGGGGGAAGAACCGTCTTTGATAATCAGCTGTCATCAATTTTTTTACCGGAACAGCGTAAAACTATCGGTGCTTTCTACACGGAAGATCCACAATGGCTTCAGGAATGGGCATCTATTAAAGATATGAACGGAGAATTCAGAATTTTTTGTATTCATCGAGCCATCTCACTGTTCTTGGAAATTGAACGGTTGTCGGGACGAAAAGTTTATTTGGGAGATTTAGACCGTATCCCACTCTCAATAGCGCAACAACGACCTAATTTGATAAAAACGACTGTGGTCGAAGCACTAGAGAGTATGGGCAGTAGTTTGGTCTAGTGTATAACTGGTTTTTTTTATGCTAACAACCCCTCCTGTATTGTGTTAATAGGAGGGGATTTTTTTCAAAAAAAAGACAATGATTACTATATTTCATCATTGTCATTCGGCGGACACATACATGTCCGCCGCATCACCGGATAAGTGATTCAAGGTACGATACAAAAGGATTGCTGTTACACGGCGCCCCGAACGGCAGGCGCGGCAGGTCGCCGCATTTAACGGTTGCATGTGACGCTTCTTCAATAGCGCGCCAGAGCGTAACGTTTTGTCGCAAGCAAAACTGTGAGAACGCATCCGCGTGCTCGGGTGGTACGGATGCCCACTCACACGGTTTTCCAAATGGAAAAAAGTACGGCGCGCCGGTATTATGAGACTGCGCAACGACATGGCGTCCGCTTAAAGGCAAACCAGCGTAGAAATCTCGTTCGCAAATTTCGTCAATCACCGCTGGGTAGCGGTACGTCGCGTGTACGGGGATACCGCGGGCGGTGATTTTTTGTTCACCCTCGCCGATAACAATCCCGGCTATAACCGCACGTACGGCAATGCTGTGTGCGGCGCACAGCTCAATGAGCCTCATTATGCCGTTACCAGAAAAGATAACATCGTCCACCAGCGTAATCTCACGAATCCCCTGTGTGGTGAGCGCTTGTACCTGCGCGGTGAGTGGCGCGCTGTCGTACCGCTCGATTTCGCCGCAGTCGTGTAGTGTTGTATCAACGCTACGCGTCATGTCAATATGACGTTCACATTGCATATACAACCGGTCAAGAGACACAGGTGCTAAATCTGATTGCTCTACCATCTCCCGTATGCCGTCACGTATATGTGCTGCCGTGATCACCTCAACTGCATTAATCCCAAATATTTTTTGCAGTTGCCATTTTAGACCACTTCTTAAATCAGCGATAGTGTCTTCAGATGGCAGAGAAAAACCGTTGACCGTAACTAATTGCTTCAGTACAAGCTCCAAATCTTCTGATACTACATACTTTAACATGTCGTATTCCTCCCTGTATTTTTTTGTATTCAAAATGGTGAAAAGACCAAACAAAAAATCCCTTGCTTAGAAACGGAAGGGATTGCACTAGCGTCAAATAGTATTTTTTACGCTACGGCAATGCCCCGTTTTGGTGGGTGTGGTGATGTGTTTTGTTCAGCGCCACACGGTAACCGCCAGTGCCATTCTTAAGCCACTTAGAAATGCGTGCCACGGTCGTAGAACTCAAACCGGTTTTTTTAACAATAGATGTATAGGGTATGTTTGCATTCAGTAATTGCGCCGTCTGCCAACGTTTTCCGAATTCAACAATCTCATTTTCAGTCAATAAATCTCGTAAAAAACGTTTCATGTCCGTCGTATTTTTGAGACTCAACAGAGCGACAATAAGATCATTTGTATTTTTGTTATCCCACTTTTCCATGTGTTTGACTTTATTTTAATAAAGTAGTAATATTATATTATATTTTTTTGCAAGATATGTCAATACCTTATTTTTATACTAATACTAAATAAAATATATGAAGAAAAAAATAAAACAAAGTATCTTTGGTAACGTGAAGAGACGATATCAAATAGGCGTTATGGGCTCCATGGCTGACTTACGGTATAGTAAGAGAATAGAAAGTATGGCCGAAGCAGTCGGCCGTGCTGTTGCGCAAAACAATTGTATTATGATATATGGAGCTGAAAAAGACAGTGATTCGCTTTCAACTGCGGCTCTCCGCGGGGCCAAACAGGCAGGCGGACTAACTGTCGGCGTTACCTATGGCAAGGGGAAGACCATTTGGGACAAAAGAGGAGATACTGATGTTATCATCTGTAGCGGCCTTGAGCGCGGCGGCGGACGGGAGTTTGTGTTGGTGAATAGCTGTGACGGCATCATCGCTATTTCCGGCGGTTCCGGGACAATGAATGAAATGCTGGTCGCGTATCAATTGAATATACCCATTGTGGTATTGAAAGGCACTGGTGGCTGGGCCGATGCCATGGCCGATAAATACTTTGATAATCGCAAACGGATGAAAGCTATCCCGGCACGAACTGCAGCTGAAGCAGTAGAAAAAATAATAACTTTAGTAAAGGAATATGAACAGAAATAAAAAGAAAAAGTTGATTATTTTTGATATGGACGGCACGTTATATGCGTTTAAGGAGGGGTCTTTTGCGAAATCTGCATTGAAAAAACAAGTGCTTGAAAATGCTAAAAATTACATTGCCAATGTTTTAAAAAAATCAACGACGGAAGCTGAAAATATTCTAATGGGTATAGAAAAAAAATATGGCGAAAGCATCAGCATAGCCATGGAAAAAGAGTTTGGCATTAACCGGTATGACTACTTTAATATAGTGTGGAATATACCGGCGGAGCGATTTATTGATTATAATCCAGAATTAAAAACATTTTTATTGAACATAGCGCAAGAATATGATTACGTGCTTGTTTCTGACGCGCCAAGTGTATGGGTTAACAATGTCTTACAGATGTTGGATATTCGTGATATGTTTCAAGGTAAAATATATGCGGGAGAGGGTGATAGGAGAAAAGGTCTTTATAATAAATTTCAATATAATATTGCGAGTAAGTTTGGTTGTAAATCTGCGGACTGCGTGGTGGTCGGCGACCAAGAAAATACAGACATTATCCCTGCAAAACAAAACGGTATGCGGACAATCTTAGTCAGTGATAAAACAGAAAGTAGCGTGGCTGACTGTAAAATAAAAGATATTTTTAATTTAAAGGAAACCCTTGAGTATATTTTTTTTAGACCAAACTAACTGATAGAAAGGAGTAGATGATGGTTAATTATGAAGCAATTTTAAGACGTTTTCTTGCAAACAGAGGTGATAGTTCTTTACCAATTGAATCTATGAACGGTTCGTCTGACAATAAGATTTTTCGTGTCGGTGGATATGTTTATCGGTTAGGGAGAGTGGCGGACATTCAGGCTGATGTGATGATTTATAGAAGGTTTTCTAAATGTGGTTGTGTATTTCCTCGTTTGGAGTTGATGGAAAGTGGGAAACATACCGGCGTTGCTATTGTGAAGATGCTTTATTTGGGGCAATCTTTTGAGACTCTATTGCTATCTGTGTCTGACAACAGTGTTGTAGGCAACCTAGTCAAGGTTAATAGAGTTGTTTTAAGAGCTTTGCGTAGTGTCCACAACAAGACCACAAATAGTAATACAAATGTAGTTATCCATGACAATCAGCTTTTTTTTCAAGAGTTGATTACTGCCTTGATGATAAATTTGGGAAAGGCGGGTTTGACTGAAGAAGGATTTAATTTTTTGCGTAAGACTGAAAAAAGTCTAGCACATCTTATCGGACGTACCATGCCTTCGCGAGCGCATAGGGATTTGTCAGTCGGCAATATTATTGTTAGCCAGAACATAGAGGAAGTTCACTTTATAGATCCGCGAGCGGCTGTGCCATATGCAGAAACATCCGAAGCCATAGGCAATGTTGTTATAGACATCAGCGGATACTTGGTTTCTGTGCAACGCAAGGATATGGAAATTCAGCGCAGTAGCCAGTCTATTTCTTTACAGAATATGATAGACGATGTTACCAGTGAGATAAAAGAGTACCAGCGCCAAGAAATTTTTTGTACGGAGTTGCTACATATTTGTACAGTCTTGTGGTATTCGGTCTATGCCGCATGCAAGTGTCCATACTGTACTGCGCCTGAGCGTAGATGGCTCTATGATATCATGGTTGAACGTTTACGATTATTTTTACAAACATAGGAGGTAGTTTATCATGAACAAGAAGGTAATAATGGTAGATCAGGACGGCGTGATTATCAACACGCGGTACCAAATCACGGAAGATGTCCCATCCATAGTGGCGTCACTGCGTAGGCATATGCAGTATTACAGCCACCCCTCAATATATTGTTGCAGAGTGTTTTATTTTTTCCAGGACTTGAAAATTTTTTACTCCCATTGTACGATAGGTGAAACATTATTATGCGTTTTTTTCAAATTACGGAATACCGAAAGGAGTACGTGCTATGAAAACCATGAATGATCCGACAATTATTACCAAACGAGGTGACCGATCTGGCACAACTTTGAGTGTCATGTGCGGCGTGCACGGTAATGAGATTTGCGGCCTATGGGCGGTACGAAAGGCACTTGCGGAAATTATCGTTGAGGCGGGTACCGTCCACTTTATCTTTGCGAACCTGGCGGCCATTGCGCTGGACGTGCGCCAGACGCAGATGAATATGAACCGTGCGTTCAAGCCTGCAGATGAATTGACAGAATCGGAACGGAACAGTTACGAGCGCCATCGCGCCGAAGCGATTATGCCGTTTTTAGCAGAGAGTGAAGTATTGTTGGACATTCACTCCAGTAAATCAGCGGAGAGCATACCCTTTATCATCTGCGAGCCGAACTCGTTTACGGTTGCACAGCAGCTCGCGTTTCCCATTGTGTCGCACGGCTGGGATGCGCTGCACGCCGGTAGCACGGATTATTTCGTGAATCAGCGTGGCGGCCAGGGTATCTGTATTGAGTGCGGACACCATTACGATTCGGCTGCACCCGAGCGTGCCTACAACACGCTGGTTCGTTTTCTTGGGATAATGGGAGCAATTACCATCACAACGTCTAATGTTGCAGCAACCCGGACGAGGTTGGTACGGGCTCACACCATACATCGTGCCGCAGAGTCGTTTACGTGCGTCAAAACGTTCGCTGACTTTGATCCGCTCTGCGAAGGAGATCTCATCGGCTATGATGGCGACAGTGAAGTCCATGCACCCGCAGATTGCATCATCATCTTCGCGCGCAATACGGACAAAGCTGACGGAGAGGCGTTTGTACTAGGCAGTGAAGAGACTGTCGGATAATCTGAGGCGCTATGATGGTCAGGTTGAGTTGGAGAGTGGGGAAAATTGATCCATTCGTTTTATGAGATAAACATACCTTGCCTTTACTGATGTCATTTTTAACCTTATAGTTATAACTATGAGGTTTTTATTTAAGTTTGCAATATCACAAGCATTATTATAGTATTGGTATATAAGTCAAATTAAGTATGCATAAAAAAGTATTATTTATTGCAGGCACTCATGGCGATGAGACAATTGGTACGGCTTTACTGAAAAAAATTTCTAAGCAACGCGATATTGCGGCGCTTTATGATTCAGTGATAGGCAATCCGCGCGCCTGCGTTCAAAATAAACGTTTTATTGAAGCTGATTTAAACAGAGTGGCTCCGGGCGATGTAAACTCACCTATATATGAAGTTTCCCGCGCCTCTGAATTAGTTGAGATGTTTAAAAATTTTGAGTACATTATTGATTTTCATGAGACAAAAGCCAATGACAGAATAGTAATTATTATACCGCGTTTTTGTCGCGAGTCTTTGGCGTTGGCTCTGGCCATTGACATTAGTACTATATTAATTTGGCCGCCGGCTTTGCCTGGCACAGCCGCCGGTCCGTTAACTCAATACGCGCCGTTCGGCATTGAAATAGAATGCGGTACCAAGAATTCATTTAATAAAACTTTAATAAAACTTGAAAAAATTGTTAAAAAATTTTTAGAAAATAAAATTGTACGGGTTAGGGATAATCTTGCGTTGCCGTTGGACGTTATAAAGAAAAAAAAATTTTATTTAGTATACGGAAAAATTAATCCCAACGAAGTAAATGGTGTTGTTCTCCAAGACTTTGGCCCAGTTGACACCGGGCAAGAAAAATTTACCGCGCTTTTATTCGGCAAACACCAAAATTTAAAAGGTTATAAGATGCGCCCTCTTGACAGTCGGGAAGTATTAGATATACTTACTGGTCAGTAAAGATCTTTAACATTATGAATATGGAGGCAAAACATGATGTATATTCGCAAATACCAACCCGCGGATGTGCTGGATATCCAGCGCATTTACCAAGTTTGTTTTTCCGGTCCGCCCTGGAATCAAGAAGTGACCGCAGAAGAGGCGGAATTACGTTGGCAAGAGCACTCTTCTAAAGAGGGTTTTACTTGTTTTGTGGCTGTACATGACCATCAAATTGTAGGCGCGGCTTGGTTTAATGTAATTTCACGTAATGAGCTTACCAAAGAACGCGGTCACGCATTGGCGAACTTTGCGACTTCAATAAATTTAACACCTAAGTTTATTTGGATTCGTGAAACAATAGTTGACCCGGCGTTTCAAGGTCAAGGCATCGCTTCACGGCTTAAAGAGAAAGTTGTTCAGGAAGTTAAGGAACATTTTGTTCCACCAATAATGCTCTTGACCCGTATGCGAGATGATAACACAAACATTGTCCACATTAATGAAAAACTTGGTTTCAAGCGCACGGGGATTAAAGTAAAATCCAAAGCAACGCCAGATTTATTACATGAATACTGGCATCTTGTTTTGAATAAATGTTGAGTGGCTATTTTAGAAAGCACAAATTAACAAAAATAAAGGAGAAATATCATGTCAGCCAAAACAATCAAACCAGACTTACTTGGAGGATTCCGGGACATGTTGCCCGGAGAAGCGATTATGTTCCAAGATATGGTTGCAACCATTCGCCGAGTATATGAATCATTTGGTTTTGTGCCATTAGAAACGCCCGGTATGGAGCGCTGGGACGTACTCACCGGCAATGCCAAGGTGGAGAAAAGCATCTTCACCGCTCGTATCGTGCGCGGCATTGAGGATGAAAAGGTCTCTGATGAAACGTGGGAACAAAGCTATACATTGCGTTTTGATCTGACGGTGCCGCTCGCGCGCGTTGTCGCCGCTTATCCGGACCTGCCCAAACCGTTCAAGCGATATCAACTCGGCAGAGTATGGCGCGGCGAAAAACCGCAGGCCGATCGTTTTCGCGAGTTTTACCAGTTTGATTTTGACACCATCGGCTCAAATTCCATTCTCGCGGATGTGGAGGTTATTCAGGTAATGTATGCGACGATGGTCGCGCTTGGCATTCAAAATTTTGTCATCCGTTTCAACACACGCAAGCTGCTTAATGGCCTCGCCGCGCTTGTCAACTGCCGTGAGCGGGCGAGCGAAATGCTGCGCGTTATTGATAAGCTGGACAAAATAGGCATTGAAGGCGTGCTGGC
Source organism: Candidatus Falkowbacteria bacterium CG10_big_fil_rev_8_21_14_0_10_44_15 (assembly GCA_002773575.1). Lineage (GTDB taxonomy): Bacteria > Patescibacteriota > Patescibacteriia > Patescibacteriales > XYC2-FULL-47-12 > 2-12-FULL-45-10. Next base: position 36,029 of record PFAT01000003.1, read on the forward strand.
AGAACTACAGCGCCAGCCGGATAATGAGTATGATGAGTCAGCGCTCGCATTTTCCGCCGAACAGGCAACAGCGGTGCAAAGTTTTTTGGAAATACGCGGAGACAGCGCGCAAGATGTTATCGCACAACTCAAACAGCTTTTTGCAGGCAAATCAAGTACCGGAGAAGACGGCATAAGAGAAATTGAAACTATCGTGGCAACATTGCGAGAGCTAAATATTCCCGAGAAAAATTGGCGTTTTGATTTGTCTGTTGCTCGAGGGCTGGATTACTATACCGGCCCAGTGTTTGAGACAGTATTGACTGATTTGCCAAAACTCGGCAGTGTTTTTTCGGGCGGGCGTTTTGACGGCTTGACCAATCGCTTTATGCCGGACAGCAATATTCCCGGTGTCGGCGCGTCTGTTGGTGTGGACAGGTTACTCGTGGGTATGCAGCAGCTTGAGCTGGCGAAAGTAAAAGAGACATTAACAGATGTGCTCGTTACTATTTTTGATCAGTTAGATACTGCCTTACAGAATGCTTCGTTGCAATGCTGTAACGAGATGCGCAAAGCAGGCATCAATGCCGAATTATACCTTGGCGAGGACCGGACACTGCGCGCGCAGCTGGCTTATGCACAGAAAAAAAACATCCCATTCGTGACTATTATTGGTCCGGATGAGTTGCGTCAAAACAAAGCGCAACTCAAAAATATGTCAAAACGAACACAGCAGGTATTGACAATTAGTGAATGTGTTGCTACAATACGTTCACTAACAAAATAAATTGATCTTTAATGGGTGCGTAGCTCAACTGGCAGAGCGCTAGATTGTGGCTCTAGAGGTTACGGGTTCAACCCCCGTCGTACCCAAGTTTCTTTTTGAAGCGGGAAATTATATAATTTCCCGTTTTTTATATGCGCCAGAATTACCACCATAGTACCAGCCAGTAACCACATACGCCATCAAATTGACCAGCCTGTTTTACACACATATACCAAGATATTATCTATCTTGGTAAAAACCGCCAAATGTGTGTGTAGATTACCTTCGCCATTTGACTGGTTGATAGTTTTTTGTTATATTGTTCATTACTTAAGTTACTGCTTGTTTTTTACAATTTTAGAAAAGGAAACGGGAAATGAGAAGAATAAAATTGGCGCTAAGGTGGTCTTTGTTTATGCTTGGCCTAGTTGGTTGCGGAATGATACTATGGCACCTGCTCGCACAGCAAGTGCCGAGCTTAATCAGTGCCCAGCTAATTAAGTACGGCGGATATTTTTTATCGCTAGAAATTTCCCGCTGGTGGAATCTGCTCTTAGCGATATCTGTTGTCTCGGCAATAATAATGTTTTTTGATGCTGCGGGGGAAAAGTTAAATGATTTTGATATTGGCATGGCGATCGGCTTGCTTATCGGGCCGGGCATAGGCGTAATTATTAGTATAGCCGTTGGGTTATTTATTGTTTTGAGCGCTGATTTTACTACTGGTTTTATTGCTGGTTTAGTATTGGCAGTTATTATCAGCATAATCGCTGGCTTGGTCGTTAGTCTGGGCGCTGGTTGCGCTGCCGGCTTGGGCTTTGGTTTTGGCATTGGTCTCGGGGTTGATTTTTTTGTCGGTTTGTTCATTAGTTTTGGCGCCGGTTTGGTAGCCGGATTAATAACTATAGTTAGTTCGGACTTAGCCGTTATGGTCAGATTGATAGTAAAGTATAATTTATTAGCCAAAATCCGGAAGTGGTTATCAGTCTCGAACTAAATGATTAGTCCGAGACTTTTATTTTTAAAATCTATTGGCTATTTATTTTATTTTTGTTAGACTAGAAAAGTAAATTATAAATAATAAATAGTATATGGACAAACTGCAAAAAGAATTCCGCGAACGCATTTCCGGATACATCATCGGCGCTTTTGGGCTGGTGGCGAGCTTAGCCTGGAACGACGCTATTTCCAGCTTAATCGAAAAAGTTTTTCCGTTTGGCAAAGATACCGTAATCGCTAAATTTGTTTACGCTTTAGTGATGACGATTATTTTAGTGATTATCGCGGCATATTTAGTGAAATTATTAAAGCGAGGCGGCGCCGGCGAGGGAAAGTAATAAAAAATAAATCCAAACACCTTCACCGCCGGGTTTACCCCAACACCAAAATTTGGTGTGGGGGTATTCTGGAAGGTGTATGGATAAAGCATTAAATAGAGCTGGCGTTCTTTTGGACGACAAGCTCTATTTTTGTTATGTTTAAATCATTATGATAGTAATTTTGCACAATATCCGTTCTAATCATAATGTCGGCTCAATTTTTCGCACGGCGGACGCGGCCGGTTGCGCGAAATTATACTTATGCGGCATCACGCCCGCGCCGATAGACCGCTTTGGTTTGCCTAACAAAGCATTAGCTAAAGTCGCTTTGGGAGCGGAAAAAACAGTCGTTTGGGAGCAAGTTAAATCAACTTTAGCAGCGCTGGAAAAATTAAAGCAAGAGGGGTATACTATTATTGCGTTAGAGCAGGATAAAAGAGCGACTTCGTTGTTTAATATAGAGGCGGTACATAAATTGATCGCCGCCAAAAAGGACAAGGTAGCTCTAGTTTTAGGTGCGGAGGTAGGCGGGCTGCCGCCGGAAATTTTAGCGCAAGCCGACGTGATTTTAGAAATTCCTATGCGCGGCAAAAAAGAGTCGCTCAATGTCGCAGTTGCCTTTGGCATTACCGCTTACGCTCTCACCCCAACCCTCTCCCCTAGAGAAGGGGTATAAATAATTACTTTATGTTAGGTAAACATTTAAATATAAAAATTATCGGTATGGTGCAGGGCATTGGTTTTCGTTACGCGAGCGAACAAAAAGCGCAGGAGTTGGGAATAGTTGGTTTTGTCCGGAATGAGCCGGACGGGTCAGTCTACATTGAAGCGGAAGGAGAGGAAGAAGCATTGAACAAGTTTGTCGCCTGGTGCCAGAGCGGGCCGCGGGGGGCGCAAATTAAAGAAGTAAAAGCGGTTAACGCCGCTATAAAAAATTTTCGTGATTTTTTAATTGATTATTAAATAATAAAAAAAGCCCCAGCGATGAAGCCGAGGTTAGTGGTAGCAGGATCTGAAATGATTTCCGAAATTATTGGTTGAAATAATAATTACACACAAAGATCGGGATACTGATTAACATGATGATTATTCCGAACCAAAAAAGGTTTTTAAAAGAATTTTGTTGTTGTTTTTTGATGTCAGCATATCCATAAGTTCTGTCTGTGGATATAGCAGCTATCATTAATTCGGAAAATAATGTCAAGAAAAAGCCAGTAATAGCTAGGGCGCAAGCAAACTTAAAAACAGCCATTGGTGCCATCAGAGTTCTCCTTTTTTTTGTAAAGATGCCGTTAGCTTAAGATTTATTTTTAAATAAGTCAAGTTATGGATTTATTAGAATTTAAGAAACAATTAGAACGGCAAGGAGAAACATATTTGCGCCTTAAAGTCCGGCCAAACGCCGCGGAGACGGCGGTTAAAGACAAAATGGACGACGAAACAGTTAAAATTGATATAGCAGCCAAGCCGGAGAAAGGCAAAGCAAACGCGGAACTGATTAAATTTTTAGCGCAAGAGTTTGCCGTAACTAAAGAAAATATAAAAATTATCAGCGGGGCGGGGGAGAGGGTAAAGTTGGTAAAAATTAAAATATAAATTTCGTGGTGATAAATTAAAACAACGAGATCCCCGCCTGCGCGGGGATGACAGTTAAAGTAAATATGAATGATGGAGTTAAAAAGAAAATTCCTGTGCATGTCGGCCTAATCATGGACGGCAACCGGCGCTGGGCGCGCGAACGCAATTTGCCCCAATTGGAAGGGCATCGGCGCGGCTATGCCAAAATGAAAGAAGCAACCGACTGGTTTTTTTTGCGCGGCGTAAAAGTATTAAGCGTGTACGCTTTTTCGACCGAAAACTGGAGCCGAGCCAAAGAGGAAGTTAGTTACTTAATGGCGCTGTTGGAGCAAGGCATTAAAGAATTGTCGGAAGATTTTAAAAAGAAAGACTATCGCGTGCTTTTCAGCGGACGCTTGGATGAATTGCCCGGAGAGTTGCCGTCCTTATGCGAAGAGGCGATGGAAAAAACAAAAACTAATTTGTCCGGCACTTTCAACATCTGTTTTAACTACGGCGGCCGGCCGGAATTGATTGACGCCGTAAAAAAAATCATTAAGCATCAACTAACCGAAGAACAAATTCACGAAGGAATTATCCGCAAGTATTTGTACAACGGGCAGTTGCCCGATCCGGATATAATAGTGCGCACCGCCGGCGAACAGCGCTTGTCCAATTTTTTGCTTTGGCAGAGCGCCTATTCCGAACTGTTATTTTTTAAAAAATATTGGCCGGATTTTGAAGAAATGGACGTGATTAACATTTTAGACGAATATAATAAGAGGGGGAGAAGATTTGGACAATAAATTTTCTAATTCCTAAGGGGCTTGATTAGAAATTAGGAGTTAGAAATTTATAAATTTTTGTGTCGCAATATAATTCTACAAACTCAAGCGCTCCGTTGGCGGATAAAATGCGCCCTTTGGTTTTGGCTGATTTCGTTGGGCAGGAAAAAATTATTGGGGCAGGAAAAATTTTACGGCTAGCGGTAGAACGGGACCGCGTGCCCTCTATTATTTTTTGGGGGCCGCCGGGTTGCGGCAAAACAACGCTCGCGCGCATCATTGCCAATCTGACGCAGGCGGAATTCGTGCCGCTAAGCGCGGTATCAAGCGGCGTCAAAGACATCCGGCGGGAAGCGGAAGCGGCGGCTAAAAGGCTGCAAGAAGGCAAAAAGACCATTATTTTTATTGATGAAATTCATCGCTTTAACAAAGGGCAGCAGGATGCTTTGTTGCCGCATGTAGAACGCGGCGTCATTACTTTGATTGGCGCGACTACCGAAAATCCTTCTTTTGAAATTATCTCGGCGTTATTGTCGCGCTGCCGCGTTTTTGTGCTGGAAAAATTAACCGCCGCGCATATTAAAAAGTTAGCGGAGCGGGCATTAACTAAAGAGCCAGTATTGCGGAGCATAAAAATTGCGCCGGACGCGTTGCAATATTTAGCCGAAATGTCGGACGGGGACGCGCGCGTCGCGCTCAATGCGCTGGAATTAGCGGCTCAAACCTCACCCCTAACCCCTCTCCTTAGTAAGGAGAGGGGAGTAATAGACAAAAAAATCATTGAAGAAGCGTTACAAAAATCACTTCTGTATGACAAGGCGGGGGAAGAGCATTACAACATTATTTCCGCCTTGCATAAATCAATGCGGGGCGGGAACGCGGATGCGGCTTTGTATTGGCTGGCGCGGATGCTAGAGGGCGGGGAGGACCCGCTCTATATTGCCCGCCGCTTGATCCGCTTTGCTTCCGAAGATATCGGTATTGCTAATTCCTTAGCCCTGCCGCAGGCAGTCGCGGCGTATCAGGCGTGCCATTACATTGGCATGCCCGAGTGTTCGGTAAATTTAGCGCAAGCGGTTGTGTACATGGCCAAATCAAAAAAAAGCAACGAACTGTATGTCGCTTACGGCAAAGCAGCTGCCGATGTAAAACAATACGGCGCTCTGCCCGTGCCGCTGCACATCCGCAACGCGCCAACCAAGTTGATGAAAGAATTAAAGTACGGCAAAGGTTATAAATATTCGCCGGAGTATGATTATCGGGAGGAGCAGGAGTACTTGCCGCCGGAAATTAAAAATCATAAGTATTTTAATTTATGAAAATCGCCGTTATTACGCCAACTTTTCCTCCTTACCGCTCCGGCATGGGCAAAAGCGCGTATGAAATCGCGCGGCTTTTCGCTACAAACAATGAAGTGACTGTTTTTACGCCAGAATATGAACCTCACCCCAGCCCCGCCTCGCCGGCAGGCAAGCCTCTCCTTATAAAGGAGGGGGAACCATCCGCGATGGAAATAAAATATCTAAAGCCCTTGTTACAGTTAGGCTTAGGCGGATTTGTCCCGGCGTTGTATAAACAATTAAAAAATTTTGACGCCATATATTTGCATTATCCTTTTTTTGGCACGGCTGAAATTGTCTGGCTATTTAAAATTTTTCACCCCAAAGTAAAGTTAATAGTTCACTTTCATATGGATACGCCGGCGTTAAGCTGGCGCGCTAAAATTTTAAGCCTGCCGTCCTTGATTATTAAAAAAAGTTTATTCAAGCGGGCGGATAAAATTATTTCCGCCTCGTTAGATTATGTGGCGCATTCCAGCGTTAAAAAATATTTTAAAGCTTGGCCGGAAAAATTCAGCGAAATTCCTTTTGGCGTGCATTTGGATAAATTCCATGTTTTGCCTTATGACATTATGGAACTGCAAGAGTTGCGGGATAAGTTAGGAATAAAGAAAGGCGAGCGGGTGATTTTATTTGTAGGCGCGCTTGATTCCGCCCATATCTTTAAAGGCGTAGAAATTCTTTTGCGCGCAGTATCTAATATTAAATATTCAATATTAAATATTAAATTACTCATCGTTGGCGATGGAAACTTGCGCACTGATTATGAACATCAAGCGAGGGAATTAGGCATTGACAAATTAACTATTTTTGCCGGCAGAGTCAGCGATGAAGAACTGGTAAAATGTTATAATTTGGCGGATATTTTTGTTTTGCCTTCCGTTGACAAAAGCGAAGCGTTTGGGATGGTGCTGGTTGAAGCGTTTGCCTGCGGCGTGCCGGTAATGGCGTCGGACCTGCCCGGCGTGCGTTCGGTGTTTGAAAATGGAGTGCAAGGAATAACGGTCGCGCCCGGCAGCGTGCGGCATTTACAAAAAAAATTGGAGGAATATCTGCGTTATCCGCAGAAGCGGCTGAAAATGGGGAGAGCGGCGAGAGAACTTGTTGAGCAAAAGTATAGTTGGGAGAAAGTGGAGGAAAAGTTGCAGGCAATTTTCAATTAAGAATTACGAATTATAAATTATGAAAATATGCTTAATAAACAATTTATACGGCGAATACGCGCGCGGCGGAGCGGAAAGGGTCGTGGAGAATATCGCGACTGGTTTAGAAGAGGCAAAACATAAGGTTTTTGTTATTGCAACGCGGCCGATGATAGAGTTAAAAAGTTATAAAGTTAAAAGTAAAAAGCCACTTAATGACGAAATTTATTCGCCTCAAGCTCCTCACAACGACAGCAATGTCACTCGTCACTCGTCACTCGTTACCCGTCACTTTTTTTGTCCCTGGAACATAATTTCCTATTACAATCTGCATAAGCTGCCGGCAGCGTTAAAATTGCTTTGGCACTTGATTGATATGTTTAACATCCAGAGTTATTTTAAAATTAAAAAAGTTTTAAGGGCGGAGCAGCCGGATTTGGTGATGACGCATAATTTAACGGGGGTGGGATTTTTAACGCCGCTTGCTATTAAACATTGCGGCATCAAGCGCATCCATACTTTACATGACATTCAGCTTTTGCATCCGTCCGGATTGATGATCGTCGGGCGGGAAAAAAAAGTTGACAGTTGGGCGGCGCGCATTTATCAATGGTGCACTAAAAAATTATTTAATTCGGTGGATGTGGTGATTTCTCCGTCAGCTTGGTTGATGCAAGAACATAAGAAAAGAGGATTTTTTGGAAAATCAAAGTGCATTATTTTACCAAATCCGATCATCAAGACCCCCTCTTATTCTCCCCCTTCGCAAAGGGGAGATAATGAGAAGTTTATTTTTTTGTATGTCGGCCAGCTTGAGCCGCACAAAGGCGTTAAATTATTATTTGAAGCGTTTAAGCAGTTAACCAATGAAAATTGTGAATTATGGATTGTCGGCGCTGGCGCGGAAAGTAAGAAGTTAGGAATGAATATTAAATTATTAGGAAATAAAAACCATGACGAAGCGCAAAAGTTGATGCGTGAAGCAAACTGTTTAATCGTTCCGTCGTTATGCTACGAAAATCAACCAACAGTTATTTTGGAGGCGCGGCAAAATAACCTGCCGGTGATAGCGTCTGACATTGGCGGCATACCGGAGATTTTAGACGCGGAATTTTTGTTTCAGGCAGGGAAGCGAGAAGATTTGGTTAAAAAGATGAGATGGGTTATAGAAAACTATGACGAAGTAAAAAAAATACCAAGCGCCGGAACGCAAAATTTTTTATCAGCGCGGAGTTATGTTGATAAAATATTAAGATTGTGATACTCTAATTAAGAAATTTATAAATTTTAAAGCAGTCGCTAGCGCCGAAGTAGCTCAGTGGTAGAGCAACTGTTTTGTAAACAGTAGGCCGTGGGTTCGAATCCCACCTTCGGCTCCAGAAAAAGGCGAGACTGTAAATCTCGCCTTTGTTTGTAGCCAAAAGTTACTTTATGGTATAATATAACTGTAGATAAAATAACAACCTATGGTCATAACAATTTGGTGGCGCGCGATGAAAACGTCGATTTTATGGTTTATTCTTTTAAGCTTGCTCGCTTTTACTCTCGCGGCAGTCGCTTTTTCTTATGTGTTTGACAGATATTTGCCAGAAGGAAAAGTGCTGGGAGTGCAAGTGCAAAATAGCGGCGGGTTAAGTTTATTTAGCAGTCAGGCGCGTTTAGTTAAATCAGCCCAAAATCCAACCGTTTACGCCATTGCCGGCGGTTTTAAACATCCCATCCGCAACGAGGAAGTCTTTTATTCCTACGATTATAATTTCCGCAATGTCCGGGTAGTCAGCGCCGCCGAATTGCAAAAATATCCTTTGGCGCGTTTAGCGAAAGAGCGGGGCACGGGCAGAGTTTATTTTTTAAACTACGGCAATAATTTAAAGAAATATCATCTTACGCCGCAGGCATTCTCTTCTTACCCCGGCAACCGCTGGGCCGAGGTAGTGGAATTAAGCGGCAAGGATTTAAGCTTTTGGGAGGACGCGGCGTTGCTGAAAGAAGCAAACAGCGCAAAAATATATTACCTGCGGGGCAATCAAAAAGCCTGGGTTCCGAGCGAGAACGAATTTCTTAACGCCGGTTTTTCTTGGGGCAAAATTTTGACCGTTAGCAAAGCCGATCTGGATACTTATCAAACCGTTAATTTTAACATTGGCTTGGTGCGTTCCAGCCAAGCAACCGCTGCGGCGGCAACCCCGTCGGCGACTAAACAAGTGATCGTCACTCTTGACGCGAGCTCGCCGGCCGCAAGCATTTTTCCTTTTGCCACCGCCGGTAATTTGGCAGCCGTTTTTAGGATTCAGGCGTTATCAGGCAATGTCAATATTAACAGTTTAAAGTTGACTAAGAGCGGCTTGTTGAACATCAATAAAATAACGGCCGCCAGAGTGGAAGATGAAAATGGGGCGGTGTTTGCTTCTAACGCCAATATCAGCGGCAATTTAATTAACGTCAATTTTAGAAGCCCGGTGGTCATTCCGCGCGCCTTGCCTAAAGTTTTACGCGTAAAAATTAGCTTTGCGCCCGGGCAAGAAACAAACCACACCGTCAGTTTGGGCATCCAGGCGGAAAGCGACATCCAAGCGGACGCAACGGTGAGCGGAATTTTTCCCCTTTTTGCCGCCACGCATAAGCTGATAGCCGCTGATAATTTAATCGGCCAGGTTAGAATATCAAGCCAGACCATTAACAATACCCTGCGGGACGTAAATTTAGGCTCCAGAAACGAAGCCGTTGCCAGATTTACCTTAGAGGAAACCAGCGGCAACGAAAGAGCGGCCGTCAGCTCCCTTACCTTTACTAATTACGGCACCGCTAACGATAACGACGTTGAAAACATCTCCCTTTACCGCGACCGCGCTTTAATCGGCGCCGTTAGGTCTTTACAGAACGGCAAGGCGACTTTTAATTTAACCGATAACAACATCACGGTCGCTAAAAATAGTCCGGTGGAAGTATCGTTAAAAATAGACATTCTGCAGGGAGAGGGCTCAACTTTAAAATTCGTTATTGACAGCGCCGACGACATCCAGGTGAGGGGACTGACCCAAGGATTTAATTTAGTGGTGGCGAGCGCGGATAATTTCCCCATTGGCCAGGGGGCAAGCGACAACTACAACAAGGCAGTGTTTAGGCGGGCGGGGGTCGGTTTTTTTGCCTCTAGCTTGACCGACAGTGAGCGGGAAATTTTTCGCGGCCAAGACAATACCATCTTTGCTCAATTTGAACTGCGCAACGCGGGGCAAGACATTTATTTACAGCGGCTCAAATTGCAGGTGGAAAAGTTTAACGGCGCGCCCGATATTGCCGACGACATTTCTTTGATGGAAAAAATCAGCCGGGAGGTTATCGTTACCGTTGATAAAGAAAGGACGCGGGGGGGCGTAATGGCTGATGTAAATTTAGGCAACCATAAAATTGCGGCGAACGCGGCCCCCACTATTTGGGTAGTAATCAAGGTGCCGGAAGATGCCCAGTCTAACAATTCTTACCGTATTAATATTCCCGAGTTAAGCTATAAAATCGGCTTGGACAACACCACCTACACGCAAGCAGTGGCTGCCATGGGGCAACTGATGCGGGTCTACGCGCCGCGCCTGACGCTTACTGCCGGCGCTCTAGTTAACGGCGGCGCGGCCACAGCCGGCGCTGATGCGGTTGAATTAGGCGGCTTCAGTTTAGCGGCATCGGTTGACGAACAAATTAAAATTACTAATGTCGTGATGAGTTTAGCCACTTCCTCGGATGACGTGACTTACGCGTCCGGCTTTGCGGAGCTCGCGCTCTATTCCGGGGCCCGCGTTTCGGGAATAATTTCCCAGCCGAATTCGCGCACTTATACTTTTTCTAATTTGAACATAACCATTAGGGCAGGGGCTACTTTAGGGTTAACTATTAAGGCGGACACGGAAAACATTACTGCCGGCAAGAGGGTGCAATTTAAACTGGAATCGATGCAGGCGGAAGGCTATTCTAGCCACGCGCCCGTCAGTGTTGCGGGCGAAGGGACCATCAGCGATGCGGTAGCCATTAACGCCGCCAGCGGCGGCTAAAGCAAGTTATTATTGTCGTTCTGACAAGGAGGCCGTTTTTCCATCCTAATGGCGGGCGGTCTCAAATTTTATTTATGGCGAATAAATTATCAATCAGTTTGGTGGTTTATAACGGCGCGGCCTATCTGCCGTATTGTTTGGATTCAATTTTTAACCAAAAATATAACCAGCGCCAAATTTTTATTTTAGACAACGGCTCGAGCGATAACAGTTTGGCCATCATTAAAGAAATAAGCAGCGGGCGGAGCAACGTTATTATTTTGCCGCCGGAGCCGGCTAATATCGGCTTTGCCGCCGGCCATAATAAAATAATTAAGCTCTGCCGCTCCGAGTTTATTTTGCTCCTTAATCAGGATGTAATTTTAGAGCCGGATTATATCGCCGCCTTGATTAATTTTATGGAGGCTAATTTGTCCGTCGGGGCGGCGGCAGGCAAAATTTTGCGCTGGAATTTTAAATACGCCGCTAAATCCCGCCCCTTTCGGGAATATAGAGAAAGCGATAATGTCAATAGTTTGGAATATTTTGGGAAGGGGAGGGATAAATTGACGAGCGCGGGGAAAACCGATATTATTGACACCACGGGATTACGTTTATTTCGTTCCGGCCGGGTGGCGGACCGAGGAGCGGGAGAACAAGACCGGGGTCAATATGACGCCACTCAAGAGGCGTTTGGCGTTTCCGGCTGTTTGCCGCTTTATCGGCTTGCAGCGCTGCGGCAAGTCGGCTGCCTTGACGAACATTTTTTTAGCTATCAGGAGGATGTTGATTTGGCTTTTCGCCTGCAGGCAAGCGGCTGGCAGGCTTGGCGCGTAGGCAGCGCCGTTGCCTATCATGACCGCAGTATCGGAGGTAACGAAACTTCAACCCTGATTGATGCGGTTGCCAACCGCCGGCGGAAACCATCTTGGGCAAATTACTTTTCTTATCGCAACCATCTTTTTATTCTAATTAAAGATTGGCCCGCCGTTGATTTTGCCCGCTACGGAATTTTTATCTGCTGGTACGAGTTAAAAAAGTTTTTGTATATTTTGTTGCTGGAGCAAAGATCGCTTTGGGCTTGGATAGAAGTTATTTCGCAATTACCGCGACTACTGCGGGAACGTAAAGCATTAAAACCGCCGAGCGTTAAGAGATGGATAAAGTAGAATGTCTAATTGCTAATTAACCTAATTATTTTAAATAAATTCCAAATTTAGAAACTATCACCGCTATGGCGGGATCCCGCTGCGGCGGGGGAATAATTAGAAATCAGAAATTTTATTTATGGATATTTCTTTTATTATCTTAAACTACAAATCAAAAGGCTTGCTTAGAAATTGTCTGCGCAGCATCACGGGGTTGGATTGGAGCGGCTTACGCTACGAAATTATCGTAGTGGATAACGATTCTCGCGACGGCGTAAAAGAAATGCTCGGGCAAAATTTCGCGGGCGTTATTTTAATTGAGTCCCCTAAAAATTTAGGCATGGGGGCCGGCAATAACTTAGGCATTAAGCAGGCCAGAGGGGAATATTTGGTCGTTTTAAATCCGGATACGGTAGCTTTAGCGGGGGCGGTTAAAAAGATGTATAATTTTATGACTGCTAATCCCCAAATTGGCCTAGTCGGGCCAAAATTAATCAATCCGGACGGCAGTTTGCAATATACCCGCTGCCGCTTTCCTTTGTTGCTGACGCCGGTATATCGGCGGACGCCGTTGCAAAAATTAAACGCCATTCAGCATAAATTAGACTTATATTTAACTAAAGATCAAAATTACGGCGAAGCCAGCCGGGCGGACTGGCTTTACGGCGCCTGTTTATTTATCCGCCGTAAATCGTTAGAGCAGGTGGGTTATTTTGACGAACGGTATTTTTTGGGCTTTGAAGACACTGACCTTTGCCGCCGGCTGTGGCGGGCGGGCTGGGAAGTTTGGTATTATCCCCAAGCCGTTTTTATCCATTACCCGCATCGCTTTAGCGGGGAGGGCAGTTGGCTGACGGGGATTTTTAATCCGAGCATCAGAATTCATATCGCCAGCTGGCTGAAGTATTTCTTAAAGTGGAGAGCAGAAAAAGTTAGTTTGGATTTATAACATTTGCGATCCCTTAATACGAATATGTTTGCCAAAAGAATCGGCATTGACCTAGGAACAACTTATACGCTGGTGCATTTGCCCAAGCGCGGCATTGTAATTAACGAACCCTCCGTAGTGGCCATATCTTTGACCGACAAAAAAATCTTGGCCGTGGGCAATGAAGCCAAAGAAATGGTCGGCCGGACGCCGGAGACTATCGTCGCCATCAAGCCGCTGAAAGACGGGGTGATTGCCGATTATAAAACGACCGAAGCGATGCTGCGCTATTTTGTGAACAAAGCTTTGGGCGGGGTTCGCTTGTTCCGGCCGGAAGTGATGATCGCGGTTCCGGCCGGCATCACTTCTACCGAACGCCGTGCCGTTACGGACGCGACCATTGCCGCCGGCGCCAAAGCCGCCTACATCATTAAAGAGCCGGTCGCGGCGGCAATCGGAGCGGACATACCCATCGGTTCGGCTTCGGGCCATATGATTATTGACATCGGCGGCGGCACGGCGGAAATGGCGGTTATTAGTTTGGGCGGCATCGTCGCCATTAACTCGGTGCGCGTGGGCGGCAATAAATTTGACGCGGCGATTGCGAATTACATCCGCAAAAAGTACAACTTAGCTATCGGCGAGCGCACGGCGGAAGAAATAAAAATTAATATCGGCTCGGCTCTGTATTTAGAAAATAAATTAGTGATGGAAATAAAAGGGCGCGACATCGTTTCCGGCTTGCCGCGCATCGTAACCGCCACTTCGGACGACGTGACGGACGCCATTCAAAACGAATTAGAGGCTATCGTCACCTCCGTTAAACAGGTACTGCAGAATACGCCCCCCGAGCTCGCGGCGGACATTATGGATAAAGGAATGGTGCTTGCCGGCGGCAGTTCGCTTTTACGCAACATTGACCAGTTGCTCGCGCGCACGACCGGCGTGCCGGCTTATGTGGCGGACGAAGCGCTGTTTTGCGTCGCTAAAGGAACGGGCATTGCGCTGGAAAACCTAAGTTCTTATAAGAGAAGTATTTTAGCGACGAATTAGTTTTTGGCTATTTAGAATGATTGATGATATCCTGGATTTTTTTGTCTATTTCTTGCGGCTTGTCCCCTAAGTCGGCATCGGGAAAAAATTGAGAGAGAATATTTGGGCGCATGCCGGAAATGAATGTTTGGTCATCTTTGACATAAACATTGATTTTACACGGCAGGCAAAGTCCGATTTTAATATCGGCATTTAAAAAATCATTGGCGTATTTAGCATTGCAAAACTCGACGATTTTAAATGGCTCTCTCTCAAATCCTTTTTCGGTTAAGGTCTTTTGGACATCGTGGATATGTAAAACCATCATGCCCGCTTTGGCAATTTCATCTTCAACGCTTTTTACGGCTAAATCAAAGTTCTTTGATGTTGTTTGGGTATAGTCAAAGTCCATAATTTAGATTGTTAAATTGTTTTAATGATTAAAAGTTCATCGAACATCCTTAAAGTGGATGAAATTTACGTTTTATTTAAAAATAAATAGCTTCCGCCACAATATTTAGTAATAAGTTGGCAGACTTTTTCTGCTCCCTGTCGTAGGTAGTCGGCCGCAGTTGCCGAGTTGCCTTGGATAATAATGAAAAGATCCGAACTTTCGGTTGTAACCTTTGTAGGGTTAACTTGTAATACTTCCAATCGACAAATGATATTATTCAAATCATCAATATACGCATATTCGCTTGGGAATACTTTTTCCGGCTCAATTTTTCCAAGTGGCACGAAAACCTCTGAACCGCTTGTTAGGCGAAGTGTGATATTACCGTTAATTTTTTCTATATCGTGCGCACCAAGCGCCAATCCTGCCTGCAATGAAACAAGATTATAAATGTCTACGACTGTGTTGATATGAGGGAAACGACCACGCTCAAGAAATTGGCGTCGCAGATTTTCTGGAGAGGCCACATAGTCACGATTACTTCGGCCAATTTTTGTATGTAGGTCTCGGAAACCAGCAAGAATGGGATCGTCGTTATATTTCTTGCCTGCGAATTTTTGAGCCAGATCATTTCTAATGTGTTCAAGTTCGGCAGTTTTGTATAATTCAAAATCACTATTTTCGGAGGTATTGTGGATGTCACTGATTCTAGCTGTAATAATTTTTACACCTAAATTTAACACCTCTGGGGTAACTGAAAATTGTAATTCGCGCATAGAAATTCTAGTAATTTAGACTAATTCGGTTTTTTGACTGTTCGCACAGGCAAAAAACACAATAGCCCCCTTTAAATAAAATGTAAAAATTTTGTTTCGCATCCTTTTGATCGTCAATCGTCACGGGAAAATATAAAAAACGATAAAAAATTTATTTCGTACAACGTTCCTGAATATGCGATGTTTGCCGTAGCGTAGCGGAGGCAAATATGGGTGAAAAAACATTGCGACCAATCACATCTAAGGGGAAATGTTTTTGAACCGCATATTCAGTGTTATACGCTGTTCTAAAAATATTTTTCTTTCTTAATGTCTTTTGATATGCTGTTTATAAGTTATATTGACTTTTTTAGTATACCTGGTATACTACAGTCATCACCATGAAAGAGACCCTTGCCGGGGTTAGTCCCGGCCGGGGGCTTTTTCTTTTTGAGCATGTTCCAAAATTCCGCGCTGTGTGTCCAAATAAAGTATGGGAATATTGATTTTTCTAAGCAGAAAAGAACACTTATTACTGGGTGAAACCAGTGTTCGCAAGACCTGTCTTTCTTTAAAAAATTTAGCCAAACTGGAATAGTCGCCATCGCTTGAAACCAAAACCGATTGATCAAATTTTTTCTCAAAATAATCAACAACTGCTTTGAGGACCAAATCCGCATCGCAGTTTCCTTTTATGCGCCCTTCGCCGTCGTAGGTCGTTTCTTTGAAAATGAGCGTAAACCCGGCTTCCTGCAAGCTGGTATATAGATCTTTGTGCTTGGGAACCAGGCCGATGAAAAGATAGGCCTGGCTAACGCCGTACTTCTCTTTCAGCCAGATCCGAAATTTCGCGTAATCCAATTGCCAGCCCAGCTGAATAACGCCTCTATGTAAGTTGGCGGCGTCAATGTAGGCGAAGTTGTTTGGTGTTGGTTTCATAAATTGATAGGTAAAGCGCGGAGGGGAACCAAAGGGGTGCCTGCCCGCCTCATAGGCAGGTTCAAGGGAAATATCTGTATTTGATAGAATCAAAACGTCAGTGTAATTAACCTGACTTCTTTGCCTGTGTTATAGATAATATTATTGCCGTCTGTGGACCAACGAGGTTCGCGGTACTCTCCCGACTCGGTTGTAAGCTGCGTTTTTTCTCCTGTTTCGGCATTAAAAATCCAGAGCTGTTTGTTTAGATTGTATACGCCGTATTTACTATCAGGGCTAAAGCTTGCACTAACCCACCCCGTTTCTCGTACATCTCCTTGGGTGGACAGGATTTGCACCTCACTGCCGTCACTCAAATTTTTTACGAATACGTTTATTTGCTGATGGAAATAATCGTTTTGGTCTCTACGGTCTTGTTGAGCGGTTACAACAAGTGCCTTTGACTCATCTGGAGATAGCAGTGTTCTTTTGCCGTAACCTTCAAATGGGATAATTGCCTCTTTGTCTGTCATATCAAACAATTCCGCGTTTCCCGATAGCAAGTAGCGACTATCACTTGACCATCGGAATTCAGGATTACTTACCTCAATACCCATTGTTACTTTATCAAACCAGACAAGCTCATCAAGTGATTGCGCTCCTTGTGGGAGCACGAACAATCGGTAGTCGTAGGGCATGGAATCGTCGTAGGCTGTGTATGGGCTGATGAACGCCGCGTATTTTTTGTTTGGCGAGAAGCTAAGTCCGTCAACACGCTTTCCGCAGGTTTCTAAATTTGGATTGCAGTATTTCACCTCGTCTAATAAATCATATCCTGGAGGTTCGTCTAGCGTGCGGTCAGTGAGCTGAATACTTTCTGCCAGTGTGGCGATTTTTTTGTCGGTCACTAATTGGTTATTACCATTCCATGTTGGTGTCCCCGCAACGATACTGTCTTTAATTTCTGTTTCAGCAAGCGTTTCTATATTTGTATCGTAGATGGAATACGTTATATATTCAGGCAGTCCAATGTCTGTTATACCAACATTTTCAGTGACGTAGAACTTGCTTGCGTCTGGTGACCAAGTAGTATCTTTAAGTTGATATTCACCTTCCAAAATAATGTTGTCAGATTGGATGGTCACGGCATCAAGCGACGCGAAGAGGTGTGTCTCTTTGCTTTGTATGTAGAAGTAGTAAGCACCAAAGATAACGATTAGCGTTACTGCTATCAGTGCTATAGTGTAGGATTTTTGGTTATTCATATGCATTAAGTATAGAATTATTTCATTATAACATCAATGGTTTTACCCCTTCTTAATTCTTAAAAAATAAATTTTCCCTTCCTAAAAAGCCTATCAAAATCTCCTTATTTTTCATTCAGTTTCATTTTGACAGGCTTTTTATTCAATAGTATAAATTTGTTTTTGTTTTGAAT
>PFAT01000059.1 GCA_002773575.1 Candidatus Falkowbacteria bacterium CG10_big_fil_rev_8_21_14_0_10_44_15
TAACACAAATGTTTAAAAGTCCACAAAATTGTGGATAACTATTTAAAATATTTAATTTAAAGTCTACAATTTTGTAGACTTTCAACTGTGGATAAGATTCTTTTACTTTTTTTATTTAATATTAGTTTAATTTTTAAATATAATGTAGCGTTAAAATTTATTGACCAATTTAAGTATATGTGATATTATTATATCATAAGATCATTACAAAGCAATTAAAAAATTGCTTCGAAGGTGTATTGAAACAGGGAGTAGCCTTTGAATCAATTTTTTCTTCTCTACTGTTCGTCGATTAATCTGTCGCCGATACAGGTCAATTAAAAACAAAAACAAAAAACAGGTAGAGTTCGCCTATTAAACAAAATTTTGGCGAATTTTACCACTAAGGATGGTAGAGAAGCGCTTTTTTTAGTCGGCAAAAAAGCTCTTTTATCCGGGAGTTAATGTATTTTTTCAACTATCTACTGATGGTTGAAAAACAAGACTTCGGGATGGGGCTCAGATTAGGCTAAAAAATTAATTACCTTTTTAATAAAAAGGGGGCCTGTCTGGGCCCCTTTTTTATTAAGGGGAAAGCCTTGTTTTTTCTAAGAAATTAAGCTATATTATATTTATATCATTAAGACTGATTGGCTTAATATTTTTTATGGATAAGAAAGTAGTCGCTAAAATTAAAAAAGAGCTGCTAGCGAGAAAAAAAGAAATAGAAGAAGAGTTGCGCCGTTTTACCGAGGAAGATCAATACAGCAAGGGCAAACACCGGCCGCGCTTTATTAATATCGGCACCACTAACGACGACAACGCCAAAGAAATTGATACTTATACTACGGATTTATCATTAAGTAAGGTGCTGGAAAGTAATTTAGAGGACATTAATAAAGCGCTGCAGCGGATTGCCAACAAAACTTACGGCATCTGCAAATATTGCGGTAAGGAAATCGGCGAAAAGCGCCTGCTCGCCCGGCCAGTATCCAGCGCTTGCATTAATTGCAAGAGCAAATTACAGCAAAGCGTTTGATTTGCGTTGGCCAATTCAAAGACAATAGATGCTTAATCAGCGAAATTTTAGCGTTAATTTAGTTGACGCCCGTATTTTTAGAGGCAACGCTTATTTATGCTTAAAGGTTTTTTTAACAGGAGGGTAACAAAAATGAATGCTTGGCTAACTGGCATCATTTTTTTATTGGTAGCGGACAGGTTTTTAAAACAATGGGCGCTGGCGGAACTTTATAATAAAAAAGTTACCATTATCAAGAAGCTGTTTAGTTTGGAATTATTTAAAAATGAACGTATCGCTTTTGGCATTTATTTGCCCGAGACAATTATAGTCATGGCGACGGCGATAATCATATTTTTTTTGGTTTTCATTTTAGTTTGGCGGCTGGCGAAATTAAACAAGCCGTTTGCCGCCATTGAAGCCGCCTTACTGCTGATGATCATCGGCGCCGTCAGTAATCTGTACGACCGGCTGCAGTTTGGCTTCGTGGTTGATTATTTAAATTTTGTCTATTGGCCGGTGTTTAACTTGGCAGACGCGATGATCAGCGCGGGGGCGATAGTTATCGGGTTGGCGTTGTGGCGGGAAAAAAGGTAAAATAATAGAATATTAAACTATTATTACATTGTTAAATTGCTAACCCCCTCTAACTGCCCAAACCCCTTTGCCTTCGGCATTCCCCCTTAGAAAGGGGGAAATAAAGGGGGAGAATAAATACTATATTATTCCTCCCCTTTATAAGGGGAGGTGGCTGCCGTTTCGGCGGACGGAGGGGTCAGCAATGCAGCAATTTAACAATATAATAATTATTTTTTATGTTAAAATATTTTAAACCGTTAACGGCTGTCGCGCTGTTATTTTTTTTATTTTTTCCCCTGACCGTCGTTGCCCAGCCGTTAGCGGTTAAACCAGTTTACCCCAGCGCCCAAATAAATAACGCATCCCCCGTTAATATTACTATCAATTCACTGTCTGGGACTAAAGTCGATGATAGTATTAACAGCAACTTGGGCGTAGGGGTTAAAGTTTACTTTTTTTACGGCGAAGGCTGTCCGCACTGCGCGCGGGAAG
Source organism: Candidatus Falkowbacteria bacterium CG10_big_fil_rev_8_21_14_0_10_44_15 (assembly GCA_002773575.1). Classification (GTDB taxonomy): domain Bacteria; phylum Patescibacteriota; class Patescibacteriia; order Patescibacteriales; family XYC2-FULL-47-12; genus 2-12-FULL-45-10. The sequence continues at coordinate 2,069 of PFAT01000059.1, forward strand.
AGATTTTTTTAAAAAAATTAACTCAAGAGCGACCGAACGTAACCGTGCAGGACTTTGAGGTTTGGTATAATCAGGACAACGCTAAACTCATTTCTAACATCATCCAAAAGCTCAACTTTGATTTAAAGGCGGGTAGCGTGCCTTTAACTTTTATCGGCGCGCAGGCAATCAGCGGGTACTATACGGATGAAACAACGGGAGCGCAAATAAAGCAAATAGTTGATTATTATCAAGCCAAAGGCGACCCCGACCCGATTGGAAAAATTATTGTTGAAGAGAAAACAGCCACGCCGCCAGCGCCAGACAGTCAGATAATCGGCAACGATAATTTAAGCCAAATTAAACCGATTATTAAGGTGCCGTTTGTTGGCCAAATCAATGCCCAGAATTTCTCTCTGGGCGCGCTTTCGGTCGTCATCGGTTTAATCGACGGCTTTAATCCCTGCGCCATGTGGGTGCTTTTGTTTCTGATCAGCATGTTGCTCGGCATGAAAAATCGCCGGCGCATGTGGGCGATTGGTCTCGCGTTCATTATCACTTCCGGCATAGTTTATTTTATATTTATGGCCGCTTGGCTCAATTTATTTTTATTCATCGGCTTTTTATTTTGGATTAGAATGGCTATCGGCATCGTCGCTATCGCTAGCGGCGTTTATCAGCTGCGTGAATTTTACGCTAACCGTGACGGCACTTGCACCGTTGCCGGTGAAACCAAGCGGCAAAAAATAGTCAGCCGGATAAAAAATATCATCAGCGAGCAGAGTTTTGCCCTCGCTTTGGCTGGCGTTATCGTTTTAGCGGCGGCAGTTAATATGGTTGAGCTGGTTTGCTCGGCCGGACTGCCGGCGATTTACACCTCTATTTTAAGCGCGGCCGGCTTGCCGGCTTGGCAATATTACGGCTATTTATTGATTTATATTTTATTCTACATATTAGACGATATCGCGGTTTTTGTCGTCGCCATGGTTACCTTGCAAGTGGTCGGTATCACCAAAAAATACGTGCGGTTTGCTAATTTAGCCGGCGGCATCATCATTTTAATTATCGGGATTTTATTAATTTTTAAGCCGGCGTGGCTGTTGTTTGGGTAAGAGATATAATTATATGCGCCTGCCAACCAGAAAATCCGAAAAACAAAATTTACAGCCCGTTGATTTGCATGTCACGCGGAAAAAATACGACGAGCTCACGGCTCTGCGCGAGCGGCTGAAGAAAGCCCGTCCTAAACTCGGAGATGAAGTCAAGCGGCTGGCCGAAATGGGGGATTTTTCCGAAAACGCGGCGTATCAAATCGCTAAAGGGCGTTTGCGCGGCCTAAATCGCCGCATTGACGAAACCGAGTACCTATTAAATCACGCCATTATTATTAAGCATTCAAACAGCGGCGCGGCGCAACTGGGGCATACGGTGACGGTTGAAGTTAACGGCAAACAAAAGACATATCAAATTTTAGGTTCAAGCGAAACCGATCCGGCCCGCGGCATTATCTCCCATAACTCCCCTTTGGGCGCGGCGCTTTTGGGAAAACGGGCGGGGGAGCGCGTGCGCGTGCCATTGAATAACAAAACAGTCGCGTATACAATAGTGAACATAATATAGTTATAAAAAAAACTTTATGCCCTCATTAATTTTTGACATTGAAACCAGCGGACGGGAATGGGAAAGTTTTGACCAAAAACAGCAGGAGTACCTGCTAAAATTTTCCCATACCGAAGAGGAGCGGGAAAACGCCAAAGAGCAGCTGGCGCTCCACGCCGTAACGGCGGAAATAGTTTGCATCGGCATGTTAAATCCGGACACGAACAAAGGCGTGGTTTATTACCGCGCGGATAAACCAGCAGAGGAGTTTACGGCAAACGATATTTTGTACTCGGCCGGAAATGAGCGGGAAATTTTGGAAAAATTTTGGGCTAACATCAAAAATTACCGGCAATTCATTACTTTTAACGGACGTTCTTTTGACTGTCCGTTTTTATTAATCCGCAGCGCTATTTTAGCCGTTAGGGCGACCAAAAATTTAATGCCGTACCGCTACGGGACGGGCGAGCATGTTGATTTATTGGAGCAACTGACTTTTTACGGCGCTGTGCGGAAGTTTAACCTTGATTTTTACTGCAAAGCGTTTGGCATTGAGTCGCCAAAATCACACGGCCTGAACGGCCACGACGTGCCTAAATATTTTCGGGCCGGTAAAACTTTGGAAATCGCCAAATACTGCGCCGGCGATTTGCAAGCGACCAAAGAATTGTACGAGCGGTGGCAAAAGCACATTGCTTTTTAATTTTTTGTATTTACGCGCATGCAGTTAAAAAATAAAACCATTTCAGGAAACGTTGCGCCAAAGCTATTGCGGGCCGGCATCGCTAAAAATAATTTTAAGTTATTACGGCGTGGCCAAAACGGAAAAAGCATTGGCAAAGCTGTCCGGTTGGAATAAAGAGCTGGGAGTTAACAGCCAAGGCATCCGAAGAGCGGCGCAAAAGTTTGGATTTAAAGTCATTGTAAAAAATAACAGCGACTTTGCCGATATAAAAAAATGGCTGAATAAAAAAACGCCGGTTATCGCAAATTGGTTTACGCGCGGCCGCTCGGATTATGGCGATAGCGATATTGCCGAGGGGCATTATTCCGTTGTCTGCGGGCTGGACGCGCGATATGTTTATTTGCAGGATCCGGAAATTGGCAGAATCCGCAAAATGAGCCGAGAGGATTTTAAAAAAGCGTGGTTTGATTTTTCAGGGAAATATATCAGCCGGAAAAATTTGATTATCAGGCAAATCATCGTGATTTATTTATGAACCAAAACCAACAAGTCGGCGCGTTCGGAGAAAAGCTTGCCGGCGAGTATTTAATCAGGCGAGGATACAAAGTTTTGGATACTAACGTTAAAAACAGCTATCAAGAGCTGGACATCGTTGCCAGCCAAGGCCAGTGGCTCGTGTTCGTAGAAGTGAAAACGCGCCTGTCGCAGGCGTACGGCGACGGCGCTGAAGCAATGAGCCAAAAAAAACAAACGGCTTTAAAATACGCGATTAATAAATACATCGGCGCAAAAAAATTATGGGACAAAGAGCCGCGGGGGGATTTAATAATAGTGGCGATTGATAAATATAAAAAAACAGCGAAGATCAAGCATTATCAAGACATCTTGTGATTTAAAGCTAATTTTAAAGTTTTGTTGTTTATCCCCAAGTTTTATTCAGTTTTTCCTCTTGCTCCCTTGGCGGTGATGGCGTAAGGTAACGCCATTATGAAGAGAAAAACTCTCATTAAGATGAGAGGGAGGATTAGCCGATGCGCTAATATTTTTGGCGGCATCGGCACGCTAACGCTGCTTTTAGTTAATATTATCGGCGGCGTTTTTTTGTTCGTTTTGCCGGCGAATACCGGCGGGACCATTGGGGAAATAGTTGATTACACTTTATTGGAGGAACTGCAAAAGGAATACGGCACGACCACGCCGCCGAATTTACGTTTGCCGCAAATTTCCGCTACGACCACCAAAGTTGACGCCATCAAACAACAAGTATCGGGGATAAAAATTGAAAATAATTTGCCGGCCGGATTTATTTCCCAAGCCGCTACCTCCACTATCAGCAACCTCACTGCCGGTTCGATTATTTTTGCGCTGGCGATGGCAGCGCTGCTAATTTTTATTTATTGGCGGTACCGTAAGAATGGCGGCGGCGGTCAGGTATGATATAATATTAAGATATGGATAAATATTTATCGTTTGCCGTTAATATCGCCGAACAGGCAGGCAAAAAGTTGCTGCCTTATTTTAATAAAACCGACGTGTCCTTGCGCTGCGGTTCGCTAAAAACTGCTTACGATTTTTTAGCCGACGATTTAATAAAGCAAGGCATAGAAAAAAAATTTCCGAGGCACTATTATTTAACCGAAGAAACCGGTTTAGTGGATAAAAAGTCAGATTACCTTTGGATAATTGACCCGCTGGACGGCACCGGTAATTTTGTCAACCGCAATCCCTTTTTTGCCGTTTCGGTCGCGCTTTGGTTTAAGGGAAAACCGATAGTGGCCGTAATGGAAGCGCCTTATCTGCAAGAGCGACACATCGCTCTTAGTAATCAAGGCGCCTGGAGCATAAATTTAAAAAATAAAGTTAAAGTAAAAGCGAAGGTTTCCGCCATTGCTAAATTAGATTCATCTTATATCCTTTTCTGCGAAGGCGGAGAAAAAAATAAGCGGCGCGTCAGCGATGTTTTTAGTTTGCTTTATCCGCAGACGCGCGAAATGCGTAAAATCGGTTCGGCCGTTATAGAATGCGCTTGGGTCGGGACCGGACGGGCGGACGCGTACTGGACTATCAAGACTAACCTCTGGGATATCGGCGCGGGCGCTCTGTTCGTTAAAGAAGCTGGCGGCAAACTATTTCATTTTGACGGCAAGCCATTTGCTTGGAGCGACTTTATTTTAGGCAAACAATATGATATTATTTTCACGAATGGGAAGATAAAATTGCCGGGGATAAAATTTTAGACCTTACTAATTACCAATCAAATACAAATATATAAATAAAAGATTCCGTGAATGAGCGGAATTTTTTATTTTAGTATTTTTTGGCAGAATTAAACACTCATTGTTCCTATCCAGGCAAGTTCAAAAATTTTTCGCTGGGTATCGGAGATTTCATGACTCTCAATAATCACGCCGATTTTTTCGCGAAAGGAAAAAATAGCCACCTTATTATTATAGATATTAATTTCATTGGTAAAGTTAAATCGTTCATGCGGCACAAGGCGCGTTTCCCGCCATTCCTCTTTATCATTTTTTATGTATTCCCTGGTTTCTCCCGTGTCGGGAATAATGCATTTATTGAAAATTTTGTGCTTTACGCGCTGTTCAACATATGATTTTTTCCATTCTTTTGACACGACACCCCACATATCGGTAATTGAGCCGTACACTAAAATGGGTTCTTTGGCTTCCAGAGTATCTATGTACATGGTTTTGATTCCTTCAGCGCCTTCATAGAATTTCACTTTTGGGTCTTTATCTGCGGAACGAAAGAGCATGGCAAGCTCCGGCAGTGCTTTTTTAAAAGCATTTTGTCGGGTTTTAACCAACTCCAGAATGTGTTCGGGATTTTCGGGAGCAAAAGCGCGCTTTTTGTGCTGCCAGGTTTCGTTTAACATGCCTTTTTCCAAGAGAGACTTCGTTACTAAGTACAGCGTGGAACGGTTAATTTTAGTGTCTTTGGCGAGGGCTACAACACTAGCTTTGTTTAATTTTAAAGCCGACAAGTAAACCACAGCCTCTTTTTCACTAAAGCCGGCTTCTTTAAGTAGGGGGATTATATCGCTATTTTTCATAAAATGTTATTAAAAATGACATCAAAAATTTAATATATTTTAGCTTATATTAAATAAAATTTATTAATCAATATAATTTTTGTCTGATAAGTATAGACATAATATAGCAACGATGTATAATTTTGTCAAGAATTAAACATTACAAAAATAAGGAGGTAAAGACAATGAATGGTTGGTTTATTATAAGACAGATAACATTTGGTGTTCTTTTTATTATATTTGGATGGAATGTCATCAATTCCCCCGATAGGATGCTATTAATTTTGGGGGTAGCTTTTTTCTTTGATAAGACTATGCCCACCGGAAAAGAAAAATAAGAAAAGAAAAATAATAAGTAAAGAATAGGTTGAGTTGAACGGTTGTGGTAACACAGCCGTTTTTTTTTATCTTGCAGCTTTTAGGTAATGAATTTGTTTTCCTTCCCGCAAATGTTTATTTTCGTAAAAAGTTTTAATGGCGAGCAAAGGATTAAGTTTGGGTAAAGCATAAATATTATTGATAATCTCTTTTATTTTCCAGCCTTCGGCAATGGCAGTTTCTACGGAATAATTAAACAGGTTTAAATCGTCTGTTTTGAGATGGATGGCGCCGCCGGGCGCGAGGATTTTTTTATACATCGCTAAAAAGCGGGGGCTCGTCAGCCGCTTGTTTGCCTGTCGCTTACGCGGAAAAGGGTCAGGAAATACGATCCAGACTGTTGTGATAATTGGGGATAGTTTAGCGGTAGGAGGGATGTTTTGCGAGTTTAAATTATGCCCCACCACCCCCTGCCCCCTCCTCGAAGGAGGGGGCAATCGAAAGTAATGCTCTAAGTTCTCAATCTGTATTCTTAAGAAAGCGACATTAGTTAAATTTTCTTCAAGGGCGGTTTTAGCGCCGCGCCACAGCCGCGCGCCTTTAATGTCTACGCCGATGAAGTTTCGTTTAGGAAACAGGCGCGCTAACGCCAAAGCGTACTCGCCTTTGCCGCAGGCAAGTTCTAAAGTAATCGGGTTTTGATTGCCGAAGCGTTCAGACCAGTTTACCCCCACACCTCTTGAGGTGTGGGGGTAAACAGCCGGCTCAATCACATTAGGGAAAGTCTTGAGTTCGGCGAAATGTTGTAATTTATTTTTCCCCATACTTTTCCATTGTAGGCAGTTTTCGGCAGATGTCAATTCAGTGTATAATATAATTGAAGCCTGGCAAAACTCCATCATCCCGTTCCGAAGACTTCGGGACGAGAGCGTTCATCAAGTTTTGGCCTAATTTTTAATTGGCGTGTCACTTTTCTATTTCCTGCGGGAAATGGGATAGGCTCCAAGGGCATAAGCGCGCGGAGATTAAGGCGTGTTTTGAATTTTTCAAAGCCAACCCTAATTGCCCGCCCTCTTAGTTGATTGATATCAACGAGAACCCGTTATTTTATACGCCAATTCTTGCTGGACAATTTTGGTGGAGTTTTGTTAGACTTTATTTATTTTTCTAACGATTCCCTTGTTGGCATCAACTTCCACCAAGTCCCCGTCTTTTAAAAGTTTGGTTGCGTTGCCGGTCCCGACAATGCAAGGAATTTTTAATTCGCGGCTGATGATAGCCGCGTGACAAGTGAGGCCGCCTTCATCAGTTACAATGGACGCGACGCGTTTAAGATAGGGTAATAGTTGGGGGTTTGTCATCCCAGTTACTAAAATACTTCCAGGAGTAGGTTTTATAATTTTAGTCCAACTAAGATGAATGCGGACTCGGCCGCGGACTTTTCCCGGAAAGACCGTTGTGCCGGTAATATTATTTTTTCTAGGTTGCTCCAGTTGTTTGTGCCAGTAATCAAAACGTTTGCCATAATAACACCGCCAGATGGCTCCGCGGCGAGACGGCAAAAGCACACAGCCATGCTCGCGGCGGTTAAGTTCATCCAAGGGCGGCTCTTGTTCGCCGCGCAGAATGCCGGTTATTTCTTCACGACGTAACATCAAAGCTTGTTTGGGAGAAAGATGATACGTGCGGCCGATATAAGCAATGAAGGCGTCAAGCTCTTTTAACCATGGCTCAAATTTGAGATGCAGCTGCAATTTATATTTGCCGATTATAAATAATAATTCTAAAGCTCTTTGAGCTTTTTTGGGAAAGCCGAACTTTTTAGCCAACGCCGGAGTTTCTAGTACTTGTTGCAGTCGTTTGTTATTATGGGCAACTTGACGCACACATTCTTCCAGTGGAAAAAGAACCGGCTGTTCGCAATAAAGATAAAGGTAGCAGAACTCATCAGTGCGTTTTGCCGTTGTTTTCCAAAGATACAGTCGTCCTCGTTTGTTTAGCGTCTCAACATTGCGCAGCAAAATTTTTGTTTGCCGCAAAGAACGCAAGTGCCGCTGGACGCGTTTTATAAGATTACGCGAATATTCTTCATTAAATAATTTTTTACCAAGAGCGGCAGTTTGGCGCACTCCTCTGGGCGTTAAGTAAGCGACTGTATGGTCACCCATTTGTAACACGCGGTAGTCAATGAGCCCGTAATTATTGGGGTGATAAATAAAATCATTAAACGCCAATGATTGATCAGACATGCGATAATGAAAAGTATAATATTGTTTCATGGCTATCATTATAGCATTAAAGTTGATTATGTCAATATTTTATGCTGTAATATAGTGGTTATGCGATTAGCAAAAAAAGAAATGAACAAACAGGTCAGAAAAATAAAAGTATTTATTGGCATGAGCGGCGGCGTTGACTCCAGCGTAGCCGCGGCATTATTAAAACAACAGGGCTACAATGTAACTGGCGTTTTTATTAAAATTTGGGATGAGCGGTGGGGAAATTGCAATTGGCCGCAAGAGCGGCGCGAGGCGATGAAAGCGGCAATGCAACTCGGCATTCCTTTCAAAACTTTGGATTTATCGGCCGAGTACAAAAAAGAAGTGGCGGATTATATGGTGCGCGAATATCAGCTTGGGCGCACGCCGAACCCGGATGTGGCGTGCAACACCAAAATTAAGTTTGGCGATTTTTT
>PFAT01000055.1 GCA_002773575.1 Candidatus Falkowbacteria bacterium CG10_big_fil_rev_8_21_14_0_10_44_15
TGTCCGGCGAGCGCTGGTAGCCCAGCCACTCCGCCCGAAGAATTGAGGGCGGAACCGAGCAGAAATTTCCCTTTCCTTTTTTGAATTTTTTAGAAGGAGCGCGCAAAAGAAAAATTGTAAGGGAAAATTTCCGCGAGGTTGCCGCCGTAGCGTTAGCGGAGGCGGGCGGCGGGGCGTTCGTCGGGCGTACGATTTCGTTCAGAGCCACCACGCGCTCCGCGCGTGCGACATCATTTGTTTTGAAAATAGGTTCTAACTTGGTACAATAAAGACACCAGTATTAAACTTTTCCAAAGTTCCAAAGGAGGATAAATAATGGCAACAGAAATTGAAAAGAAAACAATTTTCCCGAGCGGCAGAACCGCTATTTTAAAGACCCAATTGGAAGGCATAAAAACAGAATTAGACTTAAGCGGTCAAAAAACTTTAGTTTCGGCTGGTGAAAGAATTGAAGAAGCTCTTTATCTTTTGCACACCGCCCAACAAGAGTTGCAGAGCCAAAACGACAAACAGAGCCAAAACGATAAACAATGAACATCTATTGCTTATCAGAAAAAGAAGCGTAATTCTTTGCGCTTCTTATTTTTTTTATCCTAAGCTATTGCTTATTTTAGCAAATACTTTTATAATAAAAATAGTTTTTACCAATTTAAAGTAAATTACTATGGATTTTTTCCGAAAACTTACCGGGCTAAACCAGGGCAAAGCTAATATTAATGTTAACACCGCTCCGGCAGAAAAAGTAGCGGACAACCAGCCGGAAGAGCAATGGCTGGCGGACGATTATGAAGAAGGTCAGCTCGCTATTGACGTTTACCAAAGCAAAGACGCCATTATCGTGAAATCAACGATCGCGGGCGTAAAACCGGAGGATATTGACATTTCCATTAATAACGACCTGCTGACCATTCGGGGCGCGAGAAAAATGGATGAACAAATTTCCGCTGAAGATTATTTTTACCAGGAATGTTATTGGGGCAGTTTTTCCCGCTCAATTATTTTGCCGGTGGAAGTTAAGCCGGACCAGATTGAAGCGACGATTGAAAACGGCGTGCTGACGATTTTTTTGCCCAAAGCGCAAACTGCCAAACAAATTGAGGTTAAAATAAAAGAATAAAGTATGCCGACGACAAAAGCGACTACCGACAGAATTGAGGGGGAAAATGCGGTCTTATTAACTGCGGCGGCGGCTATCAGATTGCCGCTGGCTTTGCTGCCCAATAACATCAAAGAGGGCGATGTGGTAAATATTATTATTAATTTAGACGGCGAAAAAACTGCAGCCGATAAAGCAATCGCAAAAGAGATGCTTAACGAAATACTGAAAAACGCAACGGCTTAACTAATTTGCCAGTGAGTTGCTTCGCCCCCCATGCTGTGAAGCGAACAAAAAAAGAACCCCAACTAAGTTTACTGACTAAGTCAAACGAGACTAAGGCGTCCTGGACATCTCAAGCTAGAGGACGGCTGTCTCGTTTTTTTACCGCTAAAACGGTGCGGCGGCTACGCTGGTTATTCGCCGGCAGCGTGATTATGGTTATTATTTACCTGACTGCTGCGGCCGTCTATTTAATGCATCAGCGGCTATATCAGGATAAATTTTTTAACGGCCTTAAACTCGCTAACGTCTCTTTGGGCGGCAAAACCTTAACGGAAGCGCGCCGGCTGCTGACGCAACGCACTGACGCTTTTAGCCGCGAGGGGGTAACTATTGTTTACCAAAACAAAAAATTAAACGTTCCGGCTTCGGTTATCGCCCCCGACCCCGATTCTTCTTTTGACCTCTTTGCTTTCAACCCGGAGGATTCGCTCCAAGCTCTGCTGGCTATAGGCAGAAACGAGAGTGACTTAAAAAACATTAAAGAGCAATTACTCGCTTTCATTTTTACGGCTAATCCCCCGGCGTCTTTTTATTTAGATGAGCCCAGATTGCTCTCCCTGCTTAAGGAAAATTTTAGCCGGTTTGAAAGCCAGGCCAAGGACGCCGCCATTATCTTAAAAAATAACGAATTAACGATTGCACCGGAAAGCTACGGAAAAATTTTCGATTATGACGGCCTGTTGGCGCAAATTAAAAATCGGCTTGCTTGGCTGGACAGCCGACCGGTTAGGATGACTTTACAAACCGATTACCCCGCTATTTACGCGGAGCAAATAAACGCGGCTTTATTGGAACAAGCAAAAACAATTCTCCAGTTAGCGCCCATTAAACTTACTGCTTCTTCCACTGACCCGCTAGCCAAAGATAAGGAATGGGTCGTCAACAAAGACAGGCTGACTGCTTTAGTAACGGTTAAAAAATCAACCGGCGCTAATCAGCTTTTTATCGGCTTAAAACCAGAAGCTTGGGAAGAATATGTCCAAGCGGAGTTAGCTCCCGGGGTGAATGTCGAACCGGTTGACGCCAAATTTCAAATCACCAACGGCAGGGTAACGGAGTTTAAATCAAGCCGCAACGGCCAAACCATAAACATTAACGGCACTTTGACGCAACTGGAAAATGCCTTAGCCGCTGCCACCACTACTCCCGTAACGGCTGGATTAGTGATAGCGGAGGTGGCGAGCGCGGTTACTAACGACAACGTAAATGATTTGGGAATTAACGAATTGCTGGGGACGGGCGAATCAAATTTCGCCGGCTCGCCGCCGAATCGGCGGCATAATATTGCCGTGGGCGCGACAGCGGTTAACGGCACTCTGATCAAACCGGCGGAGGAATTCTCGCTCTTAAAAACTTTAGGGACGATTGACGGCAGCACCGGCTATCTGCCGGAACTAGTGATAAAAGGAGACCAAACGGTGCCGGAATACGGCGGCGGGTTGTGTCAAATCGGCACGACTGTTTTTCGAGCGGCGCTCGCTAGCGGCCTGCCGATTACCGAGCGGCGGAACCATTCTTATCGCGTGGCCTATTACGAGCCCGCCGGCATTGACGCTACCATCTATAACCCCGCGCCTGATTTTAAATTCTTTAACGATACCGGCTACTACATTTTAATTCAAAGCCGCATTGAAGGCGATAATTTATATTTTGATTTCTGGGGGACAAAAGACGGCCGCTTGGTAGAACAAACTAAGCCAAAAATTTATAACATTACGCCGCCGCCGCCCGGCAAAATCATTACCACCGATAAACTGCCGCCCGGAGAAAAAAAATGCACGGAAAGAGCGCATAGCGGCGCCGACACCACCTTTACCTACACCGTAACTTACTCAAGCGGCAAAATTAATGAACAAATTTTCACGAGTCATTATCGTCCTTGGCAGGAAGTCTGTTTAGTCGGCGCGGCCGCCAGCTCAACGCCGGCAGTTTTGGATGCCCCGCCGGCAACCAGTATTGAAAATTAAATTTTTAATTTTAAATTTTTTTATTTTTTTTTGTGTCGGCTGGTTTTTTTGTTTTCTTGGCGCTCCCTGTGCATAACTTTTTTTAAAAAATCATTTTTAACAAATCTTTCCAAATAAAAAAGTTGGCTGTAGCGGGACAGGCAGAAAAATTTTCTATCCGAAACCTCGAGCGTAAAGCCGGAAGAATCGAAAAGAAAACTCCCCATGCTTGTCGTGCCTATCCCGCTACAACCAACTTTTTATCTCATTTTTTAGTTTTTAGTTTGAACAAAGCATCTTAGCATGGCCTAATTATTTTGTCAAGCTAAAAAATTATTTTGCCGTGATTTTTTAGCTAATTTTAAACAAAAAATATCACCCTAAAACTAACTTTAGTTTAGTTTAACTTAATTTATAACTACCAAAATAAAAGGTTGCTTAAAATTTTTTATAATTACCGTCAGCAGCGCCGCCGACAAAAAATAAAAAATTGCCGTTATCGTCGCTAAGCCGTTAGAGACGCGACCATAAAAAAATTTTAAATTTATTAACTAAAAAAATTATTGGCAGGAAAAAAATTTTTAATCTATTGACAAACTAAAATTAGCTATTGTGAAGACAAAAAATTTTCTCTATAATATAAGTAGTGGTAAAAAATTGCGTCTCTAACGAAAAATACATTTTTAAAATTAGAGACAAGGAGGAAAGGGGGTGTACGCAATATGGCAAAGAAAAAAAAGAAAGCTACGAAAAAAAGAAGGAGATAATCTCTCTAACGCAAAAACCCCGCGCTCTCTGTTCCCCGCATTGCGGGAAACGAAGGGCGCGGGGTTTTTGATTTATCCCGATTACTCGGGGTTAGAATAATTTTGCTTGTTTGTCGCTCGCTTTCTCCTCCGGACTAAAAATTTTAACCGTGCCGTATTGTCCGTCAAAACCCGGCTCCACCATCAACTTTCCGGCTCGCACCCGCTTAATGCCTTCCGCGATTGCGGGCAAAGTATTTTTTAATATTTGCTCAAGCGGCTGATGGATTAAAATCTCCAGTTCACTGCCGCAATTTTTTATTAGATTGTGATATTCCGTCTGCACCTGCCGCGCCGAGCGGCTTTTTATGTCCAACGCCTCGGCAATTATTTTATCAAGCTCCACTAATTTTTTATAATCCGGCGCGCCGGCTGGTCTAAAACTTAACTCCCTGTCCGCCAGTTCCTCCACGCGGTAACATACCCCGAGCGTCAGCGGCTTTTTGCAAACCGGGCAAATGCCTTTTTGCTTTTTTGTTTCCGCCGGAGACAAGCGCAAATTGCAAGCGCGATGGCCGTCATAATGGTACATTCCTTCTTCCGGATAAAATTCTATGGTGTAAAGCAATCCACCGTATTTACTCTTAATACCGCCTGCTCTTTTTTCAGCCGAACTATTTTGCATAATATCGTAAATGGCGTCGTAACTGATTTCGCTCATCTCAAAAGCATTGGCTTCGCGCGCGATGTTGGGCAGACTGTGCGCGTCCGAGTTGGAAAGTAAAGTTAAATTGTCCAGCGCCGACAGCCGCCAGTTCATCTCCGGGTCGCTTGATAGTCCGGTTTCATAAGCGTAAATGTAGCGGGTAAATTCGCCGAAACATTCTTCCATTGAGTCAAAGCCGGATTTAGAGCCAAAAACAGCAAACCACGGCGTCCAGATATGTGCCGGAATAACCATAAATTTTTCATTTATCTCAAACAGTCTTTTACATAATTCTATCGCCGACATGCCTAAAATCGGCCGGCCGTCCGAGCGAATATTATAATGCGCGTCCAAATATTTATTTAATTTTTCAACCGCCGCCAAGTTGGGCGCGAGCACGACAATATGTATTCTTCTGGTTTTTTCTCCTTGTTTGTAAATTAACGCAAGCTCGGTGGAAAGTATAAATTTGACTTTCCCGTCACTATTTTTTAACTTATATAAACCATTACCACCTTCTGCGCTTGAAGGCGACATTCCGGAATGTCGCCCTCCGACTGGTTCCAATTCATTGCAAATTGCGTCAAACCAAGCTGGATAAGTAAAATCGCCCGTGGCAATTATATCCACGCCTTTAACGCGGCACGTCTTGTCCAAATTTTCCAGAGTCAATTCTCGAGAACAGGCGCGCGAATAACGGGAATGAATGTGAAGGTCTAAAATTTGCTGCATAATCCCTACTAATTACTAATCACTTACAAATATACGAATTATCTTTTTTGTCATTATGAGTGCAGCAAAGTAAAACGAAGAATCTATTTATATAAAAGATTATCTCTTTTACCCAATTGCCGCGCATTCTTATTGGTAATCACTTTTTTACCGGTTTTACTTTCAATGTCTTTGCGCGCATTGCCCGCTATGTTTCCGCCTGCTTGCGCCACTTTTTTATTTTCGTCAAAATTTTTCGGCTCCCGTTTCTGCGAAATTTCCGTCGTGGCGGTTTCAGCCAGCATATTCAAAACTAATTCTAAATTAGTCATATTATCGCGCAAATTTTCTTTTTTAAGATTTTTTAACTTCTTATATTTTTTAGTCGTCATTCCGGTCCATGCTTTGGTAATTTCATCAGTCAAAATGGCAAACTCTAAACCCTCTCTCACTCCTCGTTTTTCCCATTCGTCTGCCAGCGCTTTGCGGATTTCAATGCTTTTAAGCCGCTGATTCACCCATTCCGGACTATATCCTTTTTGCAAATAAGTTTTGAGCGCGCGATTAATAGCCAATTCCGGATCGGCGGTTTCTTCCAATCTTTCATAGCCAACGCGAGCCAGCCAGAGTTTAAAGGGCTCGGCGTTCGGAGAGGGTATGGATTGTATCAGACGGAGTATCGTTTCGGTATCGGCGGCGTCAGTCAAGTAATATTTGCCGTCCACGGCTTGCATTTTCAGTTGTCCGATTTTTTCGGACAACTCGCTTCCTTCAGCTTTTAGCTTAATTTTTAGATCGTTCCAGTATTTCCTCGGCCTGTCGGTTTGCGCCAAAATTTGAATAATATCCATAACGGCAAAATACCATAGTTCTTTTTCCTCGTCCCAATAACGGCGAATTTGATTGCCCTCAAAAATGGCGACTGCTTTATTTTTTGATTGTTTTTTCATAATTGAAGTATTTACTATAAATGGAGGTCTAAAACTTGTTGTATATATTTTTAGCGTAACAAATCTATTTATAAAAAGCAAAAGGTGAAGTTTGCCTTCACCTTATATGAACTATCATTAATATGCAGTACTCCATCTCACTCAAACAGCGCGCTAATTGATTCCCCCTTATGCGAGCAAATAATCGCTTGAGCAATTAGAGAAGCGACTGATACTACCTCAATCTTATCGCACGCCCGAGCCGCTTCATTCAACGGTATGGTATCAGTTACGATCAATTTATCAATCATTGATCGTCTTAGATCTTCCAGCGCTGACCCAGACAACACCGCGTGGGTGCAAAGCGCCCAGACAGCTTTTGCTCCGGCTGCCCGCAGCGCTTGAGCAACATTAATGATTGTACCGGCAGTGTCCACCATATCGTCAAACAATATCGCGTGCTTGTCTCCAACCTCTCCTAAAATATGATGCACCTCGGCTACATTTGGCCGCGGGCGTCTTTTATCAATCACCGCGATTGGGGCGTTATTTAATCGGACGGCTAAACCGCGCGCTCGGTCGGTTCCGCCAGCGTCAGGAGTGACGATGACGATATCGCCTAAATTTTCCCTGTTTATCCGCTCGGCAAATATGGGACGGGCGTATAAATTATCAACAGGTCCGTCAAAAAATCCCTGAATCTGCCCGCAATGCAAGTCAAGACTGATAAGCCGCCGCGCGCCCGAAGTTTTTAAAATTTTAGCCGCCCAACTCGCGCTAATCGGCTCGCGGGACTTCTTTTTTCGGTCTTGCCTCGCCAGGCCAAAATAGGGAATAACGGCCGTAATGCTTTCGGCTGACGAACGAAAACAAGCGTCAATCATCAAACAAAGTTCCAAAAAATTTTCGCCCACCGGCTGACAGGTAGACTGTAAAATGTAAACCTGCTTTCCCCGTATGTTGTCATTTATTTCAATGCGCGGTTCGCCGTCGCTAAACCGGCTGATTAAACAGTTGGCGGGGTGATAATCTTTTAATTGTTCCGACTTCCGTAGCCGATGCTCAATTTTTTTGAAAAGTTCAAAGTTAGATGTGCCCGATAAAAAGTATAGTTCGCCGTTCATGTTTATGCCCTCGTTTCTATAAAAATGTATAAAAGATCGTTATATTGGCAGTGTAAGGTAAATTTATAAAAAAAGCAAAACTCCTCTTCAAACAATCTTGAAGAGGAGTAAATGAGCGCTATGTTTTTCCCCGGTCAAACGCCTTTAAAAACATCTGTCATGGAATAAACTTTGCCTTTATCGCCAGCGTCAACTTTTTGCTGGAGAAAACGCAAAGCGTCCAATGTCCCCGCGGCGTAAACATCCCGCCCGTTGATATTGTGAGTAAATCGGAAGAGCACAGTTCCATCTGGAGATCGTAAAGTGTAAGTATGCCAACCATGCCCGCCTAAATGCTTTTCGGGCACGCCCATTCTTCTTTGCTCATCTGGGTTACGCACCATGATGATTTGTTCAGGCGAGAAAGAAATGCCAAGCTCATTGAAATATTTAACCATCGCTTTGGCAGTCCCGCTCGTGTCAGCTTTCCCTTGCTGATGGCTTTCAACTATTTCCAGCGCATAGCCCTTGAACGCGCCGGAGAAAGCTGTTGCGGCATATTCCATCATCGCCTGAAAAGCGACGATCTGTTTTGCCATGTTCGGAGCAATCACAGCGATGATGTTAGAGTTTTTGACCGTTTGCTCAAGCGCCTCTCTATCTCCTCCGGTAGTGCCCATCACGAATGGCAGTTCATGCTGGCAATAAAATTCAGCATTGCCGTTGACTGCGCTGGGATGAGTAAAATCAACTACCAAAAACTGCCCTAGATATTCTTTAATAAGCGCTATGCACTTTTCCCTTTCTGTTGGCGGAACAAGACCGTAACGCATTTCTTTAATGCTCACATGGTCCATATTAACTTCTGAACCAGTGAAAGAAAACGGTGATAGTGTAAAATCAGGACTGGCGCTAACATACTCAATGACTTTGGTAGACATTTTTCCTGGCAACCCATTAACCATAACTTTTATCATCTGCTTCGTGCCTCCCCTTGAATTTTTTATTTAAAGACCGTTATAGATAGGTTAGACTATGCTATTATTTTTGTCAATCTACTATAATAAAAAACCTCGCACATTTCTGTACGAGGCTTCAATCTTCAAGAGCAAAGGACAAAACATCCATAAAATTCAAAAATTCTAAGCCTAAATACTTGCGAGCAAAGCCGCGGGGCCGCGGTCACCCCAGTTATCGTCAAGCCAATGGCAGCTCCGTCGTCTCCACTGACCGACATGGAAGCAGAAGTAGCGGACATAGAGGCGGCCACCGGCGTCGCGAAATATGACAGCCCAAAAAAAGATAAAACGGATATTCCCACTTTCATCCACTTTCCAACCCTCTGGAATAAAGTTGGGGTACTCAATAAGAGCATCCATAATGTTTGGATGAAGCACGGGTTTCCCTGAAAGCTCTTCCCGAAGCTCATGCCCCCTTACCATATTATTGCCCTGCTGGCGTTCGGACAGGTAGAAAATGATTTTGCGGCCATTAACATACAATTCGTCCTCACGTTTTTCAACTTTCACCCAGCCGCCGCCCGTCTGAAATTCTATTTGGGCGCCGTCAAAAGGCAGTGCGGGTGGCGCGTCAAGATTAACCATAATTTCAGTCTCACTTATAATAACATGAACTCGCTCAATCGGTTTGAAGCGGCCCTCAACCGCCGCTTGAAGATGCAATTGCAACTCTTGCGGATTGAATGGATAACCATTCTTTTGCCGAAGTTGCCTTTTAATCTCCAACATCTGACCATCTAAATCATAATACAATTCGCCTGCGACTTGTGTAGCCATGACGATTCTCCTTTTTGTTTTATTATGTTTAAAGGAATTTTTTGGAAAAATTCCTAAAAAGCGTGATTTTAAAAAGAACTTATTTCTAACTTTTGAGTATCTGCCAAAAATTACTTTCTGTCAAACTCAATCACTAATTTTTGGCTAATACTAAGATAAAATAGACAGGTGCGAAGCAGGTGCGTAAAAATAAAGTTTGTCCTCTATCTGACCAAGCTATGCGCGCAGCACAACCGTGATAGTAAAAAAATTTTACAAAAAATAAAACGCACGGTCTTGCCCCGCAATACTGCGGGACTGCTCTCCCACCCGTGATCCCAGTGATAAACACGGGATAAATAAACACGGAGCAAGCCGGCGCTAAAAATATTCACAATAAAATAAAGCACATAGTCTTGGCGACGGCCTACTCTCCCGGGGCATACGCCCAAGTACCATCGGCGCTGACAGGCTTAACTTCTGAGCCCGCCCCGCCACATATAAACTTTAGTGTATAATTCCCGGCATCGACCTACTCTCCCGGGGCATACGCCCAAGTACCATCGGCGCTGACAGGCTTAACTTCCGTGTTCGAGATGGGAACGGGTGTGACCCTGTCGCTCAAGACACCGGAAATTATAAACTGAAGTTATGTGGCGGGGTGAAGGATGGGATCAGGTGTGACCCCGCCGCTCAAGCCACCAAGACAATGTGCTTTATTCTTATGTTTGTAGTATTGGTAAGTTTACCCCATGAAATAAGTTTGCCTGCGGCAAACATTTCACAGGGTGAATGAAAACTAAAAGGTGAAGAGTGATGGTTTATTAGTACCCCTCGGCTGAACGCGTTACCGCGCTTACACCTAGGGCCTATCAACGTCGTCGTCTACGACGAACCTATGAAACCTAATCTTGCAGACAGCTTCGCGCTTATATGCTTTCAGCGCTTAT
>PFAT01000054.1 GCA_002773575.1 Candidatus Falkowbacteria bacterium CG10_big_fil_rev_8_21_14_0_10_44_15
CAAGTAACAAGTAACAAGTAACAAGAAGATACTTATGAGCATATTTGGTAAAAAGCAAAGTAATCGGGTTAAGCAGGCAGCGAGCGATAAAATATCGGAGCCGGTAAGCATGAAGGATTTATATGGAGGCGAAGGGGAAAAAGCAGCCGCTGCTCCGTCCCGAAGCGTAAAGCTCGCGACCCGACGGTACGCTGATTCGTATCGCGTGCTAGTTAAGCCGTTAGTGACCGAAAAGGCGGCTAAAATCGGCACGCAAAACAAGTACGCTTTTGTGGTGGCTAGCGCCGCCAACAAAATTATGGTTGCCCGCTCCATTGAACAGGTGTACGGCGTTAAGCCGGTTAAGGTCAATATCATCAGGTTGAAGGGTAAAATAGTCAGCAGCCAACGCTTGCGCGGCCAGCGGAAGGACTGGAAGAAAGCAATCATTACTTTGCCGGCCGGGAAAAATATTAATATTTACGAAGGAGTGTAGTTAATATGGGAATTAGAAAAGTAAAACCGATAACCAATGCCTTGCGCCAAGCGACTTTTGACGATTGGTTAGATATTACCGCAGTTAAGCCGCTAAAGCAGCTGACGGTGCCGAAGAAAAAAAAGGGCGGCCGTAATATGCAGGGCAAAATTACCGTCCGGCATCAGGGCGGCGGAGCCAAGCAGCGGGTGCGCTTGATTGATTTTAAACAGGATAAGTTTGATATTCCCGCGACGGTGAAAACGATTGAATACGACCCAATCCGGGGGGCAAGAATCGCCTTATTGTATTATCGCGACGGAGCCAAGCGCTATATCATCGCCCCCGACGGCTTAAAAGTCGGCGATGCGGTGATGAGTTCGCTGCAAAAGCAAGAGATAAAAATCGGCATCCGTTTGCCGCTTAAATATATCCCGGTAGGAATTGAAGTTCACAATGTGGAGTTAGTGCGGGGCGCGGGCGGGAAACTCGCGCGGGGCGCGGGGAATTTAGTGCAGGTGATGGCCGTTGACGGCGACCATGTCCAATTAAAGCTGCCTTCGGGAGAAATCAGGTTAGTCAAAGGCGATTGCCTAGCTACTGTCGGCAAGGTCAGCAATCCTGATTGGCGTTTAATTTCTATCGGCAAAGCCGGCCGCCAACGGTTATTAGGGATTAGGCCGACCGTGCGCGGTACGGCGATGAACCCGGTTGACCATCCGCACGGCGGCGGCGAAGGCAAACAGTCTATCGGTTTGAAAGCGCCGAAAAACCTCTGGGGCAAAAAAGTTTTAGGCGTGCCGACCCGAAAGCCCCAGCCGTCAGACAGATTAATTATTCAAAGAAGGAAAAAGAGAAAGTAAAAAGACATTAAAACACAAGCGCATTAAAGCATTAAAACAAGAAAACACTTATTGTTTTGAGAATCATAATGAGGTTGAAATAAGGTTCGTTAGCTAATAAAATCCGTACTAACATGTTGAACATATGTCCAGAAGTTTAAAAAAAGGTCCTTATGTGAATGAGGATTTAATGAAAAAAATTAACAAGGCGCGGCCGGAAGATAAGACAATGATCAAGACCTGGGACCGAGCTTGCACGATTACGCCGGAGATGGTAGGTTTTACTATCGGCGTTCATAACGGCAGACAGCATCTGCCGGTAAGAGTGGTGGAAAATATGGTTGGCCATAAATTAGGCGAATTTTCGCCCACCAAAAAGTTTATTGTCCACGGGGGCAGGAAAGCCAAAGAAGAAGAAAAGGAAGCGGCTCAAAAAGCGGCCGCCGCCAGTACCGCCACCGTCGCCGCTCCGCCTAAAACGGCTTAATTATTTTTTATATGCAGACCAGCGCCAAGGTAAACAATCTTAGAATTTCGCCGCGCAAGTTGCGGTTGGTGGTTGATGTCGTTCGCGGCCTGCGGGCAGAGGAAGCCTTGCAGCGTCTGCGTTTGCTGAATAAGGCAGCCAGCCATCCGGTAATCAAGCTGATTCGTTCCGGAGTGGCTAACGCGGAGCATAATTTTGAGTTAGCTAAGGATAATTTATATGTTAAAGAAATCAGAGTTGACGCCGCGGCTACCTTAAAGCGCTGGATGCCGCGGGCGCACGGACGCGCTACGCCGATTCGGAAACGAGGCAGCCATCTTAGCTTGATTTTAGGGGAAATAAAAGACAGCGGCGTCAAAACAGGCAAAAAACCAGCGGCGGAAGCGCCGGTAAAATTAACCGAGCTGGATAAAAAGCCGGCGGAAGCGATTAAGCCGGAGAAAATAACCAACGCCCAGCAAGACGTTTTCGATACGGAAGCCAAAGACACTTCTGCCGAAGCAGTTAAGGAAATACAGGATACGCGGCGCGAGGGCCGTCGGGGGCAGGCCAGAATGGAGGGAGGGCGCAAGGGTTTTGCCAGCAGAATATTTAGAAGGAAGAGCGGATAATTTTAATTAAATAGCAAAAAGACATGGGACAAAAAGTACATCCAAAAATTTTTCGCACCGGCGTCATTTATTCCTGGCCGTCAAAGTGGTTCAGCGCCGGTCGTAATTTTCCCTCTAAGCTCAAGCAGGACGTTGAGATTCGCCGCTTCCTCATTCATAAATTAAGAGAAGCGAGCGTGGATAAAGTAGAAATTGAGCGCGACGCCCAGAAAATCACCGTCACGGTTTATACCGCTAAGCCCGGCTTAATTATCGGCCGGGGCGGCGCGGGAGCGGAAGATTTAAAGAAAGAAATTAAGCGGAAGTTTTTGCCGAAAGTTAAGTTGGGAGAAATTCATCTCAACATTAACGAAGTGGACCGGCCGAATTTATCCGCTTCCATAGTAATGCAAGCGATGGTTTTAGACATAGAAAAGCGTTTGCCGTACAAACGGGTGATGAAACAGGCGATTATGCACGTGCAGCGCGCGGGAGCTTTAGGCGTTAAAGCGCTGGTTAAAGGCCGTTTAAACGGCGCCGAAATCGCGCGCGAAGAGAAAATGGTCGCGGGTAAAATCCCCTTGCATACTTTGCGCGCCGACATTGATTACGCCCAAGGCACGGCGCATACTACCTACGGGTCAATCGGCGTAAAAGTTTGGATTTATCGCGGCGAGATTTTTAGCAAGGAAGAAAGCAGAACCGGCGATGTAATAGGAGAAATAAGAAGTAAGAAGTAACCCATCGAAAGCCCGGAGGGCATTCAGGCGGGCCCGCCTAGCTACGAAGTTGCTGGCGGGGAAGACAAAAAAAGTGAAAAGTTAAAAGAAAAGATATTATAAGAAATAGTATTCGTGGCATTCGCATTCGTCTGGATTGGTATAAGTCCGTACGAAGAATTCGTATTAATGGTTCGCAAACAAATAAAGTCCGCAATAACTATTTGAACTATGTTGGCGCCCAAAAAAACAAAACACCGCAAATACCACCAGATAAAGCCCGCCGGCAAAAGCGCGCGCGGAGCCGAATTAAGCTTTGGCAGTTTCGGCCTGAAAGCGTTGCAGTCGCGCTGGATTACTTCCCGGCAGATTGAAGCGGCGCGGCGCGTCATTACCCGCTATACGGCGCGCGGCGGGAAGATGTGGATTAGGATATTTCCGGACATAGTCATCACTAAAAAGAGCGGCGAAATTCCCATGGGCAAAGGCAAGGGCGAGCCGGACCATTTTGTCGCTATTGTCCGCCGCGGCCGGATATTATTTGAATTGGAAGGAATGAAAGAATCTTTAGCCAAAGAAGCGCTGACCTTAGCGGCTCATAAATTACCGATTAAATGTCAGTTTGTTAAAAAGTAAAATATGGAGATTAAAGAATTAAAAAATAAATCACTGGCTGAATTGCAGAAGTTATTGGCGCAGACGCGCGATCGGTTGCGGGAGGCGCGCTTTAAAGACGCGGCTAAGCAACTAAAAAACGTGCGCGCCGTTAGAGTAATAAAAAAAGACATTGCCCAAATTTTAACCCTGATTAATTCGCACTATGGCCAATAAGCAACTAAACAAAATCAGTAAAAAATTTCAAGGAATAGTAGTGAGCGACAAAATGGATAAAACCATCGTGGTTAAAGTTGACCGGGTGAAACGGCACCCCAAATATCACAAAAGTTTTTTGGTGAGCAAGCAATATAAAGTGCATGACGAACGCAACCGGTTTAAAGACGGCGATCAAGTCGTTTTTGTGGAGTGCCGGCCGTTATCCAAAGACAAAAGATGGCGAGTGCTGTATGAAGTAAGCAGCAAACAGTAAGAAACATAAAAACATAAAAACACCAGAACAAAAAAGCATAAGTCCGTACTAAGTATTTGAACATATGATCCAACATCGAACAATGTTAAAATTAGCCGATAATACCGGCGCCAAGCTAGTGCAATGCATCAAAGTTTTGGGCGGCTATAAAAAGCGGTACGCGAGGATAGGCGACATTATTACGGTAACGGTGAAAATGGCGGCGCCGCATAGTTTGGTCAAAAAAGGCGAAGTCCTGCCGGCAGTAGTGGTAAGAACCAGAAAAGAAATCAAACGCCCTAACGGCGTCTGCGTCCGTTTTAACGAGAACGCTTGCGTGTTGGTTGACCCCAAAAGCAAAGAGCCAAAAGGCACGAGAATTTTCGGTCCGGTTACCAGAGAACTGCGCGAGCGAGGGTTTGCCAAAATTGTTTCCCTGGCGCCGGAAGTATTATAAACATATGAAAATAAAATCAGGAGATAAAGTAAAAATCATAGCCGGGAAAGACAAAGACCATGCCGGCAAAGTGCTGCAGGTTTGGCCGCGCGCAGGGCTGGTAAGCGTTGAAAGCCGGAACCTGTTAATTAAGCATTTGCGTCCGCGCCGGCAAGGCGAAAAAGGGCAGCGGATAGAATTTCCGGCCCCGATGAGCATCGCTAATGTTATGCTTGTTTGCCCGCAATGCGGCCGGGCGACGAGAGTGGGTTCGCAAATGTTGGACGGCGGGAAAAAAGCCAGAATTTGTAAAAAATGTAAACAAGTAATTGATTGATTATGACGCGGTTATACGCTAAATACCAAAAAGAAATAGTACCAAGCTTGCGGGAGAAATTCGGCTATCCCAATATTTTAGCCGTGCCTAAAGTGAACAAAGTGACCGTCAACGTAGGCGTGGGCAAGTTTGCTAAAGAGCCGGGTTTTTTAGAATCAGTTGAAAATACGCTGCGGCAGATTACCGGACAAGCGCCGGTAAAGACTAAGGCCAAGCAGTCCATTTCTTCGTTTAAGATCCGCCAAGGGATGGTAGTCGGTTTTAAAGTAACTCTGCGTCGCCAGCGGATGTACGATTTTATTGACAAACTGATTAACATCACTTTGCCGCGGACGCGCGATTTCCGCGGTTTGTCAACGGACGCCGTTGACGGGCAGGGCAACTTCAACATTGGTTTTGCCGAACACATCGCTTTTCCCGAAGTGCAGGATGACGGCATCGCTAAAATTCACGGTTTAGAAGTTTGCCTCACGACGACGGCGCAAAATAAAGCCGAGGGGCTGGAACTGTTGCGTTTAATGGGCTTTCCTTTTAAATCTAAAGAGAAAAAAAGCAAATAATTATTAAATAACTGCCATGGCAACACAAGCGCAGATAGCCAAATCAAAAAAGCATCCAAAATACACAACCAGAATAGTGCGGCGTTGTTGGCGTTGTGGCCGCAAACACGGTTTTATGCGCGATTTTAATCTGTGCCGCATTTGTTTTCGGGAGCTGGCTAATAACGCCGAAATACCGGGCATTACTAAATCATCATGGTAAATTATTAAACTATGACCGATCCAATAGCCGACATGTTAACACGCATCCGGAACGCTCAAGCAGTCAAAAAGACTGAAGTGGTTTTGCCGTTCAGCAAATTTAAGCATAATTTGGCGCAGCTCTTGGTCCAGGAGGGCTGGCTGGCCGGCGCGGAAAAAAATGAACGAGGCCAACAGCGTTCCTTTGACCAGTTGTGTTTAAAATTAAAATATAATAAATCCGGCAAGTCAGTGATAATGAACATTAAGCGCGTCAGTAAGCCCGGCCGGAGAGTGTACGCGGCGTATCAGCAGATGCCGTATGTGTTGAACGGTTTGGGAATAGCCGTCATTTCTACTTCGCAGGGCTTGATGACGAACAAACAAGCGCGGCGCGCCAAAATTGGCGGAGAAGTTATTTGTGAAATATACTAAAATTTATGTCTAGGGTAGGAAAATTACCAATTATCATCCCCACCGGCACTGAAGTTAAACTGCAAGCCGATTTTATTATAGTCAAAGGGCCAAAAGGAGAGCTGAAACAAAACATTAATCCTTTGGTCAAAGTGGACATTGCGGATGATGAAGGAGGCAAGCAAGTAATAAAAGTAAATGTAAAAAACGCTTTGGATAAAAAAAATCGGTCTTTGTGGGGCCTTTACCGGATGCTGATCAATAATATGGTTGAGGGAGTAAACAGCGGTTTTTCCAAGCAATTAGAGGTAAACGGCGTTGGCTATCGGGTAGCGGCGGCCGGCAATAAATTGGTTCTCAACATTGGTTTTTCGCATCCGGTAGAATTTCCCCTGCCGTCCGGCATTGCCGTCAGTGTGGAGAAAAACATCATTACCGTCAGCGGCATTGATAAGCAATTAGTGGGGGAAACGGCGGCGCAAATCAGAAAGCTTAGGCAGCCAGAGCCGTATAAAGGCAAGGGCATAAAGTATGTCGAAGAAACATTGCGCCGCAAAGCGGGCAAAACCGCGGCTACCACCGTTAAATAATAATATGCAGCAAGAATTAACCAGAGTAAAAAATAATAAATTACAGCGGCAAAGGCGGGTCCGGGCGAAAATTTTCGGTACCGGCGAGCGTCCGCGTTTAAACGTTTTTAGGAGCAATCGCGGACTTTATCTGCAGCTCATCAATGATGAGTCGGGCAGGACGATTGTTAGCGTCAGCGGCAAAGAGATTAAAGAACCGGGCGCTAAAACCAGCGTCAGCGCGGCGGCGGGTAAGCTATTAGCGCAGAAAGCTTTAGCTAAAGGAATAAATTGCGCCGTATTTGACCGCCGGGGCAATAAATACCACGGCCGAATAAAAGCGGTGGCCGAGGCCGCGCGCGCAGCCGGGCTGAAAATATAATTTAACCATTTTATTATGTCTGAAGAAAATAAATTAATTAACAACGAGGAAGAAAAGCCGGCCGAGCCGGCGGGAGCTGGCGCGGAGATTGAAATTGAAGAGGAAGAAGTAAAAAACGCTCCCGTTGCCCAGTTAAAAAGCAAGGGGCGGAGGGGTTTTGGCAGAGCCGGCGGCAGAAAAAGAGGCCGGGACGACAGAAGAGAGGCGAATAAAGACGAATACGAACAGAAAATTATTGACATTGCCCGCGTTACGCGCGTTATGGCCGGCGGCAAGCGCATGCGTTTTCGCGCCTGTTTGGCTTTGGGCAATCGCGCCGGCAAAGTAGGCATTGGTTTGGCGAAAGCGGCGGACGTCACTAACGCCATTGCCAAAGCCGCTGAACAAGCCAAAAAGAACATGATCAACATTCAGTTGGTAAACGGCACCATTGTCCATGAGATCCGACATAAATTCGGCGCGGCCAAAATTATGCTGAAGCCGTCCCGGCAAGGGGCGGGAATAATCGCTGGCGGAGCGGTGCGCATCGTTTTAGAACTAGCGGGAGTAAAAAATATCGTCAGTAAAATCTTTGGCACTAATAACTCGGTTAACAACGTGCAGTGCGTTATGGAAGCTTTGAAGAGTTTAAAGCACATTGCGGCCCAGGAAGAACCGTCGGGCCAAAAGCCCGCCGCGGCCAATAGCCAAGGGGCGACTGACAAGACTGAAGCAAAATAAATTAATTAAGCAAGACTTATGTTTTTATTGCATACAATTAAGCCAGCCAAAGGCGCGACCAAGAAACGCAAACGGGTGGGCAGAGGCGATGCTTCCGGACACGGCACTTACAGCGGCCGAGGCCAAAAAGGGCAAAAGTCCCGCAGCGGCGGCCGCAAGGGATTAAAACGCAAAGGCATGAAGCAGATTTTATTAAAAACCCCGAAATTGCGCGGTTTTCACAGTTTATATCCTAAAGCCCGGGTAGTGAACGTTAACGAACTTAGCCGCCATTTTAGCAAGGGCGCTCAAATTACGCCCCGGAGTTTGCTTAAAGCCGGGTTAATTGATACCATAAAAATGCCAGTTAAAATTTTAGGCAAGGGAGAGTTGAGCGTTGAGAATTTAGAATTCAGGGACCTAAAGTTAAGCAAAAGCGTTGCCGAACAGATTAAGAAGATGGGCGGTAAAATTATAAAATAACTTTATGCTGGAGAAAATTTCCCAAATTTGGAAAGCGAAAGATTTGCGGCAAAGCGTTTTGTTCGTGTTGGCGATGCTCGCGATTTTTCGCCTGGCGGCTCATATTCCGATTCCCGGAGTTGACGTAATCGCCTTAAAGCAATTTTTTGCCTCTAACCAAATATTAGGGCTGATTAATTTATTTTCCGGCGGCGGCATGGAAAATTTTTCTATCGTGATGATGGGCGTCGCCCCTTACATTACCGCCTCCATTATTTTCCAGCTTTTAGCGATGATTATCCCCGCTCTGGAGGAGCTGCAGAAGGAAGAGGCCGGTCGGCAAAAAATTAACATGTGGACCCGCTATTTGACGGTGCCGATGTCAATATTGCAGGCCTACGGCATGATTACGCTCTTAAACCGCTCTACCTTAGGCATTATCTCCAACTTAGGCGGCTGGACGCTAATCTCCACTGTTTTAACCATCACCGCCGGCACTATTTTTTTAATGTGGCTCGGGGAACTGATTTCGGAAAAACACATTGGCAACGGCATTTCTTTACTGATTTTTGCCGGCATTATCGCCGGCTTGCCCGGAGCCATGCAGCAGATCGCCGTTACCTTTGACGCCTCCCAACTTTTTACCTTAATCGGCTTTATCGCGGTAGCGGTGATTACGGTCGTGGGCGTGGTGATTATCAACGAAGGGCAAAGAAACGTGCCGGTAGTTTACGCTAAACAAATCCGCGGCAACCGGATGTACGGCGGCACTCAAACGCATTTGCCGCTGCGGGTAAACATGGCGGGCGTGATGCCGATAATTTTCGCCATTTCCGTCATTTTATTTCCTTCCATGATCGCCCAATTTTTTATCCACGCGCGCACGAGTTTTATAGCCCAAGCGGCCGAATGGACCTTGCAAGCGTTTAACAACCAGCTTGTCTACGGCATTTTATATTTTATTTTAGTTTTCGGCTTTACTTATTTTTATACGGAAGTTATTTTTCATCCCACTCAAATCGCGGAAAACCTGCAGAAACAAGGCGCGTTTATTCCCGGCATTCGCCCGGGCAAGCACACCGAAGATTACATCGGCAAAACCACTTACAAAATTATTTTCGTCGGCGCTTTATTTCTGGCGCTGATCGCCATTTTGCCCCTTATCTTGCGCTACTTTACCGGCATTCAGTCGCTCGCTATCGGCGGCACGAGCATTTTAATCGTGGTCGCGGTCATTATTGAAACCGTAAAGCAAATTGAGGCGCAGTTGACCATGCGCGAATACGAAGGATACTAGACAATTAACAATTATCAATTACGAGTTACGAGTTAAATAAACGTAAAAAAAGCAGGCGAGACAGGCCTGTTTTCGTTTAGTTGACAGCAGTAAGATGTTATAGTAATATTAAACGAACTCGTTCTTTTTTGTTGAGAATTCAAAAAAATCTATAGAAAAGGGATTAAAAAAATGGGAACAAAAGCCACGATTCTAGTCGTTGACGATGAGCAAGTAATACGCGACCTTCTAAGAAGGTGTTTAGAGGGAAATGGCTATAATGTTTTGCTCGCCCCGAATGGCAGTGAAGGGTTGAGTATTTTTCAGGAAAAACGGGAGGAAATTAATTTAATCATTTTGGATATGTTAATGCCCGGCGGCAGGGGCGGGGATGAAGTTTTAGCGCAAATCAGAAAAACAAGCCAGGTCAAAGTTCTGATTTGTAGCGGCTTTTTTGCACCAGATAAGATGGAAATATTGCGAAAGTTAGGCATAGCCGGGATCATTAAAAAACCATGTCTTCCCAAGGAATTCATGAAAGAGGTGGAGGAAGCTCTCCAACAACCATAAAGCATCCCAAAAAGTGTTTTTTCAGAGGCGTTCGGGTAGGCGTAATTACCTGGATGCCTTTTATTTTTAATAAATCCAAACACCTTCACCGCAGGGTTTATCCTAACACCAAATCTTGGT
>PFAT01000018.1:0-744 GCA_002773575.1 Candidatus Falkowbacteria bacterium CG10_big_fil_rev_8_21_14_0_10_44_15
AACAAACCTATTGCAAAACCTTGCTGAAATGGGACATCCATATGGGCTACTTTTATTCTCAAATTCAGCCAATGGCTCTAGCGGTATACTCCAGGAATCAGCCAGATTTAAGGCCCAGGAAAATAATTCTCTCATAGTAACATTTTCTTCACTTCTGCCGTTTTCATCTAGTGAATCCTCATGCCCCACAAAAACCCCCTTTGATGGGGATAATTCTTCCACTCTGTCTTATGTAGGAGGATTATTTTCTTGGTCAGGCAGTATTTCTTCAACTAAACTCAAAATGCCGGATGTTGTTCGAAATGGTTTTCAGTTTGCGCAACAAGTTTTCCTTGCCCCCTTTTTCCTAAAAGCCTTTGCCGGAGAAACATCACTCGAAAGATCACGGGAACTGCAAATTGGCAAAAACTCTGTTAGCCTGGGAACCACCGCGATTAAGTTGGCAACCTATCAAGGTAAAGAACCTTTTATGGTTAGAACGCCGCAAGGCGAACCGCTTGCTCAAATTAATCCCGGCGATCAACTGGGCCATCTTCATGTTTCCCACCAGGCCGCTCAAATGCGTGGTTTATCGCCTTTGGAAAAAGCCGAGCAAATTACCGGTGACTTTATCGAGTTATTTAGAGCTGTTAATAATGGCGGTGCGAATTTGGATACAAAACAGCAGGAAGTTTTAGCCAAAGCCCAAAATGCCACCTTAATCGGTATTAGTCATTTAGTCAGGTTGTTCCGCCGTCGCACCGG
>PFAT01000018.1:814-9639 GCA_002773575.1 Candidatus Falkowbacteria bacterium CG10_big_fil_rev_8_21_14_0_10_44_15
TATTACGCCGCAAATGCGGCAACAATTAGCTGTTGTTTATGCCTAACGCCGAATTTATCCAATCCGCCACCCAATTTGTCAACCAAGCAAGTGAATTGCTTAATGCTGGAGCAAAAGATAATTTAATTCAGACATTAACTCAAGTTGGACATCCTTACGGATTGGTATTCGGGATGAATACTGCGTCTTGGCCGAGTATTTTACTTTGCCCAAGCGCTTCTTCCATTTTGTCATCTCAATGGTCAGAAAATTCCACCGCTCCGGACCCTGCCTCCTTACTACCATTTTCCGGGTTGTTTTCTTCAAATTTTTTAATAGCTCAAACAGTGATGTTTGAAAAATTCTTGAAACGAAATCGGCGCTATAATCCAAATGATGAGTTCAATCAATATGAATCTGTGCGTAAATATGATAATGCTAATTTTGGCGGACGATTAAGCAGACGGGTTGAGTTTAGTTTCGAGTTTAAATATCAAGGCACAGGTTTTGAGGCTTCGTCATATGGTTTTTTATTAACTCTTTTTTCTAAATCTGGTTTAAAGTGGTTAGCAAACAACAGTGAGGGGGTTGATCGTCTTTTGAACTTCCAAACTATATTAGCCCCCGGAATTTTAAAGTCGTTAACCGAACTGGGCGAACGGCCGAGAAATTTAAGGATTGGCAAGAATCAAATAGGATTAGGTAGTAGTTCAATTCACTTGACTACATACCAAGGAGAAAAGCCATACATTGTAAAATCACCGCAGGGAGAACAGATTGCGCAAATTAATCCCGGCGAGATTTTAGGTTCTGTCCACGTAGCTAGTCAAGCCAGATTGTTAAAAAATTTATCGCCATTGAAAAAAGTCGAGCAGATTACTCAAGATTTTATCGATTTGTTAAAAGCAATCAATCAAGGCGGCACACCTGATTTAAATGAATCCCAGCAAAAAACTCTTACCAAGGCGGGACAGGCCACTATTATAGGAATTAGTCACCTAGTTAGGTTATTCCGTCATCGAACCGGTTTACCAACCTGGAAACTGGATGTTTTACCTGAAATTGTTCAAAGATTCCACAGTCACGATTCTCAAGCTGTTTCCCAGATTTTTGGCGGAACACGAAAAGTCCAACTTACAGATGTGGAAATGATGGTAATAACGCCGCAAATGCGGCAAGTATTAGTTGCCGCTTACTAAAGCTTGCTTTCCCGAAGAGCCAATCTTGGTAATCAAAATCAGTTAAATCAAGCTCTGTTTTAGCTTTTTCCGTTACGGTGATAAAAATCTTCGGCAGCTTTAATTTATCAATCTCCTCACGCGCCGGATAATTTGATAAGCCGGGTGGTCAAAAAAGGCAAATTAAAGGTTCCAAATGAAGTGATTAATTTCGATCCGCTCCTATTAATAATTTGTTTATCCGCTGAACGTTAGTTGCCCAAAAATAAAAATTTTAGCAACCCCCCCAAAAAAAAATTGCTTCCCCCGGGAAAAATGTCTAGAATGAATGGATATGGACCGATCTGCTCATTTGGAAAAAAAATCAACAAGATTGAGTTATGGCGAGGCGATAATTGGTGATGATAAAAGAATCGATTTTGATAAACCGTTAAAACAAAAAAAAGCAAAAACCTTAACCGGCGAAGAGATACCAACGGAAAGATTCCGTGGATTTATAGCGACGCACGAATTACAGCCAGTTACGGGCGAGCAGGCAGAAGTAAGTGAACTTTATTTCACCTTTCGCGAAACGGGGAGTCGGGTAGCCTTATATAAATTAATCGAGATAAAAATTAAGAGTTTGCGGGCGTTGGCCGATGACCGGGTGGCCTTGACTGACGAAGAGCTAAAACCAGTTTTGGATTTGATCGAGTGGTGCCCGGGCGGCAAAGAACTTTCCAAAGAGCAATTGACCAAAGAGGTTAAACAGGTAGCCGTGGACATTTACAATCGTGAGTTAAGCGGCAAGGGTGAAAAAGGTTTGACCGAAGCCGGCGAATTTTGGGATAGGTTGTGCGTGCAAACATTAGACCGTAACGGAGCGATCCGTTTAAGCCAAGAACATAGAGAAAAATTAGAAAAAAGCATTGATAAAGATTTAAAAGAAAGAGAAGACTTGGATGATGTGGCCGAACTTTATCATTTCTTAGTCGCTCATGGAGTTGATCCGCAAACGTTAAGGCTGTCAGATATTCTTAGAGAAAATTTAATGGAGAATAAACATGAGGATTGGTATAAAAAATTGGTTGGGGAAGAAGACGGCCGGGACAAAGGCCTCGGTTTAGCCAAAAGAGAGGGAAAAGAAAATGATTATTTAGCGGTTAATCCGCGCGAATATTGGCGGGAAAAATTATTAATAGCCGTAGAAGGTAGACTTGGAGAAATGCGATCCTCTGTGGTTGCCTATCTGGATAAAAGCGGCGAACGTCAAAAATTAAACATTGGAAGAGGGGGGGTAGAAACCGATGCGCGTGGTTTGGAAACGGCTTTGGCATATGAGTCAGTGGCAGGAGAAAAGGTTTTGGGGCAGTTTTTAGACCAAATGAATAAGGGTGGTTATTGGCGGGGCAAAGCTCTACTTGACGTATTGTATTGGAAGTTTTACCGCGGTCAGTTGGTTGGTAACGTTGAGTCGATGAGCGATAACGTTATACCTGATTCTATGGCCAAGCGTGACGAAATTAATGTGACATTAAGACAATATTCCGGTGAGGTGGCGATATCAAATATGGAAAAAGACGAAAGATTTATCTATGCCCTGAAAACCTTGTATTTTTTCAATCAAGGAAAAAGCTATGAATACAAGTTGGAGGTTCTAGCGCAAAAATACAATTTTGATGCAAACGGCGAATTACCTCAATTTATCGTTGATGCGGTGATGTTTGAGAAGGTTTATGTTTTAGACGCCTTAAATATGAGTAGAGGAGATTTGCGTATTTTAGCCTATCACCCGGCGCAAATCTTTGATAAAGAAATTGTTACCGACGCCGACGGTCACACGCTTGAATTTTTAGGAGAAAATATGCGTTTTACCGAGTCGCCGATGATGAAGATGGGTTGGTGGGACACCAGTAATGACAGGTTCAATTATGAAGCAATGGTGCCCGATACACGAGAATTTAATCCAGAAAAATACTGGGACCAGAAAGATAAGATTTGGCAGCACTGTTTTATGTATTTACTGGAAGCTAATGATCGGAGCCACGACTTGGTTCGAAAATACGCCAATACGGAAGAGCGAATTTTGTTTATGCCCGAACTAACTCCCGATAATTTAAACAGAGCTAGGGAAATTGCTCAAAAAAACAAAATTAGTATAGAAGAAGCATTAAGGCAAATGGCAGAGCCGATGACAGACACTCCTGGCCAGGCAGGGGACTATCTAAATTATCAAAATACGCGTTATAAAATTAAACGCGGGCAAAAACCGGATCAAGGGGAATATGATCACCGCCGTGGTGTTTTTGACCGAATTAAGTGGGTTTTGGATGAAGATATGCGGTTGCTCGGTGAAGGAAAACAGGGTAAGGCTGGCTTAAACGATCGACTCAATCCTGACGACCAGCGTAGCCTTACGGTTCGTCAGGCAATGCAGAACTTTGTTAATTTCTTAAGCCTGGATCTTAGCGGAACAAGATCTTTGAGGCTTGATGGGATAAATATTGACAAGCGGGCTAATGAAATTTTTTATAACGACGAATTAGCCATTTTACTTAATCAGTTTGAAGCCGACTCGACCAATGCGAGATTTACGGCGCAGCGGCAGTTTTTTGAAGGGTTTTTAAATATGCGCAATGTTTTGCGCGATAGTCGCTGTTGGGGTTTTGTGTTTGATTTAGTCGATTCCGAAGTCCATAAACGGCTGGGTAAAAACATGGACCTGACTTTTGCTGAGGGTTATGACATCGGTGCGACAAAATCACTCGATTTATTAAAGAAGATGATTCGTTTACCGGCTTCGGATGATATTTATTCAATGAGAGTAACCCCGGGCCAGGTTCTTGAGGGAATTACTGAGTTTGGGCACAGACGTAGTAACAGTCAAAACTATTGGCCCTTGGCGAGGTTTATTGCTTTTGCCGAGGCGGCGATGTTAAGGCGGTTAACGCAATTAGAAATCGCCAGCGCCCAGGATTTGTCGAAATACATTGATCCGATGGGAGAAGTTCAATTGGGGGCGGCAGAGGAATTGGAAAAATTGATTGGTTGGCATAAAGATATTTATGCGGCTCACAGAAGTGTTTTAGGCGAGATCAGTAATTTAAGTTACATGGAAAAAATGACTCAATTGCGACTGGAATTGGCGCGTCAGGGGCTATTAAGAAACTGGACTAATGCAATGCGCGGCTTTATTGAGCGGGCGAGGGATACCGAATCATTGCAATGGACACAACAGCGGGATGTGCCCTTACAGCAATTGGCTGGATTTTATGAAGAAATTGCCGACGGTTATGATGAATCGGGATTTACTCCGGTAAAAAGTTGGCAAGTAGTTGATGTAGTGGTTGATGGTTATAAAATCAAACGTGACAATTTATTGATTCAATCGTTAAACAGAATTCAGTTAGCCTTATTCTTTGATGAAATGGGCCTGGATGAATCAGGAGAGGCGATGGGCGGGGCGAGAAAGATAAAACTAAAACCACTTACAGGAGATTCATTAAGAGAAGCCCCAGAAAATGACAGTGCGACTGTAAAAGATGAACGATTTACCGTTAACGATAATGACTATTTAGTTGAACAAATTTTTAGTAATCGGGAAGGAAAATGGTTTAGACTATCAATGCCTAACGGAGAATCTTTGGGGTGGATTAATGAAAATTTAATCGAATATAGTTTCGATATCAAACAATCAGCGACAGATCCAATGCGACCGGGTGAAGTTATTTTTGAGGGGGGGCGGTTGGTTTGGCAAAAAGGAAGGAGTGGTTGGCAGTGGGATTGGGTGCCGGGTAATTGGAGCGAGAGACTAAGTGATGATGGTATGAGGCGTTATTGGGAATTTATGCCGGGCGGAAATTTTGAGCGGAGATTGGAACTGGGAGTTGAGGGCGTTTCTCATAGCATTAACAAATTAAAAGGCACACCTTTTGAGGTAAAAGATAAATCCACTTTGCAAAGAAAAAAATCAATCGGCGGGAAAATGGTACGGATACAACCAGCTAACTACCCGTTGGGTCTAAAGTTTAAGAGTGAAAAACACCGGGAATATTTTTATAATCTCCGTGCCCAAACACTATTAAGTTTGTTGTTGGGTCGGCCGATCGGAGCTGAACCGGGAACAGGGTATACACCTGACTCGCCGAGACAGGCAGGCGCAGCCTTACCACAGAACATGTTTGTTAATCGAGTAGCAGATTTTACTCAGTTATTACAGTTTGGCGATTGGGTAACCAAACAAATGCGCAGCACGGAAATGTATGCGGCTTGCCGTGGGGCATTGATTAAAACCCTAAAAGGTTGGTTTAACGCCGAACTGTTAGCCTCGGAAATCGCCGAACAAAGAGTGGGAATGTTTGAATTTATGATGCAGGGTCGGGTTTGGGACACGGACAGAGAAACGTTAGAAAGATTTGTGAAGGAAACTTCACAAATAGCGTTTATTAGGCAAGGTAATAAACCTTTTCGGCAAAGATTAAAAGAAAGCGGGGAAAGAACCCGTGAAACTCAAGCGTTAAGAACTAAAGCATGGTGGTATAGATTACAAATTAAAGCTTCACAAGCTAATATTGGAGATAAAGTTAAGATAAATTTACCGACACTAGTTGTCGAAGCATTCTTGGGCGCACCTCAATTAATTTGGGCCACAATATTAAACACTACTGCTTGGTGGTTAACCTGGTGGACAACCGCGCCAATTCTTGCAGGGGGGTATTTAGCAATTAATAATTTGGCGATTCAAAGGTGGGGAGCTAAAGCGGCTAGTAAAATCGATCCGGATATATCCGATGCCAACTTGCCTCAATTTACATATTTACGCGAACATAACGCCTATGTTCCGGTTGAATAAATATGCCAGAAAGCACAAATGATAGATTTCAAAAAGATTTTGACCGGGAAAGGCGTGAAGATATTGAGCCAACGCAAATTATTGATCCAGGAGTACCAGACCAAAAAGATAAAGTAGTTCAACCCCTAACTAAAGGACAAAAGATTGTCGAGGGGGTGAAAAAAGCAGGTAAGGTAATAGGAAGAGGTGTCGTTGACGGGATTCAACTGCCAGGCAAAGCTGTTAATGTTGGGGCTGAAATATTTGAAGAAATAAACACCAGCGTCAGTAAGAGCGATAGTAAAATAAAAAAACTAATTGTATGGTTGGCATCTCGAGGAATTCCAGTAGCGGTCATAGTAACCGCAATCGTATGGATAAGAGATAAAGGAATAGAAATTTTAGAAAAAAAAGCCGGAACTGCCTTTGATTTTTCCCCCAGATCTACAGAAGAAAGTCAAGCGGTTGAAGCAAGCAACACCCAAATTGACTTTAGTCTTCAAGGGTTTGACGGAACTTTAAATATTGAGCCGTTGACTGACCCGCAACACGGGAACGACAGGTCAGTTATAGATTTGGCCGCCATCGAAGGTGGGCCAGCAGGACTATTGAAAACATTTAAAACGGCGATTAATCCCGATACAAGTAAACCTGAAGTTGTTTTCGATCAAGAAACAGGTCAACCGATTATGGCTATAAATGAAGTAGTCTTTGAAGATATTTCCACTCAATTAAGTTTAGACCAGGCAGGACAGGTAGAGTTAAGAAAAATATGGAGTCAGTATTTAGATAATCCCGACACTTTTGATCAAAACATTTTCCTGAATTTTTTGCAGCAATACGGCGCCAATCCTCAAGTGATTGAATTTTACCGATATGCCATGGAACTAAAAATCCAATATCCGGATACCTGGCAAGACAGAGTTGAACCGCTCAAAAATTGGGAACCAAAACAAGAAATGCCGATGGATATACATGGGGAAAACGAACTTGCAGCTGAAGAAGTTGAACCAAATGAAAATTATTTTTCAACGGCTGAAATGGCTTTTAAAAAAATTGGCAGCGGCGATTTTGGTGAAGCCATGGGAATAATTGAAACAGCCGTCCGAACGGATTATAGCAGCCCTGAATTTCAAACGGCATTAGCTTTAGACATCGCCGATTTACCAGACACGAAACCACAAATGAGTGGTTTTTCACCTTTACCATTAGTGCTTACAGGAATATTCTTATTAAGGATCAGCCCTAGAATAGGTTTGTTAAGTATTCCAAGAAAGTCAATTGAAGCAATTAGTGACGGAATAAATAATGCTTATTATTGGTTTAGAATGGGGCAAGCCTCACGAGTGGTTAGGGATTTAATGGTTATAGGAAGTCAATTTTTAAAAGCAATAAGAACAAATTCTAGCGGATCAAACCGCCAATAATCGGGATTTTGCTTAAAGCACCTCCTATATCCGGCGTAGCGGCCCCGGCTATACCCGGCTTAGCTCCTAAGGCTTGATCAATTGCCTGTGGTACTTGTGTAGCGGCCATTAAAATCCCCAAACCCACAAGAGGTTCTAGTACATTTTTTAACCCCGTGCTTCCAGTTGAAGGCATTAAAACGCCGGTTTCATTTAGCGGCGGTAAACCATTAAGGTCAACCCCAGTGGCTTTACTGACAAAAAAGGCAGAGAGAAAAAACATGAATGCTGTGGCTGGAAAAGTTAAGGCAGCTGAGAGCATGGTTTTGAAAAAATTACCCACGCCCTCGCCTCGGCCTGGGAAAGCGGTAAATAAAAAAACAAACGGTGAAAAAATAGTCATTAAAATTAAAGTAACGTATTTTGTTAATAATCCAAAGAAAATTTTCAAACCCGTACCAAGCAATGAAAAAGCTAATATTAAAGGGATTAATCCGGAGACGTTTCCTTGTAGAAGATTGGCAACGTTATCCATTAGCCCACCGATGCTAATAAACTCGGCTAATTGGTTAAAAACATTGATTTCACCCCAACCGATAATTCCGGATGTAGAAGTCGGGACTAAAAGCGATGTGATAATATCCATACCGTTAACAGCGTCAAGATAAGCTCCTGCAGTTCCTGCGCCTCCGGCAGTAATGAGAGTATATAAAGGACTAGCTGAGCTTCCAAAAAAAACAGCGGCAATTAAGTTATGACCCAGATAGACCATATCAATAATCAGGCCGGAAATGGCAAAACTGAAAGTTACTAAAATCAGGCTGACAATAATTCCCGGCAAGGCCAGTTGGATATTTACCGCAGTTTGGGGATTGAGTTTGGAGCGAAACATAATCATAAAGCCGATGGCCACAAAAATTACTATAAAGAACAAATAAACAACGTTTCTAATCAGTTTCCAGAGTTCCAAAATCACTTGGGGCATAGCCGATGATTTGGCACTTGCTAGAAAATTCCAGCCTTCTCCTTGAGCATAGGCGGATTTAGCCAAGCCGGAATTATTCATTAAATAGGCCACATAGTCAACAGAAGAAGCTGGTTTGTTATAGGTGGAAGCAATTAGTGAAGCCGTAGTTTGCACTGCTCCGACTTGAACAATATTGCCTTGTTGGTCGCGGGCACCAACTATAAAGACGGTTAAAGCGTCTGTGGTGGTAGAAAGCATGCCGGATTTGCCTCCCAGATACCATTGGAGATTATTGCCTTCTTGGACAGCTTGGACAAAATCTGGGACAAGCGCCGCGACGGAGCGAGGAGCAAACAGCGCCGCCAAAGAAAAAACTGCCAGGAGTAAAAAATTTTTGAGCAGGCGGGACATAAGTTGAATATAGCGTAGCATAAATATTACTCCGGCGTAAAGGTGGTGCAGGCTTTGGCAAAACTGGTGGCTGG
>PFAT01000047.1 GCA_002773575.1 Candidatus Falkowbacteria bacterium CG10_big_fil_rev_8_21_14_0_10_44_15
TGTAAAATAAAGCAACCGACTCGTTCTTTCTCTTGATTATTTGAAAGCCAGTAGCGCAATACTACTGGCTTTTTTCTTTGACTAAGCAAGTAAAGTTTAGTAACATAAAATTAACATCTAACTAGATTTTATAATTATCTTATGAATCATATCCGAAACTTCTGCATCATCGCGCATATTGACCACGGCAAGTCCACGCTCGCGGACCGAATGCTGGAAATTACTAATACCGTTGATAAGCGAAAAATGAAAGCGCAGATTTTAGACAAAATGGATTTGGAGCGCGAACGCGGCATTACGATAAAGCTGGCGCCGGTCAATATGGAATATCAGGGCTATAAGTTAAATTTAATTGACACGCCCGGGCATGTGGATTTTTCTTACGAAGTGTCGCGCAGTTTAGCCGCCGTTGAAGGCGCGGTCTTGCTCGTGGACGCGACGCAGGGCGTTCAGGCGCAAACGCTCGCTAATTTATATTTAGCTTTAGAGCAAAACTTGGAAATTATTCCGGTCGTGAATAAAATTGATTTGCCCGCGGCTGACGTTGAAGGAACGAAAGCAAGCCTGGCGAAACTTTTGGGCTGCAACCCGGAAGAAATAATTGAAGCGAGCGGCAAAACCGGGCAGGGAGTAGAGGAAATATTGCGGGCGGTGATTGAGCGGGTGCCGGCTCCGACCTCACCCCACCCCTCTCCTTCGCAAGGAGAGGGAGACGACGAGCGCGTGCCCCTCCCCCTTACTAAGGGGGAGGCCGGGAGGGGGTTATTGCGCGCCTTAATTTTTGATTCCGTTTTTGACGAATACCGCGGCGTAGTCGCTTACGTGCGCGTGGTGGACGGCGAAATAAAAAAGGGAG
Source organism: Candidatus Falkowbacteria bacterium CG10_big_fil_rev_8_21_14_0_10_44_15 (assembly GCA_002773575.1). Classification (GTDB taxonomy): domain Bacteria; phylum Patescibacteriota; class Patescibacteriia; order Patescibacteriales; family XYC2-FULL-47-12; genus 2-12-FULL-45-10. The sequence continues at coordinate 857 of PFAT01000047.1, forward strand.
AAAAAATAAAAATGCTCGCGACCAAAGCCGAAAGCGAAGCGCTGGAGGTTGGGTTTTTCAAACCGGATTATCTGCCGGCGCCGGAATTAGCGACCGGCCAAATCGGCTACATTGTTACCGGGCTGAAAACGGTTGAAGAGTGTAAAGTGGGGGACACTGTTACCGCCCTCGCCCCCTACCCCCTCTCCCGCGGGGCGGGAGAGGGGAAGGAGCGAAGCGACGGGGTGAGGGCATTGCCCGGCTACAAAGAAGTAAAGCCGATGGTGTTCGCCGGAATTTTTTGCAAAGAAGGAAACGAGTACGAGGAGTTGCGTGACAGCATAGGAAAATTAAAACTGACCGACGCTTCCTTGCAGTACGAGCCGGAACATGAACCGGCGTTGGGCTTTGGTTTTCGCTGCGGCTTTTTGGGACTGTTGCATCTGGAAATAATTCAGGAGCGGCTGCGGCGCGAATTTAATTTAGAGTTAGTCGTAACCACGCCCTCCGTTGCCTATCAGGTTACTAAAAGCAACGGCGAAGAGTTAATAGTGCGTTCGGCGCTGGAACTGCCGGACCCGGCGCAAATGAAAGAAATCTTGGAGCCGTGGGTGAGTTTGGACGTCGTCGCGCCCAAAGATTATTTAGGCGCGATTATGAATCTCGTGCAGGAAAAGCGCGGCCTCTATAAAAATACCGAGTATTTAGGCGAGCGGCAAACTATTTTGCATTATGAAATGCCGATGTCCACGATTTTAACGGATTTTTATGATAAAATAAAAAGCGCAACCAGCGGCTACGCCTCCTTAAGCTACGATTTTTTGGATTATCGGCCGGCCGAAGTCGTGCGGCTGGATATAATGGTCGCCGAAGAGCCGGTAGAGCCGCTCTCGGTTATCGTTTATAAAGACGAAGCGTTCCGGCGCGGCCGCGCCATCGTGGAATCGCTGAAAGAAACTTTGCCGCCGCAAATGTTTATGGTTAAATTGCAAGCCGCGGTGGGGGGAAAAATCATCGCCGCCGAGCGGTTAGCCGCTTTGCGCAAGGACGTTACCGCTAAACTTTACGGCGGCGACGTTACGCGCAAGCGCAAATTATTGGAAAAGCAAAAAAAAGGCAAGAAAAAAATGGCCGCGATGGGCAAAGGCAAAGTGGATATTCCGCCGGCAGTGTTTTTAGCCGTTTTGAAGAAGTAATCTATGAAAAAATATAATTTAGAATTAGTGGTTTTTCTCTGCGGCGCGGCCGTGATGACAATAGAATTAGTCGGCTCGCGTGTGCTCGCGCCTTATGTGGGCGCTTCTATTTTTGTCTGGACGAGCTTAATCGGGGTAATTTTAGGCAGTTTGTCAGTTGGTTATTGGTACGGCGGGAAACTAAGCGACCGCTATCCTAGTTATCGCTGGTTAGCATTGATTATTTTTTCCGCCGGCGTTTATGTGGCTTTAATCGCTTTAATAAAATTTTGGCTGCTGTTTTATCTTATCAAATGGATAACAGACATCCGGATAAGTTCAATTATCGCCGCGCTGGTTTTATTTTCTCCGCCCAGCGTTTTGCTCGGCATGGTGTCGCCGTACGCGGCTAAATTGAAACTGCGCGCGCTGGCGCAATCCGGCTCAACCGTGGGCAACCTTTACGCGCTCTCCACCATCGGCAGTATCGCGGGAACATTTCTCGCCGGTTTTTGGCTGATTCCTAGTTTTGGCATTACCGCCATTATGTACGGCGTCGCGCTCGCTTTAGTAATCGTTTCCGCTATCGCCTACGGGCATAATTGGCGCTCGCAGACGTTAGCCGCTATAATTATCGTAACCGCTTTTGCCGGCCATAACGGCTACAGCCAATGGTTAGCGCGGCGCGGATGGGCGGAAATTGATACGCGGTACGCGCATGCTTTGATTTTTAACGATATTGATAAAGAAACGGGTAAGCCGGTCCGCCGGCTGAATTTTGAAGGCAACTCGCAGGCGGCGATGTTTTTGCATAGCGACGAATTGGTATACGAGTACACGAAATACTATGATTTGGCCGCGCACTTTACGCCGGGTTTTACCAAAGCGCTGATGATCGGCGGCGGAGCGTATTCTTATCCTAAACATTATTTGTCCGCTTTTCCGCAAGCTCAATTAGATGTGGTGGAAATTGACCCTAAATTAACCGAATTAGCGCGGCAATATTTTCGCCTGCGGGATGACCCGCGTTTGCGGATTTTTCACGCTGACGGACGAATTTTTTTAAACCGCAGCCAAGAACGATACGATGTTATTTTTAACGACGCTTACCGCTCAACGAACGCCATCCCTTACCAGCTCACCACGCAAGAAGCGGCCCGTAAAATGTACGAGCGCCTGACGAGCGGCGGGGTAGCGTTGATTAATATTATTTCCGCGGTTGAAGGAACGCGGGGGCAATTTTTGCGCGCGGAATACAAAACTTTTAAATCAATTTTTCCGCAAGTGTACTTATTTTACGTCAGTTCGCCGGAGGGAGAGCAAGCGCAAAATTTAATGTTAGTCGCTTTAAAAAGCGAATCGCCGCCGTCTTTCATAAGTTCAAATTTAAATTTTAACGGCTACTTAAGCAATCGCTGGCTCAAAGAGTTAAAATTAGACGAGCCGATTTTAACCGACGAGTACGCGCCGGTTGATAAATACATTATGAATTTATTATAATTTAAAATTATGAACGGCAAAAAAATAAGGCGAAAATTCGCGCAGATCGTTTTTATCATTATGATTATCGCGCTGGTGCTTTTTACCGTACTGCCGATTTTCTATTAACCTTACAAATTACGAATATTTTACAAATATGCAAATATTAGTTTCTGTCTTCGCTGTCATCAATTTGTATATTTGTGTATGATTTGTAATTTGTAAGAGTTATGCAAAGATGGCGCGTGGCTGACAATAAAGCAAGTGAAAATACCATCAAAAATAATCCGGAAGTAAATCCGGTTGTTTTGCGGTTGCTGGCCGGCCGCGGCTTAAGCGCCGAGCAGATAAAAAAGTTTTTAGAGCCGAGTTACGCGCAAGAGCTGCACGACCCGTTTTTGTTTAAGCAGATGAAAGAAGCAGTTGAATTGATTTTTAAACATTTGCAAGCCGGAAATAAAATTGTCGTTTACGGCGACTATGACGCGGACGGAATTTGCTCAACCGCGATTATGCATAAAACGTTATCTTTTTTAGCAACGCCGGGTAAAACGGAGCCGGCGGCGAAAATTGATATATACATTCCCGACCGCGCCAGCGAAGGGTATGGCTTAAAAAAATCCGCCATTAAAAATTTAGCCAAAGCAGGCGCGAAATTAATCATTACCGTTGATAATGCCACTCGTAATGTAGAAGAAGTTGAATACGGTAAATCTTTAGGATTAGACATTATTATTACTGACCATCACGAGCCCGGAGACATTTTACCGGATTGCTTGATTATAAACCCTAAAGTTAACGGCGAGCAATATCCGTTTCTAGGCTTAGCCGGCTGCGGGGTCGCGTTTAAAGTGGCGCAGGCGCTGTTGACCTCACCCCCAACCCCTCTCCTTAAAGAAGGAGAGGGGAACCATTCCTCTCGCACAATGTCGCCCTCTCCTTATCAAGGAGAGGGCAGGGGTGAGGTGTTTATCAAATGGCTTCTGGATTTAGTCGCTATCGGCACGATTGCGGATTTAGTGCCGCTGATAGATGAAAACAGAGTTTTAGTGAAATACGGCTTAGTGGTTTTAAACAAAACTTCCCGCTTGGGGTTAAAAAAATTAATTGCCGTGGCGCGTTCGGGAGTGGATAAAAACGGCAATAATCGGGAGATTGATTCCTGGCAGGTTGGTTTTCAGCTCGCGCCGCGCCTGAACGCCGCCGGCCGCTTAAACCACGCCAACAACGCGTATGAATTATTAGTTACCGAAAACGAAGCTGAAGCGGATAAAATCGCCCAGCAATTAAACGCCACTAACCAAGAGCGCCAGCGCCTGACCGAAGAAATTTTTCAGTACGCCGATACGCAAGTTAATCAAGAAGATAAAATTTTATTCGCGGTTGATCCAAACCTCACCCCCGACCCCTCTCCTTATGAAGGAGAGGGGAGAAATGCTCCCTGGCCGGCCGGAGTTATGGGGCTCGTGGCCGGTAAATTGACGGAGAAATATTACCGTCCGGCTTTGGCTGTTACTGACAAAGGAGGGGAAATTGTCGGCAGCGGCCGCAGCATCGCCGAGTTTGACGTTACGGCGATGCTGGAAGAATGCGCGGAATGGTTAGCTAACTTTGGCGGCCATAAACAGGCCTGCGGCTTTACGCTAAAAAGCCGGGAAATGCTCGCGCCCTTTTTAGCCAAAGCGAAAAAAATTGCGGCGGAAAAATTAGCCGGCGTTGAGCTTGCCCCCACCTTAAACATTGATTTAGCCGTTAGTTTTTCCGATATTAATGAAGAATTATACGCCGCCTTGCAGCAGTTACGGCCTTTTGGCGTTGGCAATCCCCAGCCCAAATTTTTAACCGCTAATCTGTTGGTAGTTAATATGCTGAATATGGGCGCTGACGGGCAGCATTTAAAATTAAAATTGCAGGCTGAAAATAAAATTTTGCTGGACGCGGTTGCCTTTAGCGCCAGCGAGGAATGGAAACGGATAAAAGTTGGAGACAAAATTGATTTAGTGTACTATATAGACAGGAACGAGTGGAACGGCCGAAGGGAAATGCAGTTGAAGATTGTGGATTTGAAATATAATGCAAATACTACAAATTAACATGCAAATACTACAAAATTTCATATGCAAATTATGTTATGGAAGAAGATAAATGCATATACAAAGAATTATCTTATGAAATAGTCGGGTTATTTTTTCAGGTACATAAAGATTTAGGCCGTTTTCGTAGCGAAAAACAATACGGAGATTATTTTAAAAAGCTATTGCAACAAAAGAACCTTAAGTATATAAGAGAGTATCGCTTCAACGACCATCAATATGGAAAAGGAGATGTTAGATGTATAGTAGATTTTATAATTGAAGATAAGATAATAGTTGAATTCAAAACCAGAGATTCCTTAACTAAAGAAGATTATTATCAGGTAAAGAGATATTTAGTAACTTTAAATTTACATTTAGGAATTTTAGTAAATTTTAGGCAACCGCGTTTAGTTCCTAAGAGGATTCTAAACGGCTTATACTATAAAAAGGCGTAATTTGCATAAATTATTTTTTGCAGTATTTGCATAAATTTGTAGATTTGCATTATATGGCTGACTTGAATTGTAAAAAACTTATTATTCACACCGACGGCGGCGCGCGCGGCAACCCGGGACCGGCCGGCATTGGCATAACCCTCACCCCCATATCTCCCGCAGTACTGCGGGACGAGGGGGAGATTCAGATTGCCGAGTATATCGGCGAGGCGACTAATAATCAGGCCGAATACAAAGCGGTTATTAGAGCCATGGAGGAAGCGCGGAAGTTAAACGCCAGCGAGCTGGAATTTTACCTAGACAGCGAGCTAGTAGTTAAACAGTTGAATAGGGAGTATAAGGTAAAAAATAAAGAGTTAGCTCCGTTATTTATGAAAGTTTATAATTTGTCGCAAGGTTTTCGCAAAGTCACTTTTAAACATGTTATCCGGGAAAGAAACAAAGAGGCGGATGCGCTGGTCAATAAAGCCATAGACTCAAGAACAGTAATTGATAAGAAATTTAACAATAATTGGAGTTAATATGCGTTTTCGCGGCATCAAAACGGATTCTATTTTTAAGCGGGGTCTTTGGCGCTCCAAAATTTTAGCCATTATTATTTTAGCCGCCGTTATTTTAATTCTTTTTCCTTTGACGAAAAAAATTAATCAGCAAAGGGCGCTGAATAAAGAAATCAGAGAGCTGGAAGCCGAAGCCGAACGCATTGACAACAAAAATAAAGATTTAGGCGAGTTGCTTAATTATCTCCAAAGCGACGGTTTCGCCGAAAAAGAAGCCCGGCTTAATTTGGATTTAAAAAAGCCGGGAGAAAAAGTAGTAATCGTCAAAGACGCGGCGCGGCTCCCGACGGCGCCGGAGCAGTCTAAATCCGTTTTTAACATCCCGGGTTTGGATAAAAATATCACTGAAACTAAAAGCAATCCGCGCAAATGGCTGGATTATTTTTTTAACGCGGCCTCCAGCCGATGACCGTTAATCGTTATGGTTAAGCAGCTTGATGGCATAAAAAAAGTGCGGCGGCCGGCGATGGCTAAAGATACTCTGCCGCTCGCGTCAAACCCAAAAACCGCCGATAAAGTTTACAACGCCGCCGGAGTCGCGCCGCCGCGCTCGGTTGACAGCGCGCAAAATTTACAGCGCGGGGGCTCCTTTAGCGCGGCCGATACGGTTAACGAATTCGGCCCGCCGCCGTTTCCGTCGGGCAAATTTTGGTTTAACCCCTCGCGTTTAGCGGAGCGGGCGAAACAAAAGCGCACCCGGCGCGAATCAGCGGCCGAGCGGGCACGGCAGGCAAAGGAGGAAAAATTAAAACAACAGGCGGCCTCGCGCCAAGAGCGCCTGATTACCGAGCAGAGCGCGGCGGAGGCGGCGCGCCTGGATTTAAACGAAGAAAAACAACGGCAGGAAAAAACGCGCCGCGCTAAAAACCGGCTGCGGGCGGAAAAATTAGCGCTCAAATTAAAAGCGAAAGAAGAAAGAAAAAAATTAGCCGCCGAGCGGCGGGCGGCGCGTAAAAAGGCCTTCGCCAAAAAGATAAAAAAAATTAAAAATTATTTCAAGCAGCGGGCAAAGCGGTTTGCTTTAACCGGCGCGGCCGTTATCGTCATTTTAATCGCAGTCGTCAGCGGTTTGTCTTATCTCGTCTATTCCCGCCCGCGCACCGATAATTTAGTCACCGTCTTAGTTAACCGTCTGCCTTGGCCGGCCATGATAGTCAACGGGAGGCCGATAAGATATTCCGCTTACCTTAATGAGTTGCGGCTTTGGAGCGATTATTACGCGAGCGAGGCCGGCGGGGAAGCGGCGGATAAAAATCGTTTAGTCAGAGAAAAGTTAGTTTATTATAATATTTTAAAAAAGTTAGCCGTTGCCTATGGCGTTAAAATAAATGATGAGGAAAAACAAGCGGCTTTTAAGCAGTTTGCCGCAAGCGCCGGCGGAGAAGAAAAATTAATTGATAAAATCTATAACGAGTACGGCTTAACCAAAGAAACGTTTGTTGATAAAGTAGTTTATTATCAAGTTTTAGCGGCTAAAATAAAACGGACCTTTATTGCCGATGACAAGTTGCATCAAGGAGCCACTTTGCGCTTAGCGAAAGTAGCGGCGCTGTTAGAAAAAAACAAAGACGATTTTGAAACGCTCGCGCAAAAATATAGCGAAGACATACATGCCCTGCAGGGCGGCGACATCGGCTATGTAAAAACAAACGCGATGAATGAGGCGCTGAAAGCGGCCGCGCAAAATTTAGCGGCTGGCGAAGTCAGCCAGGTAATAAAAGAAGAAGACAAATATTTTATCGTGAAAGTTTATGACCGTAAAATAAATCGCCGTCAGGAAGAAGAAGTTTGGCTGAAGCAAATAACTATTTTTACTAATTACGATTTTGACGAATATTTGGCGGATTTAAGAGCGCGGGCGAAGGTTTGGATGTTAATTAAATGAGTAGAGACGCGCCACGGCGCGTCTTTAAAAATTATAATCAGTATATTTAAGAAATATTTT